>JAIXQY010000186.1 GCA_027485485.1 Sphingomonadales bacterium | reverse complement strand
GCTGAACTCGGCTTCGGGCAGCGGGGTCTGCCGGTCTCCCCACGGGTCATCCGTCACGAACCCGGCCATGTGGTGCACCAGATCGGTGATGGTCAGGTGATCGCCCCAGCCGGCCAGTTCCGGCACATATTTCATCACCGGATCATCGAGGCGGATTTTGCCTTCGGCTGCCAGCTCGTGGATGGTCAGCGCGGTGAAGGCCTTGGTCATGCTGGCGATGCGGAAGCGGCTGTCGGCCTCCACCTTGCGGCCGCTGGCCACATCGGCGATGCCGGCGTGGCCGAAATGCACCAGGCCCTCACCGCGCTTGACGATGCCCCAGGCGATGCCTGGCCAGTTGTTGATGTTGGCCTGATCCCGCATCTCGTTGTCGATGCGGGTGGCCAGATCGGGCGGCAGCGGTGCGGCAGATGCCGGGGCGGTGGTTGCTGCCGCTGCCAGCAGCAGCGCTGCCAGGCCCGCCCTCAACTCTCTTTCCCGTCGCTGATCTTGTAGAACACGCCGCCGCCATCGGTGCCGGCCAGCTCCAGCGTGCCTTCGATGGTGCGCACATCATAATTCATCGGAATGGCGCTGGAGACCTTCACCTCGATGAACTGTTGCGGGCCGGGGTTGAGGTGGAAGGGGCAATCGGGCGGATAGGCCAGCAGCACGAAATGGCTTTGGTTGGCGCCCTTGCCCAGCGGCAGCATATAGCCGTTGATCTTCACCCGCTTGCCCGCCAGCGCCTTCACCGCGGCGGGATAGAGCGGCTTGACCGTGCCGGCCTTGGCGGCGCGCGGGTCTTCGCTGGCGCTTTCCAGCACCTGCCAGGCCACGCCGCCCGGCGGGGTGGGTGCCGGCTTCCAGATCGATTCCGATGGCTTCAACGGGCCCGGCGCCTGGGCCAGCACGGCCGGGCCGATCAGCAACAGCGCAGCAGCAGCAAGCGGGATGCGGATGTTCATGGTTCCTCCGAATCGAATCAGCGGGCGTTTGCCAATGTATCGGCAATATCGGATTGCAGCACGCGTAACCCTGGAATCAAGGCGGCAATCAGCCCGATGCCCAGCGCCGCCATGGCGATCATGGCCTCTCCGGGGTGAAATGCCAGCGGGTTGAGGCCCAATTGGTGCAATTGTTCGATGTTGGCCGCCGCCAGCGCGATGACGCCATGGCCCAGCACCAGGCCCAGCACGGTGCCGGCCGCCGCCAATATCAGGCCTTCGCTGGCGACCTGGCCCAGAATCGCGGCGCGGCTGGCGCCAATCACCCGCAGCATCGCCATGTCACCTTCGCGCTGGCGCAGCGCGGTGAGCAGGGCGACGAAGATCGACAGGCCGGCGGTGATCATCAGCAGCACGGCAAAGGCCCGCACCGCGTCCAGCCCCACACCCACCAGCGCCAGCAAGCGGGAGACTTCCACCGCCGGCACCGCGGCCTGCAAATTGGTCTGGCGGTTGACGAAACCGGGCAGGCGCACGGCGGCGATCGGGCTACCGAACTGCACCAGCACAGCCGTCACCTCCGCCGGGCTGGCATGATCGGCATGTTCCTCGGCGCTTTCGCCCTCATGCGCAGGCTCGTCATGCGGGGCCTCGATGCCGTGCACCGCCCACACGCTTTCAACGTTGGTCAGGATCAACCGGTCGATCACCGTGCCGGTGGGCTTCAGCCGGCCCACCACGATGAACGGCGCTTCCTCATGCTTGGGGCCATCATCGCCGCCGGTCATGCCATGGCCGCCCACAAAGCGCTGGCCCAGCCCGGCGCCGGTGCGGGCCGCGACTTCGACGCCGATCACCGCCTCCATCTTCTGACCAAACATGCGGCCATCGGCGAGCGACGCGCCCAACAGCGCGGGATAGGCCGGTTCGGTGCCGACGATGCGGAACGTGCGGAAACTGTCGCCCAGGGCCAGCGGAATCGCCTGGGCCACGCCCATCTGCCGGCGCAAC
Organism: Sphingomonadales bacterium; assembly: GCA_027485485.1. Taxonomy (GTDB): domain Bacteria; phylum Pseudomonadota; class Alphaproteobacteria; order Sphingomonadales; family Sphingomonadaceae; genus Sandarakinorhabdus. The sequence goes on along the minus strand of JAIXQY010000186.1, from coordinate 10,115 downwards.
AGCTCCACGGTTTCCAGCGGCACATTCCCGGTCGGGATATCGACATGATAGACGCTGGACAGGATGAGTTGCAGCGGTGAGCCCTTGGCGCCCACCACCATGTCGATGCCTTGGGCATCCTTGTCGAAGCGGTTTTCGAGCTGGCTGGAAAACAGCAGCAGGATCACCAGACTGGCGACGCTCAAGCCCAGCAGCAGGATGTTGAGCCCGGTGTTGAGCGCACGGTCCCTGAGATAGGCGAGGCTGAGACCGATCATTGCGGCGCTTCCAGATTCAGCCGGTTGCCAAAGCGGTGGGCGATGCGGCCATCGTGGGTGGCGACCAGCAAAGTGGCGCCGGTGGCATCGGCCACCTCGAACATCAGATCGATCATGCGCGCGGCGTTGGCATCATCCAGCGCCGAGGTTGGCTCATCGGCCACCACCAGGTGCGGCCTTGTGATCAGGGCGCGGGCGATGGCGGCGCGCTGGCCTTCGCCTTGCGACAATTGGCGCGGGCGGGCGGCGGCGCGGTGCGACAGGCCAACGCGATCGATCATGGCGGCAATGGCGGCGCGGTCCACCTGGCCCAGCGCCAGTTGCTGCGCCAGCGCCAGATTGGCGGTGACCGAAAGCGCCGGGATCAGCCGCAGCGTCTGGAACACCAGCCCGGTGGTGCGGCGGCGCAAGCCATCGCGGCCGGCGGGCGGCAGGATGGACATGGGTTCGCCGGCCACGAAGATCGCACCCTGGCTGGGGGTGAGCAAGCCGGTGACGATGTTGATGAAGGTGGTCTTGCCCGATCCTGATGGCCCCAGCAGCAGGGCGTGGGCGCGGGGTTGCAACTGCCAATCCCCAATCTGCATCACGCAGCGGCCATCGCGCCAATGGGAAAGGCCCCTGGTTTCCACCAGAGGCCCTTCAACCTTGTTCAAATGGGTCTGCGGTTCAGGGCTGGGCATTTGCCATGGCAACCGGCGCCATGGTGGCCGGGGCCTGCGCAGTGGCGACGTCATCCTTCAGGCCCAGCCGCTTCATCATGGCGAGGCGGGCGTTCTCAATGGCTTCCTGACGGCGCTGCTCAGCAATGCGGGCGGCGGCCTCGGCATAGGCGCCGGCATAGGGGTCGGTGCCATCCGGGGCATAATGGCTGTAACCCGGCATGCCATCAAAGGCACAGGCGGTGGCCGGGCCGGCAATCGCCAGCAGGGCGGTGGCAGCAGCAACAGCGATCAGGCGCATCATACCCTCCAAGTCAGAGACTCACATCGCTTCATTGTCATATTCTGTGGTCGACTGCAACGCGGTGTGTCCCGGTCAAGTCGCCACGGCCATGGGCCAAACGCCCCCTGCGGCCTTGTTCACCGCTTGCCAAGGCGAAGCCCACGCGGCAATGGGCGGGTTTTCCGGCGGGAGGCCGGGCAAGATTGCAAGGGGCTGCGATATGCGGGGTGTTGGGCGGGTGCTGCTGTGGGCGGTGATGGCGATGGCGGGTGTTGCCGCCACGGCCGGGCCGATCGAGCAGACCAAGGGCAGTTTTGTCGACAAGTTCCGCCAGCTTGAGGGCGAAGATTGGCCGACCCCGACCGATTATCGCAACGCCGCCGGCGCGCCGGGCCATCGTTACTGGCAGCAGAAGGTGGATTATCGCATCAGCGCCAGCCTGAACGAAGCCACCCGCACCATCAGTGGCACGCAGACCATGACCTATCACAACAACAGCCCGGATGCGCTGAAGTATCTGTGGTTGCTGCTGGATCAGAACGCCAAGCGCGATTCCATCGCCGAACGCACCGAAACCGTGACGCCGGGCGGCCAGATCAGCATGACCGGCGTGCGCCGCGCCATGCGCTTCAAGGAGTGGGACGGCGGCTTCACCATCGCCAAGGTGACCGATGCCGCCGGCAAGCCGTTGAAGTTCACCGTGGTGGACACGCTGCTGCGAATCGATCTGCCCGCCGCGCTGGCCAGCGGCGCTGCCACGACGGTGAAGATCGAATTCAGCGTGCCACTGATCGAAACCCGGGTGATCGGTGGCCGTTCCGGCTATGAATGTTTCACCAAGCCGGATCAGGATGGCAATTGCCTGTTCCTCGCCGCGCAATGGTTCCCGCGCGCCGCCGTCTATTCGGATTATGAAGGCTGGCACAACAAGGCGTTCGTTGGCGACGGCGAATTCACCCTGGAATTCGGCGATTATGATGTGTCGATCGCCGTGCCGTCCGATCATGTCGTGTCCGCCACCGGCGAGCTGGCCAACCCCGAGATCCTGAGCGCCGCCCAGCGCGCCCGCCTGGCGCAGGCCCGCACCGCCAAGGAGCCGGTGTATATCGTGACCCCGGCCGAAGCGCTGGCCGCCGAGAAGGGCAAGGCGACCACCAGCAAGACCTGGCGCTTCACGGCGAAGAATGTCCGCGATTTTGCCTGGGCGTCCTCCCGCAAGTTCGTGTGGGATGCGATGGGCGTTCGCCAGAATGATCCGGCGATGCCGCTGGTGATGGCGATGAGCTTTTACCCGAAGGAAGCCCGGCCGTTGTGGGATGCCTATTCCACCAAGTCGATCGCCCACACCATTGATGTCTATGGCGAATTTGCCTTCACCTATCCCTATCCCACCGCGCAGAGCATCAATGGCCCGGTGGGCGGGATGGAATATCCGATGATGACCTTCAACGGCCCCCGCCCGGTGAAGGACAAGAAGACCGGCCAGCTCACCTATACCGAGCGGGCCAAATATGGCCTGATCGGCGTGGTGATCCACGAGATCGGCCACAGCTGGTTCCCGATGATCGTCAACAGCGACGAGCGCCAGTGGACCTGGATGGACGAGGGCCTGAACAGCTTCCTGGAGTTCGAGGCCGAACGGCGCTGGGATCCGGAATTCCCCCGCGCCCGCGGCGAACCGCGTGACATCGTGGAATATATGGTCAGCCGCGATCAGGTGCCGTTGATGACGCACAGCGACAGCCTGCTGCAGTTCGGCAACAACGGCTATGCCAAGCCGGCCACCGCGTTGGTGATCCTGCGCGAAACCATCCTGGGCCGCGAATTGTTCGATTTCGCCTTCAAGGAATATTCGCGGCGCTGGCGCTTCAAGCGGCCGACGCCCTATGATTTCTTCCGCACCATGGAAGAAGCCTCGGGCGTGGATCTCGATTGGTTCTGGCGCGGCTGGTTCTATTCCACTGATCATGTCGATATCGCGCTCGACAAGGTGGTCCAGGCCCGGCTCGACACCCGCAATCCCGAAGTGGAAAAGGGCTGGGCCCGCGATCGCAAGAAGGCGGAACCCACCCCGCTCACCGTGTCGCGCAACACCCAGGTGCCGGTGAAGGATCGCGATCCGGCCACCCGCGATTTCTATGATGAAACCAACCGCTTCACCGTCACGGCCAAGGACCGCAAGGATTATGAAGGCGCGGTGAAGAAGCTGGAGCCCGAAGAAGCCGCCGCGCTGGCCTTCAAGGACAATTTCTATCACTTCAGCTTCAGCAACCGCGGCGGGCTGGTGATGCCGGTGATCCTCAAGCTGGATTATGCCGATGGCACATCCGAAACCATCCGCATCCCGGCCGAAATCTGGCGGCACAACCACAAGGCGGTGACCTGGCAGCATGTCACCCCCAAAGTGCTGAAATCCGCCGAGGTGGACCCGCTGTGGGAAACCGCCGATGCCGATCGCAGCAACAACAGCTTCCCGGCCCGTATCGAACCCACGGTGATGAAAGTGCGCGATGATTTCGGCGCCGGCGACAACCGCATGGCCGACAGCGAACTGGAAGTGACGCCGGACAGCATCAAGACCCGTCCGGTGAAAAAGGACGAGAAGAAAGACGAGAAGAAGGACGAGAAGTGAGGCGAGGCCGGGCGGCGCAGTTGCTGGGGGGCTTGCTCCTCACGCTCGCCGTCCCGGCCGCTGCCCACCGCGGCCATGCCAGCCTGGCGGTGGTGGAAATTGATGCCAAGTCCGGCGCCCTCACCGTCACCCACCGGATGCAGGCACATGATGTGGAGCCGGCGCTGGTCGATATCGCGCCGGCCGCCCAGCCCAGCCTGGATGATCCCGATGCCATGCAGGCGCTGGTCGCCTATGTTGGCCAGCGCTTCCGCATCAGGGGCGTCACGCTGGCCCCGGCCGGGCAGCGCTTGTCGGGCGATCTGGTCGAACTGCGCTATGTCGGCCGCATGAAGGGCAAGCCGGGCGAACTGCTGATCAGTGGCGGCCTGTTCGGCGAAACCTGGCCGGATCATTCCACCCAGGTGAATGTGCGCCGCGCCGGCATCACCCGCAGCCTGCAGTTCCGCCCCGGCGACACCGAACAGGCTGTGCGCATCGCGACACCATAACCCCTGCGCTCTGCGGTCGCACCCTGTCGGCAGCCTCTACGCCAAAAGACGTAACGCGCGGCGCGCCCCTGTCATGCATTGGTCATCGCGGGTCCTGGCAGAATCGCATCGGCGTGGCCGGGCCCCACAAGGGCTGCCGGCATCCGCCCGGATGGCAGCCGAAAACAGCAAGGGCGGGCCTGTTGGGGGGATGGGCCATCACGTAACATGGGCGGCCGGCAGGGGTGCCGGGTGCTGCATTGGGGGATAGACTGATGATGACCAACCGCCGCGCCGTGACCGATCTCCGTTCCCTGTTGCTGCTGGGCGCCGCCACGCTTGTGCCGGCAATGGCCCAGGCGCAGGCCCAGCCCGCCCCGGCGGCCGCCACCGCCCAGGCCGAAGAAGCGGCAGAGGAAGAGACTGCCATCATCACCGTCACCGGCAGCCGCATCAGCCGCACCGGTTATGACAGCCCGATCCCGGTGTCGGTGATCGGGGAGGCCGAGTTGAAGGCCGAACCGCAGGCCAATATCGGCGATTATGTCAACACGCTGCCATCGGTGCGCGGTTCGCAAAGCTCGTCCACCAACTCCGGTTCGCTGTCCAACGGCCAGGCCGGCATTGCGTCCGTCAACCTGCGCTCGCTGGGTTCGGCGCGCACGCTGGTGCTGATCGACGGGCAACGCTCGGTCGCGTCGACCCCGGTTGGCATCGTCGACACGCAAACCGTGCCGCAGGGCCTGATCAAGGGCGTCGAAGTCGTCACCGGCGGCGCCTCGTCGGCCTATGGCTCCGATGCTGTCGGCGGGGTGATCAACTTCAGCCTGAACCGCGATTTCAAGGGCCTGCGCGCCGAATATGAATTCGGCATCACCGATTATGGCGACACGCCCAACCACACGTTCCGCATCACCAGCGGCTTCGATTTTGCCGATGGCCGCGGAAAGGTGCTGCTGGCCGGGGATTATTTCACCCAGAAGGGCGTCGATACCTATGATCGGCCGTGGCAGAACAGCGGCTTCTTTCAGATCGACAATCCGGCCTTTGTTGCCGGCAATGGCCAGCCCGAACGCCTGGTGCAGTCCGGCATCGGCACCTATCAGTTCACGCCGGGCGGCATCATCAACACCGGCCCGCTGCGCGGCACCTATTTCGGCACCATCACCAATGGCCAGGCCAGCCTGAACCAGTTCACCTATGGCCCCAACCGCGGCCAGTGGATGGTGGGCGGCGATTATCTGATCAGCCGCGAAGGCCATTGGAGCACCAACAGCCTGTCCCCCAATGAAGAGCGCGGCAACATCTTTGGCCGCCTCAGCTTCGAGGTCAGCCCGGCTTTCGTGCCGTTCGTGCAGTACAGCTATTCCGGTTACAGCGGCCAGAGCTTCTATCAGCAGACGCCCTCCACCGGCATCACCATCCAGCGTGACAATGCCTTCCTGCCCACTGCGCTGGTCAGCCAGATGACCGCGCTCAACCTCACCAACATCTCGATCGGCACCAGCAACGCCGGTTTCCCGGCGGCTGGTTCCAACAACAGCCGCGAAGTCTATCGCTTCGTCGCCGGCGCTGATGGCGATTTCGAGATCGGCAAGGGCAGTTGGAAATATGCGGCTTATTACCAGGCCGGCATCGCGCGCACCAACGAACTGCTCACCAACACCTGGCTGAACAGCCGCGTGACGCTGGCGCAGGATGCGGTGCGCGCCCCGGCCGGCAATGCCGCCGGGATCGCGGCCGGCACCATTGTCTGCCGTTCCACCCTCACCGCGCCCACCAATGGCTGCGTGCCGCTCAATCGCATCGGCGTTGGCGGCGTGACGCAGGCCGCCATTGATTATGTGTTCAACAACGGCGCCCAGCCGCAGCGTTTCCAGACGCTGCGCCAGGATGTGGCGGCGATCAGCTTCTCCACCAACGATCTGTTCGAAACCTGGGCCGGCCCGGTGTCGTTCGCGTTCGGCGGCGAATATCGCCGCGAACGGGTGAATGGCTCGGTTGATCCGCAGTTCAATTCCGGCTGGCTCTACGGCAATTATCTGGTCACCCGCGGCAGCTTCACGGTGAAGGAATTCTTCGCCGAAACCGTGATTCCGCTGGCCAAGGGCCTGGATTTCAACGGCGCCATCCGCCAGACCGATTATTCCACCAGCGGCAGCGTCACCACCTGGAAGGCCGGCGCCACCTGGCAGGTGATCGATGATATCAAGCTGCGCATGGTGCGCAGCCGCGACATCCGCGCGCCGAACCTGGCCGAATTGTTCGCGCCCGGCACCGCCCGCACCAATACGGTGAACGTGCTGCAACCCGGTGGCGGCCAGCGCGCCGATCAGTTCACCGAACAGACCACCGGCAACCTGGCCCTGCAGCCCGAAGTGGCCATGACCTGGGGCGTGGGCGGCGTGTTCACCCCCAGCTTCCTGCCCGGCTTTGCCGCTTCGGTCGATTATTTCGATATCAACCTGTCCGGCGCCATCGGCACGATTTCAGCACAGACCATCACCACGCTGTGCCTGGAACAGAACCGCGCCGATATCTGCCCGTTCATCACCTTCAACGGCCCGGTGGCGGCCAGCAGCGTGATCACCGGCATCCGGCTGGTGCCGTTCAACTTCGCCAATGTGAAGGTGCGCGGCATCGATATCGAAGCCAGCTATCGCTTTGATCTGGGTGGCGGCAAGGCCACGCTGCGCGCGCTGGCCAGCCATTATATCGACAATATCCTCAACAACGGCATCGACGTGCCCGAGGATATCGCCGGCAAGAACCAGGGCGATGGCGTGCCAGCCTGGAACTATCGCCTGACCGCAAATTACGAGCTGGACAGCTGGAGCTTCAACCTCACCGGCCGCGGCTTCTCTGATGGGGTGTACAACAACAACTTCTTCGAATGCACCACCGGCTGCCCGGCCTCCACCGCCGCCAACCGCACCATCAACACCAACCGCATTTCCGGCCAATGGTATATGGATGCCTCGATCACCAAGAAGATCAAGGTTGGCGGATCGAAGGCCGATCTGTTCCTCTATGTGCGGAACCTGCTCAACAGCGATCCGGTGCTGGTGGGCAACGGGCCGACGGGCAACAACACGCCGGCTTATCCTATGACCAATCGCGGGCTGTATGATGTGCTGGGCCGGGTCTATCGTATGGGCGTGCGGTTCGAATATTGATCGGCCAAACAGGGGGCAGAAACATGAAGGGCAAGATGATCGCGGCGTTGCTGGCGGCAACGATGATGGCCGGGCCGGCGTTCGCGCTGGCCACACCGGCGCAGAAGAAGGAAACCGCCGGCCTCGTCGATGCACAGGCCAAGCTGGCGCAGGAAATGGTCGACACGGTGTTCAGCTTTGCCGAACCCGGTTTCCAGGAACACAAGACCAGCGAATATCTCACCGGCATCCTTGAGAAGAACGGCTTCACCGTGGTGCGCGGCGCCGCCGGCATCCCCACCGCCTTCACCGCCACCTGGTCCAACGGCCCCGGCCCCAAGATCGCCTTGGGCAGCGATATCGATGGCCTGCTCGGCCTGTCGCAATATCCCGGCGTGGTTGAGATGAAGCCGATGGTGGAAGGCGGCCCCGGCCACGGCGAAGGCCACAACAGCGGGATGCCGATGATGATCGTTGCCGCGCTGGCCGCCAAGCAGATCATGGAAAAGAACGGCATCAAGGGCACGCTGATGCTGTGGCCCGGCGTGGCCGAAGAGCTGCTCGCCACCAAGGCCTATTATGTGCGCGCCGGCATGTTCAAGGATGTCGATGCCAGCATCTTCGCCCACGTTGGCCGCGATCTGGGCACGCAATGGGGCCCGGCCGGCAACAACGGCATGGTGAGCGTGGAATATACGTTCAAGGGCAAGACCGCGCACGCCGCCGGCCAGCCCTGGGACGGCCGCTCCGCCCTGGACGGCGTCGAGCTGATGAACGTCGCCTGGAACATGCGGCGCGAACATCTGCCCGTCACCCAGCGCAGCCATTATGTCATCACCGAAGGCGGCGGCCAGCCCAACATCGTCCCGGAAAAGGCCAGCGTCTGGTATTATTTCCGCGAGAACAAGTTCAGCTCCATCCGCGGCCTCTATGAAATCGGCAACCGCATCGCCAAGGCCGCCGCCATGGCCACCGACACCACGGTGACTCAGCGCACCCTGGGCTATGCCGCGCCGAACTTTGGCAACAAGCCGCTGGCCGAGGCGCTTTATGCCAATATCGCCGCCGTCGGCCTGCCCACCTGGGATGCCGCCGATCAGGGCTTTGCCAAGGCGATGCAGCAGGCCAACGGCGTGAAGGTGGAACCGCTCACCACCAAGCTGGCGCCGCTGTCCACGCCCGAAACCCGCGGCCAATCGATGGGCGGCGGTTCGGATGATATTGGCGACATCATGTGGACGGTGCCCACGGTGACCATCCGTTACCCGTCCAACATCCCCAACGCCATTGGCCACAACCGCCAATCGGCCATTGCCATGGCCACCCCCATTGCCCACAAGGGCGTGATGGTCGGCGCCAAGGCCGTGGCGATGACGGTGCTGGATCTGATGACCACGCCCAAGATCATCGCCGATGCCAAGGCCTATCAACAGGATGTGCAGTTCAAGACCGACAAATATGATCCGCTGCTGACGCCCGAAGACAAGCCGGCGATCTGGCTGAACACCGACATCATGGCCAAGATGGCCCCGCAGCAGGCGAAATTTTACTACGATGCCAGCAAGTACAAGACCTATCTTGAACAGCTCGGCATCAACTACCAGGATTTCGCCAAGGTGAAGTGATCCCTGGCGGGCTGCAAAGGGAAGGGCCGGTGCCGCAGGGTGCCGGCCCTTTTTTGTTCACCAACGCCAGCCGTGCGGTGCTGGCACAGCCAGGCCCAGCGCCCGCGCAATGCAGGCCAGCTGCCAATCGACTGACAGATCGTTGGACACATCATGGCCGGCGGGCAGCGGTGCCGAGGTGCGGTAGAACCCGTTGGTCCGTCGCTTGGGCCAATGGCCGGCGATCTGCGCCAGCAACGCCGCTGCGTCGGGCGCGCCATTGAGCAGCGACTGCTTGGCGGCAAAATCGCGGTCCACCAGGCCCTGCCCGCTGGCCGCAAATCCGGCCACGGCGGCGGCCAGCACCGGCGGCACATCGGCGCCTGTCACCTGCAACAGCAGGATGCGGCTATAGGCGAAATAGCGTTCCTGCAGCAGCTGGGGAAAGTGCATCACCACCGGCTCCGGCGTGCCGGCCAGCCAGAACAGGGCGTGGACCAGATCCCAATCGGTGATGCCGGCAATCGCCGCCATCGGCAGGGCATGGCCGGGATCAACCCGGTTGCGACAGGCGATCAGGCCGCGATAGGCGGCGCGGGTTTCGGCAATGGCGGCGCGCGGATCATCGCCCAGCCGCCAGCGCATCACAGCGATTTCACAATGATCGTGCACAAGGTGACTGTGATTGGCGATGAGCAACGTCATGTCGCCCTGCCGTTCAAGCTCGGCAAGTCGTGCCTGCGTCTGGGCTGCCATGTCGGCATGAAAGGCCAGCAGCCGCGCAAACTTTGCAGGCAGGCTTTCAGGCTCTGGCCTGCGCTTGCGAAACAGGGAAAACAGGCTCGACATCAGCGCCCAGCATAACCGGGCCGCACCGCCAATCCACCCCCGGCTTACAACGGCGGCCCCGGCGGCTGCGGGAACCGGCTGCGCGGGCCCTTGCCCCATGGCAGGCTCACCGCCTTGGGCGCCTTGCCCACCGGATCAGCGAGATAGGCCGTGATATCGGCCGCCGTCTGCCGGTTGAACGCCGCGCCCAACGCGTCGCCTTG
>JAIXQY010000182.1 GCA_027485485.1 Sphingomonadales bacterium | reverse complement strand
TGTTGTTCTGGGCCGGGCGCAAGGCGGCCTTCCCGGCGGTGGGGCGCATCGCATCGGATTATTATTGCGTCGATGGCACCATCCCGCGCCGGGCGCTGGGCCGGGTGCTGGCGCAGATCAGCGAAATTGTCGCCAGCCATGGCCTGGCCGTGGCCAATGTGTTCCACGCCGGCGACGGCAATCTCCACCCGCTGGTGATGTATGATGCCAGCGTGCCGGGCCAGACCGAGGCGGCCGAGGCGGCCGGCGCCGAGATCTTGCTGGCCTGTGTCGATGCCGGCGGCGTGCTCACCGGGGAGCACGGTGTTGGCGTGGAGAAGCGCGATCTGATGACCCACCAGTTCAGCGCCATGGATCTGGATGTGCAAAGCCGGCTGAAATGCGCCTTTGATGCCAAGGGCTTGCTGAACCCCGGCAAGCTGTTTCCCACCCTGTCGCGCTGTGCCGAAATGAACGCCGTGCATGTGCATGGCGGCAGGCTGGCGCATCCCGATTTGCCGCGCTTCTGATGCAGACAGTCTCGCCCTCCAGTCCGGCCGACCTCGCCGCGGTCATCGTGCAGGCCAATACAGACCGCCTGCGGCTGGCGGTGCGCGGCAGCGGCAGCCGGCCGGCCTATCAGCCGGCCAGCGCCGATGCCTGCCTCGATGTTTCGCGTCTGACGGGCGAGATCGTGCATGATCCGGCCGAGCTGATGCTCACCGCGCCGGCCGCCACGCCGATGGCGCAGATTGCGCCGCTGCTGGCCGCCGCTGGCCAATGCCTGGCCTTTGAACCACCCGGCCCGGATGCGATTTGGGGCCGGGGTGGCGGCACCCTGGGCGGTGCGGTGGCTTGTGGCCTGTCTGGCCCGCGCCGGCCGTTTGCCGGGGCGGCGCGGGATCATGTGTTGGCCTTGAGCGGGGTCACGGGGGCGGGCGAGCGTTTCAATGCTGGCGGCAAGGTGTTGAAAAACGTCACGGGTTTCGATCTGCCGCGCCTGCTCACCGGATCGCGCGGCAGCCTGGCGGTGCTCACCGAGATCACCGTGCGGCTGGCGCCGCTGCCGCCGGCCAGCGCCACTTATGGCCTGCCGGCCGCCACGGCGGCGGCGGCGGTGCGGATCATGGCCGATGCCCTGATGGTCGATGGCGGCATCACTGGCGCGGCCTGGCGTGATGGCAGGGTGAGCCTGCGCCTCGAGGCCAGTGCGGCGGCGCTGCCCGCGTTGATGGCGGCGCTGGCGGCACGGCTGCCGGGTGGGACCTGGCTGGAGGGGGCGGCCAGCCGTGTCCATTGGGTGACGCTTGCCGATCTGGGCGATGTGCCGGCCGATGCGATCATCTGGCGCTGCCCGCTGCCGGCGGTGCGGGCCGGTGGGCTGGTGCTTCCGGTGGATGCCGAACTGCGGCTGGATTGGGGCGGGGCGCTGGCATGGATCATCCTGCCGCCGGCGCTGGCCGATCTTGATGTGCCGGCCGCCGTGGCGCAGGCCGCGGGCCGCGACGGCCATGCCCGGCGGCTGCGGCTGCCGGCCGGCGTGACCAGCCCGGTGCCGGCGCACAGCCCGGCCGATCCGGCACTGGCGCTGCTGCAGGGCCGCATCAAGGCGCTGTTTGATCCGGCCGGCGTGCTGGCGGCGGAGGCCGTAGGATGAACGCGATTGACGTGCCGGCCGCGCAGGCGCGCATCAGGAAATGCGTGCATTGCGGCTTCTGCACCGCCACCTGCCCCACCTATGTGGTGACCGGCGACGAGCTCGACAGCCCGCGCGGGCGTATCTGGCTGATGAAGGACATGCTGGCCAATCCGGCGCAGCCACCCAGCCCCCGCGCCGTGCACCATATTGATCGCTGCCTGTCGTGCCTGTCGTGCACCACCACCTGCCCGTCGGGTGTGGATTATATGCATCTGGTCGATGCAGCGCGCGCCCATATCGAGGCCAGGCACCAGCGTCCATGGCCGGATCGCCTGCTGCGCGCGGCGCTGCCGCGCCTGCTCACCAATCGCCCGCTGTTCCGGCTGGGGCTGCGGCTTGGGCGTTTGGTCAAGCCGTTGGCCGGGCTGTTGCCGGCGCAACTGGCCGCCATGCTGGCCCAGGTGCCGGCGCGTGTGCAGCCGGCCGGCCTGGCCGAACGGCGCGCGCCGCTGCCGGTGGCGGCGCCCAAGGGCAAGGTGATATTGCATCTGGGCTGTGTGCAGCCGGTGTTGCGCCCCGCCATTGATGATGCCGCGCTGCGCCTGCTCGCCCGTCATGGTTATGATGTGGTGATCAGCCGGCAATCATCCTGCTGCGGCGCGCTCGATCATCATCTCGGCCGTGAAGCCCCGGCCCGCGCCCATGCCCGCGCCAACATCGCCGCCTGGGAAGCTGAAGGCGATGTGGCCGCGATCATCATCACCGCCTCGGGCTGCGGCACGGTGATCAAGGATTATCCGGCGCTGTTTGCTGACGATCCGGCGATGGCGGCGCGGGCGCAGGCGGTGGCGGCCAAGGCGATGGATATCTCGGAGTATCTCAGCCAGCTGCCGCCGCTGCCATCCGTGCTGCCGCCGGGGCAGGAGGTGGCCTGGCACAGCGCCTGCTCGCTGCAGCATGGCCAGCAGGTGAAATCCGCGCCGCAGGCGCTGCTGGCCGCGGCCGGCTTTGTTGTGCGTGTGCCGGCCGAAGCGCATCTCTGCTGCGGTTCGGCTGGCAGCTATGCGATTTTGCAGCCCGAAATGAGCGCGACGCTGAAAGCACGCAAGCAGGCGGCGCTGGCCGCAAGCCTGGCTGGTACGGGGGCCAAGCTGGTGGCAAGCAGCAACATCGGTTGCATTGGCCATCTCGCCAGCGATGAACTGCATATCGTCCACATGGTGGAATTGCTTGATTGGGCCAGCGGAGGGCCAGCGCCAGCGGGGGTTCACGCCTGAACCTGTGGATTTTTGGCATCACTTGCGCCTGATATCGGACGCCAGGCCGATTCCGCCACGAACAGCCACCCAATATCGCGTTGACAGCATCTGTATACAGTCTACAACCGAATGGCACCAGCGACCAGGGAGAGGGCGCTGGGGTCAGCCGGCGCGGCGACAGATCATGCCATGCAGCATGATCGCCCGCAGCGGATCGAAAATGGGGCAGGGTCCCGGCAGCCGCAGCGCCAAGGGCGCGTGATTGCCGGCAAATAAGGTCTCATCTTCATCCCGACGTGCCGTCTGGCCATCATCGATGTGGGGAGTGAGACCAGATGCGCACCAGTTTCGACACGACGATCCGCAGCCGCCATTTGCTGCAGGCCGGGCTTGCTGCTCTGGCGATGGCCAGTGCCTCGGCGGCCTTCGCCCAGGCCGCGCCGGCGCCGGCCGCCGCTGCCGCCACCGAAGAGGCTGAGGAAGCCAGCGAGATCGTCGTCACCGGCACCAGCATCCGCGGCGTCGCCCCGATCGGCTCGCCGCTGGTCAGCGTCGATCAGGAATTCGTCAAGGTCAACGCGCCGGCCAACATGTCGGAACTGTTGGGTTTGATCCCGCAGCTGGGCAATTTCGGCACCAACCATGAAGTTGCCACCACCGGCCGTTTCCGCACCGGCGGCTTCCTGCCCAACATCCACAACATCGGCATCTTCGCCACGCTGGCGCTGTTCAACGGTCACCGCATGGCCGCGGTGGGCGGCGAAGCCGTGCTGCCCGATCCGGGCATGATCCCGGTGCTGGGCATTGGCCGGGTCGAGATCGTGGCGGATGGTTCGTCGGCCGTCTATGGTTCCGATGCCGTCGCCGGTGTCGCCAACTTTGTCTATCGCCGCGACATGGATGGGTTCGAAGCCCAGGGCACCTATGGCTTCTCGCCTGAGCACAGCTATGAAAAGCAGAATCTGGCGCTGGGCTGGGGCAAGAAATGGTCCACCGGCAATGTGATGATCGTTGGCGAATATAGCGCCAACAAATCGCCCACCAACGGGGAAATCCCGTTCATCCGCGCCGATCAGACCTTCCGCGGCGGCCGTGACCAGCGCGGCACCACCTGCTCGCTGCCCAACGTCACCATCGGCAGCACCGTCTATGCCTATCCGTCGTTCGCGACCGGCAGCGCCAACCGCAACCGCTGCGAAAACGCTTTGGCCCAGGAAGTCGTGCCGGAATCGACGCGTTATTCGCTGCTCGCCACCGTGCGGCAGGAACTGAACGACACGGTCACGCTGTGGGCCGAAGGCAATTATACCAACCTGAAGACCAATCGCGTCGCCAACCCGCGCAACCTCAACCTCACCGTGCCGGGCACCAATCCCTATATCGTGCTGCCGCCGGGCGTGACGCTGGCGCCGGGCCAGACGGTGAGCGTGGTGCGCAACGGCGAAGGCCTGTTCCCCAACCCGATCAACACCCAGCGTTCCGAAGTGCTGGGCATCACGCTGGGCGCCGATGTCAAGCTGGGCGGCGGCTGGCTGCTCAATGTGATGACGCATTATTCCAAGACCAATGATTTCAACAGCCAGCCGGAAATCGATCTGATTGCGGCACAGAATCTGGCCAATGGCACCACGCTCACCACTGCGTTCAACCCGTTCGGCCAGGCCGGCCAGAACAACGCCGGCGTGCTGGCCCAGATCAACAATGGCTTCACCCAGATCAACGACAGCTCGCAATATCTGCGCCAGTTGATGGTGAAGGCCGATGGTCCGCTGTTCGCGCTGGGCGGCGGCGATGCCCGCATGGCGGTGGGCACCGAATTCCGCGAAGAACAGGCCGATCAGCTGCAGATCGGCGGCGTGCCGGGGCCGACGCAGCTGCTGGTGCGTGATGACAAGATCTCGCGCTTTGTGGCGGCGGCCTTTGCCGAAGTGAACCTGCCGTTCTTCAGCGCGCAGAATGCCACCACCGGCTTCCAGCGCCTCGAACTGTCGCTCTCGGCCCGCTACGATCATTATCAGCAGCTGGGCGGCACCTTCAATCCGAAGATCGGCCTGGTGTGGGCGCCGGCGCGGGACGTGTCGCTGCGCGGGTCGTGGAGCACCAGCTTTGTCGCCCCCAACATGGGCCTGATCACCTCCATCTTCGGCGTGCCGCAGATCGGCCTCAACATCGCCGGCTTTGGCAACAACGTGAACATCTACAACCAGGGCGGCGGCAACCCGGCGCTCACCCCGGAAGAGGCAACCACCTATTCGTTCGGGGCGGATTTCACGCCAACCTTCATTCCGAACCTGAAATTGTCGGTCACCTATTACAACGTGACCTACAAGAATCTGGTCTACAAGCCGACCCAGGCTGACGCGTTCAACAACCCGTTCTTCAGCTTTGCCGTCATTCGCAATCCGACGGCAGCGCAAGTGCTGGCCGCCATTGCCGCCGCGCCGCCGCAGAGCCCGGTGCCGACGCGCATCGATGCCATCTTCCAGTCGTTTGCCATCAACGTTGGCCAGCGCGTGATTGATGGGCTTGATTTCGATCTGAACTACAAGGTGCCAACCAACGTCGGCAATTTCACCTTTGCGGTGAACGCCAACCGCCAGCTGGGCTTCCGCCAGGAACTGGCGCCGGGCACCGGCTTCCAGGATATCATCGGCCAGCAGAGCGCCATCAAGTGGCGCGGCCGTGGCCAGCTGAGCTGGAACCTCGATGATCTCACCGTGTCGGGCTTCATGACCTATGTCGGCGGCTTCACCAACATCACCAGCGGCACGCCCTTCCCGAACGTGAAGAGCTGGGAGACGTTTGATCTGACCGTGCAGTATAATCTGCCCAACGTGCTGAAGGGCAGCCAGATCCAGCTGCGCGGCTCCAACATCTTCAACCGCTGGCCGCCTTTCTATGACGGCACCCAGGGCTTCTTCGCCAACGCCCACTCGCCGTTCGGGCGGACGCTGGAATTGACCTTGCGGACCAAGTTCTGATCAACCGCTGAATGGCTTTTGTGCCGGGCCCAGTGCCCGGCACACTTGTCTTGGGGCCTGCAAAGGAAATGCTGCCATGCTGATCACCCGCCGCCTGTTTGGCCAGGCCAGTCTGGCTGCCACGCTGTTCGCCGGCTTTCCCAGCCTGGCTATTGCCCAATCGGAAGGCGCGCTGCCGCCCAAATCACCGCTGGGCGTGGCCGGCACCGGGCTTTCGGCGCATCTGCGCGGGCTGGACGGCGTGGCCAAGGGGCTGCGCGATGATCCGGTGGCGTTTCTGGATTATGTGCGCAGCATCGGCGGCGGCGGCGTGCAGATCGCGGTGGGCAAGCCGCACATTGCCCGCTTCCGCGCCCGGCTGGACGAGCTTGGCATGTATTATGAAGGCCAGGCCGCGCTGCCCAGCCGGCGTGATGGCGATTATGCCGCGTTCGAAGCCAGTGTGGCCAATGCCGCCGCGCTGGGCGCCACCTGTGTGCGCGCCGTGTCGCGCCCGCCCGAAGGCGGCACCGGCCGGCGGTACGAGACCTTCAAGAGCCTGAATGATTGGTACAGCTGGCTAGCCGAAGCCAATGCCATCATCGAGCGCTGTTTGCCGATTGCCGCCAAATACAAGGTGGCCATCGCGCTGGAAAACCACAAGGATCGCACGGTGCACGAACATGTTGCCGTGCTGAAACGCATCGACAGCGAATGGCTGGGCAGCCTGATCGACCCCGGCAACAACATGAGCTTCATGGAAACGCCGGAGGAAACGGTGACGGCGCTCAGCCCGTGGGTGAAGGCCTGTTCCCTGAAGGATATGGGCGTTGCGCCCTATCAGGATGGCTTCCTGCTGTCGGAAGTGTTGTTCGATACCGGCATGACCGATCAGGCCAGATTGTTCGGCATCATGAAAAAGGCCAACCCGGCGATCCGGCCCACCACCGAGTTGATCACCCGCGATCCGTTGAAGGTGCCGGTGCTCACCGATGGCTATCACGCCGGCTTTGCCGATCGCCGGCCGCGCGTGGACAAATGGCTGGCCATGGTGAAACAGCGCCAGACCGTGCTGCCGGTGGTGAACGGGCTCAGCCCGGCTGAACAATATCAGCTGGAGGAAGACAACAACCGCAAGGTGTTTGCCTGGGGGCTGGCCAAGCTGGGCTAAAGCCGGTCGATCAGCCAGTAGCTGGCGATGCTGCCGATGGCATAGGCGCTGGCCATGATCGCCGGTTTGAGCATGGCCGGCGCCAGCCGGCGGACAATCGCCAACAGGCCAGCGGCGGCGGCGATGATCAGCAACTGCCCGGCCTCCACGCCGATGTTGAAGGCCAGCAGCGCCACCGGCACCTCGCCCTGCGGCAGGCCCACCTCGCGCAGGGCGCCGGCAAAGCCGAAGCCGTGCAGCAGGCCGAACAGGAACGCCACCACCCAGGGCAGGCGTTCCGACAAGCGGGGCTGATCCGGTTGGGCCTTCACGATCTCCACCGCCAGAAACACGATGGACAGCGCAATCACCGCTTCCACCGGGGCTTGCGGCAGGCCGAACAGGCCCAGCGTGGTGCCGGCCAGGGTGATCGAATGGGCGATGGTGAAGGCCGTGGCGGCGGCAACCACCGGCCAGCCGCGGCGCAGCAGCAGCACCAGCGCCACCACGAACAGCAGATGATCAATGCCGCCCAATATATGCTCGACGCCGATCACCGCATAGGTTTGCGCCACCTGCCAGCGCGTGGCGCGGGCGGCGACCACGATGGTTGGTGCATCGGCTCGCAGCTGGGCCGCCTGCACCGGCCGACCCAAGGGCGCGATGCGCACCAGCCCATCGGGGCTGCCGGGCGCGAGGCCGGCGACGCCCACGCGCGTGCCGGCCAGCGTGCGGGCACAGCGGGCCGTGCCGCTGGCAACCAGCGCGCCGCCCACCAGCTGCGGCGGGTTCATCGCCAGGCGGCACTGCGCCGGCAACAGCGGCCGGCCACTGGCCGCCACCCCGCCCAGCACCGGGGCCTTCCACAGCACATCCCATTGCCCGGCGCGGGTTTCGCGCAGCTCCAGATAGAAGGGCCGCAGCTCATCGGCGCGCGCCGGGCCGCACAGCCACAGCATCAGGCAGGCCAGAGCCAAACGGATCATGACGCCGGCTCGATCACCACATCATATTTCGCCATCAGCGCCGCAAGGTCTTCGGCCTCCGCCCTGGCGATGGCAGCACGGCGCCAGTCATTCTCCACCCGCTGGCGCACAGCGGCCAGCGCCGGGCGCGGCGGGGCCAGCCGCCGTTCGATGCGCACGATGTGCAGGCCCAGGCCCGAGACGACCGGCCCCACCCAGCGACCCGCCGGCAGCG
>JAIXQY010000218.1 GCA_027485485.1 Sphingomonadales bacterium | reverse complement strand
TGACGCCGTGCTGGCCTTCGCCCGCGCGGCGCTGCTGGCCGGCGTCACACACTTCATCCTGGTCAGCAGCGTCGGCGCCAACCCCAAAGCCAGCCTGCTCTACCCGCGCACCAAGGGCGAAGTGGAAGCCGCACTGGCCGCCATGGGCTTCACCCGCCTCGACATACTCCAACCCGGCCTCCTCATCGGCCCCCGCGCCGAACGCCGCCCGGTGGAACGCTTCCTGCAATGGGCGGCGCCGGTCATGGACCTTGCCCTGCCGCGCGATGTCGGCAGCCTGCCGGCGGACGCGGTGGCGGAAGCGATTTTGGCGCTGACCAAGCACAACGAACCTGGCGTCTTTCGCCACACCAACCGCGCCATCGCCAGCTTGACCTTTACGTAAACGTCAACTACCCCTCCTGCCCATGAGCAAGACGGCAGAGGCTCCCCGCGCGGATGATGAGGCAGTGGCCCTGCTGCATGCCTTTGCCACTGCGCCCGCGCCGCCGGCGGCCGGTGATGCCACCCAGTTCACCATCACCGAACTGGCGCTGGCCTTCAACATCACGCCGCGCGCCATCCGATTCTATGAGGATCAGGGTCTGATCACACCGGAACGGCAGGGCCAGAACCGCATCTACAGCAGGCGCGACCGTGCCCGGCTGGCGTGGATCCTGCGGGCCAAGAATGTGGGGTTCAGCCTCGCCGAGATCCGCGAGATGATCGATCTTTATGACGTGGGCGATCACCGCCTGACCCAAAAGCGCGTCACGCTGGAAAAATGCCGGGCGCGCATGGCGCTGCTCGAAGAACAGCGTGCCGATATCGATGCGACGATCCAGGAACTGCAACAATTTTGTGACATCGTCGAACAGTCACTGAAAGCCTGAGGACATGCCCAGCTATCGCGCCCCCGTGAAAGACACGTTGTTCGTTCTGGAGGCCGTGGCCGGGCTCTACAACCACGGCAATGTGCCCGGCTTTGAAGCCGTCTCGCCCGATCTGGTCGAGGCTGTGCTCAACGAAGGCGGCAAATTCTGCAGCGAAGTGCTGGCCCCGCTCAACCTGCCCGGTGACCGCCAGGGCTGCACGCGCCACCCCGATGGCAGCGTGACGGCGCCCGATGGCTTCAAGGCGGCCTACAAGGCGTTTTGCGACGGCGGCTGGGGTGGGCTGATCGCCGATGAACATCATGGCGGCCAAGGCCTGCCCTATACCATCGGCGCGGTGATGCAGGAGTTCATCGCCGCGTCCAACATGGCGTTCGGCATGTATCCCGGCCTGTCCGAAGGCGCGCAGGCGGCCATCGAAGTGGTGGGATCGCCGGAACAAAAGGCCAAGTGGCTGCCGCCGATGGTGCAGGGCCGCTGGACCGGCACGATGAACCTGACGGAACCGCAGTGCGGCACCGATCTGGGCCTGATCCGCACCCGCGCCGAGCCCAATGCCGATGGCAGCTGGGCGATCACCGGCACCAAGATCTTCATCTCGGCCGGTGAGCATGACCTGTCCGAAAACATCATCCACCTCGTGCTGGCCAAGACGCCGGGCGCGCCGGACAGCGTGAAGGGCATCAGCCTGTTCATCGTGCCGAAGTTTATCGTCAACGACGATGGCGCGCTGGGCGCGCGCAATGCCGTTTCCTGCGGTTCCATCGAACACAAGATGGGCATCCACGCCAACGCCACCTGCATGATGAACTATGATGGCGCCACCGGCTATATGCTGGGCGAGGAGATGAAGGGCCTGGCTGCCATGTTCATCATGATGAACGCGGCGCGGCTCGGCGTCGGCATCCAGGGCCTGGCCCAGGCGGATGCCGCCTACCAGAACGCCGTGGACTACGCCAAGGGCCGCCTGCAGGGCCGTGCCCTCACCGGCGCGAAGAACCCCGATGCCAAGGCCGATCCGATCATCGTCCACCCCGATGTGCGCCGCATGCTGATGGACGCGCGCAGCTATACCGAGGGCATGCGCGCCCTGATGCTGTGGGGCGCGCTCAGGGTTGATCTGTCGCGCAAGGCCCCCGATCCGGCCGAGCGGGAAATGGCCGACGATCTGATCAGTCTGCTCACCCCGGTCATCAAGGGCTATGGCACCGATCGCGGTTATGAAGTCGCCACCAATTGCCAGCAGGTGCTGGGCGGCCACGGCTATATCGCCGAATGGGGCATGGATCAGTTCGTGCGCGATGCGCGTATCGCCATGATCTATGAAGGCACCAACGGCATTCAGGCGCTCGATCTGGTCGGCCGCAAGCTGGGCAGCAAGGGCGGCCGCGGCACCCAGGCCTGGCTCGGGCTGGTCGGCGGCGATCTGGCGGCGGCCACGGATGATCGGCTGGCCTTCATCACCCGGCCGCTGTCCGCCGCGCTCGGCGATGTGCAGGGCGGGGTGATGTGGCTGCTGCAGAATGGCATGGCCAATCCGGACAATGCCGGGGCCGGCGCCACCGCCTTCATGCGGATGATGGGCCATGTTGCGCTGGGCCATATGTGGCTGAAGATGGCGACTGCCTCGTTGGCGGCGCTGGATGCCGGCACGGCTGATCCGGACTTCCACAACGCCAAGCTCACCACCGCCCGCTTCTTCGCGGCGCGGGTGTTGCCGGAAACCGCGAGCCTGAAAGCGCAACTGGAAGCCGGCGCCGACACGGTGATGGCGCTGCCCGCCGAGATGTTTTGAACCACTCCCCTCCCGCAAAGGGTTCCCACCAAAGTAATACTTTGGTGGGGCCCGCCGGGAGGGGTCGGGGGTGGGTCTTCCTGCGAGAACCATCCCCATGATTTGAAGAACCCACCCCCAACCCCTCCCGCAAGCGGGAGAGGAGTAAGAAAGGGAAGTGACCAATGACCGAAGCCTATATCTACGACGCCGTCCGCACACCGCGCGGCAAGGGCCGCAAGGACGGCAAGCTGCACGAGATCACGCCGATCCAACTCGCCACCCAGGTGCTGCAGGCGGTGCGCGACCGCACCGGCATCGACACGGCCGATGTGGACGATGTCGTGCTGGGCTGCGTCTCCCCGGTGGGCGAACAGGGCAGCGACATTGCCCGCGTGGCGGTGCTCAACGCCGATTATGCCGAAACCACCGCCGGCGTGCAGATCAACCGCTTCTGCGCCTCCGGCCTGGAAGCCACCAACATGGCCGCGGCCAAGGTGATGACCGGCGAAGCCATGTTCGCCATTGGCGGCGGCGTCGAATCCATGTCGCGCGTGCCGATGGGCAGCGACGGCGCCGCCTGGGCGATGGACCCGGCCGTGGCCTACAAGACCTATTTCGCCCCGCAGGGCATCGGCGCCGATCTGATCGCCACCAAATATGGCTTCAGCCGCAATGATGTCGATGCCTATGCGATGGAATCACAGCGCCGCGCCGCCCAGGCGTGGAGCGAAGGCCGCTTCAAGCACAGCATCATCGGCGTGAAGGATGTGATCGGCGAAATCGTGCTGGCGCATGATGAACATATGCGCCCGCAAACCGACATGCAGTCGCTGGGCGGCCTGGCGCCGGCCTTTCAGGCGATGGGCGAGCAGCTGCCCGGTTTCGATGCCATCGCCCTGATGCGCTATCCGGAGGTGGAGAAGATCAACCACGTCCACCACGGCGGCAACTCGAGCGGTATCGTTGATGGTGCGGCCGCCATCCTGATCGGCAACAAGGAAATGGGCGAGAAATATGGCCTCAAGCCCCGCGCCCGCATCCGCGCCATGGCCAGCATCGGCAGCGAGCCGATGATCATGCTGACCGGCCCCGAGTTTGTCGCCAACAAGGTGCTGCAACGCGCCGGCATGACCAAGGACGATATCGACCTGTTCGAGCTGAACGAGGCCTTTGCGTCGGTGGTGCTGCGCTTCATGCAGGCGCTGAACATCCCGCATGACAAGATCAACGTGAACGGTGGCGCCATCGCCATGGGCCACCCGCTCGGCGCAACGGGCGCGATGATCCTGGGCACCGTGCTGGATGAGCTGGAGCGCACCGGCAAGGGCACCGCGCTGGTCAATCTGTGCGTCGGCGCCGGCATGGGGACAGGCACCATCATCGAACGGATCTGAACGCGGCGGAGAGACCAGATGTCATCAATGCCTGACAAGTTGTTCCCTACTTTGCGCTACCGCGACCCGGGCGCGGCGGTGGCATGGCTGTGCGATGCACTGGGTTTTGCCCGGCATTTTGTCCACGAGGAGGCGGGTCAGGTTCTGCATGCGCAGCTTCGGCGCGGTGATAGCCTGATCTTCCTTGGCCCCGACAATCCAGACGACAAATACGGGATGCACAGCCCGCTTCAACTCAATGGTACCAACCAGTGCGTCTGTGTCGCTGTCAGCGAAGATGTTGACCAGCATTGCGAGCGCGCGCGGGCAGCGGGAGCAGCAATTGTTACCGAGCCCTATGATACCCCCTATGGTGCACGCGAGTATAGTTGCCGCGACCCAGAGGGCCACATCTGGTGCTTTGGCACATATTATGGTGAGCCGCTGCAACCGTCAGAATGAACAAGGATATTTGACCATGACCACCGCCATCCACAGCGAACTCGATGCCGACGGCATCCTCCTGCTCACCATCGACGTGCCCGGCCAGTCGATGAACGTCATCACGCCGGACGTGCAGGCCGATCTGGCCGCCGCGATTCTGCGGCTGAAGACTGACGATGCCATCAAGGGCGCCGTGCTCACCAGCGGCAAGGCCAGCGGTTTCATGGCCGGCGCAGACCTGAAGGGCATGGGCGGCCTGATGGGCGGCGGCAAGCCGCCTGAGGGCAAGTCCAGGATGGCCGCGCTGTTCGATGCCGTGTTCGGCCTCAACCGGCTGCTGCGTGACCTCGAAACCTGCGGCAAGCCCGTCGCCGCCGCGGTCAATGGCCTGGCGCTGGGCGGTGGCCTCGAGTTCATCCTCGCCTGTCATTATCGCGTGATTGCCGACAATCCGAAGATCACCCTGGGCCTGCCGGAAATCATGGTCGGCCTGTTCCCCGGGGCCGGCGGCACCCAGCGGCTGCCGCGCCTGATGGGCATCCAACCCGCCTTGATGTATCTGCTGCAGGGCAAGAACATGAGCCCGCAGGAAGCCCTGGGCTTTGGCGTGGCGCAGGCCGTGGTCCCGGCGGATCAGATCGTCGCCACCGCCAAGGCCTGGGTGAAGGCCAATCCGAACGGCGGCGTGCAGCCGTGGGACGCCAAGAATTTCAAGATGCCCGGCGGCCCGGCCACGGCGCTCAACCCGAATTTCGCGCAGATTTTCGTTGGCGGCACGGCGATGACGCACGTGAATGCGGGTGACAACATGAACGCCCCGCGCGCGATCCTGTCGGCCGTCTATGAAGGCACCCAGGTGCCGATGGACACCGCCATCCGCATCGAATCCAAATATTTCGCCAAGGTGGTGGCGGACCCGCAGGCCGGCAACATGATCCGCAGCCTGTTCGTCTCCAAGCAGGCCGCCGAGAAGGGCGCGCGCCGCCCGGCCGGGGTGCCGCCGATGCCGACGAAGAAGATCGCCATGCTCGGCGCCGGCCTGATGGGCGCGGGCGTCGCCATGGTCACGGCGCAGGCCGGGATCGAGGTGGTGCTGCTCGATCGTGATCTGGCCGCGGCTGAAAAGGGCAAGCAATACACCGCCGACCGGCTGGCCAAGAAGCGCATGGACCCGGCAAAGGCCCAGGCCATCCTGGATCGCATCCACCCAACGTGCGATTATGCCGATCTGGCCGGCTGCGACCTGATCATCGAAGCGGTGTTCGAAACCCGCGAGATCAAGGCCGATGTGACCAAGGCCACCGAAGCCGTGGTGGGCCCGGATGTGATCTTCGGCTCCAACACCTCCACCTTGCCGATCACCGGCCTGGCCAAGGCGTGGAGCAAGCCGGAAAATTTCATCGGCATCCATTTCTTCTCGCCGGTGGAAAAGATGCCGCTGGTGGAAATCATCGTTGGCAAGGAAACCGGCCCGGCCGCCATCGCCAAGGCGCTGGATTATGTCGCCGCCATCCGCAAGACGCCGATCGTGGTGAATGATTCACGCGGCTTCTACACCTCGCGCTGTTTCGGCACCTATGTGCAGGAAGGCCTGGCGCTGCTCGGCGAAGGCACGACGCCGGCCCTGATCGAGAATATCGGCAAGCAGATGGGCATGCCCGTCGGCCCGCTGGCGGTGAACGACGAGGTTGGCCTTGATCTCAGCTACAAGGTTGGCCAGCAGACCCGCGCCGATCTGGGCGATGCCTACAAACCCGGCCCGGCCGATGGTGTGATCACCAAGATGTATGAACTGGGCCGCCAGGGCCGCAAGAACGCCAAGGGTTTCTATGTCTATCCCGAAGGCGGCAAGAAATATCTTTGGCCCGAGCTGGTGGAAACCGTGGCCGGTGGCCTCGCGGCGGATCAGCCGACGGCGGCGGATGTGAAGGAACGGCTGCTCTATCGCCAGCTCGTCGAATGCGCGCGCTGCATGGGCGAAGGCGTGCTCGAAACCCCGCAGGATGGCGACCTGGGCGCCATCTTCGGCTGGGGCTTTGCGCCGTTCACCGGCGGGCCGTTCGCCCATATGGACACGGTGGGCATCGCCAATGTGGTGGCGACGCTGGACCGGCTGGCGCAGCAGCACGGCGAACGCTTCGCGCCGCCGCAGTATCTGCGCGACATGGCCGCCAAGGGCGAGAGCTTCTACGGGCTGGCGGCGAAGAAGGCGGCGTAAAAACTCCCCTCCCGCTTGCGGGAGGGGCTGGGGGTGGGGCTCCCCATCAGCGCCCAACTGCGAAACCCACCCCCGACCCCTCCCGCAAGCGGGAGGGGAGCTGTCTTCGCTTGCGCCCGGCCCGCCACCACGGCACCGTGCCGCCAAACAGGGGTGCCGCCATGCCAGACGTCAACGAAGCCTTCAGCCTGCCGAACGGCCAGACCTTCCGCAACCGCGTCGCCAAGGCGGCGATGACCGAGGGGCTGGCCGGCGCCGATGGCGTGCCCGGCGCCGCGCATGAGATCCTCTATCGCCGCTGGGCGGATCAGGGTTGCGGCCTGCTGATCACCGGCAATGTGGTGATCGATCGCAACCATCGTGAGCGGCCGGGCAATGTGGTGGTTGATGGCCCGCTGACGCCGGAGGCC
This sequence comes from Sphingomonadales bacterium, assembly GCA_027485485.1. Classification (GTDB taxonomy): domain Bacteria; phylum Pseudomonadota; class Alphaproteobacteria; order Sphingomonadales; family Sphingomonadaceae; genus Sandarakinorhabdus. Next base: position 21,176 of record JAIXQY010000218.1, on the reverse strand, counting down.
AAGGCCGCCTGGGCGCGCTGGGCGGCCGCCGCCACGTCCGGCGGCACCCAGGCCTGGGTGCAGATCAGCCATGCCGGCCGGCAGACGCAGAAAAATGTCAACGCGCACCCGCGCGCGCCGTCGGCGGTGCCACTGGCGCTGCCGGGCGGGCAGTTCGGCATGCCGCATCCGCTCACCGGCATCGAGATTGAAGACCTCATCGCGCGCTGGGCGCAGGCCGCCGTGGTGTCGCGCGAGGCCGGCTTCACCGGCGTGCAGATCCACGCCGCGCACGGCTATCTGATCAGCCAGTTCCTCTCCCCGCTGGCCAATCTGCGCCGCGATGAATGGGGCGGCAGCCTGGAAAACCGCGCTCGGCTGCTCACCGAAGTGGTGAAGGCGGTGCGCGCCGCCGTGGGCGCGGATTTCACCATCAGCGTGAAGCTGAACAGCGCCGATTTCCAGAAGGGCGGTTTCGGCTTTGATGATTGCTTGATCGTGGCGGGCTGGCTGGCCGATCTGGGCGTCGATTGCCTGGAATTGTCGGGCGGTACCTATGAACAGCCGGCAATGATGGACATGGAAGGCCTGACCCCGCGCGATGAACCCAAGCAGCAATCGACCCGCGCGCGTGAAGCCTATTTCGTGGTGCTGGCCAAGGCGCTGATGGCGGCCAAGACCCCGCCCTTGATGGTGACGGGCGGGTTCCGCAGCCTGAATGCCATGGATGATGCGCTGGCCAGCGGCATCGCACTGGTCGGCGTGGGCCGGCCGCTGTGTGCGGAGCCGGATTGCGTCGCCGAGCTGCTCGCCGGCCATATCGAGGAGCTGCCGCGCTTTGAGGAGCGGCTGGCGATCGGGCCCGGCTGGCTGGGGCCGGCCAGCCCGTTCAAGCTGGTGCGCACTATCAACGGCTTTGCCGCCCAGGCCTGGTATTATCAGCAATTGCGCCGCATCGCCGCCAATGGCGCGGCGGCCAAGCTCAACCCGTTCACGGCCTTTCTGGCCGAGGACAAGGAAAACAAAGCCCGGCTGTGATCCGCCGCCTCGCCTTGATCGGCGCCGCGCTGGCGCTGGCCGTGGCGTGGATCGGCTGGCTGGGCGCCATCCGCGATCCGGTGATCACCCATTATCGCGTCACCCTGGCCGGGCTGCAGCGCCCGCTGCGCATCGTGCACCTGTCAGACCTGCACGGCAGCGCGTGGGACATGCCGGAGGCGCGCATCGCCCGCATCGTGGCCCAGGCCAATGCGCAACACCCCGATCTGATCGTCAACACCGGCGATTTTCATGCCAGCAAATTCTGGGACCCCAAGATGCCGCTGGAACAGGCGATGCGCCCGCTCACCCGGCTGCGCGCGCCGCTGGGGGTCTATCATGTCGCCGGCAATCATGATTCGCCGTGGTGGACGCGGCAGGTGATGCAGCGCCTGGGCCTGAACCTTTTGGCCGGCGATCATGTCGATGTGGGGCCGGTGCAGATCATCGGCATTGATGACATGATCATGAGCTTTGATCCAGTGGGCGGCCTCAATCGCGCGGTGGCGCGCATCACGCCCGGCAAACCGGCCATCGCCATCGCGCATGAATCGGATTTCTGGCGCTTCCTGCCGCCATCGGTGGGCCTGTTCCTGAACGGCCACACCCACGGCGGGCAGATCCGCGTGTTCGGCCTGCCGCGGCTGATCGGGCAATATGAGCGCTACCGCCACGGCCTGTTCCGCAACGAAAGCGGCCAGATGATGATCACCTCTGCCGGACTGGGCACCACCTTTGTGCCGACGCGCATCGGCACCAGCCCGGAAATCGTGGTGATCGATCTTCAGCCCCCCGGCAGGAAATCCGGCACCGACAGATAACGCTCGCCCGTATCATAATTGAAGCCGATCACCCGGGCGCCCTTGGGCAGCTCCTTCAGCTTGATGGCGATGCCGGCCAGCGTGGCGCCCGATGAAATGCCCACCAGCATGCCTTCCTCGCGGGCGGCGCGCAGGGCCCAGGCCTTGGCATCAGCGGCGTCCACCTGCACCACTCCGTCGAGCACGCTCATGTCGAGATTCTTCGGGATGAAGCCGGCGCCAATGCCCTGGATCGGGTGCGGGGCCGGGCTGCCGCCGGAAATCACCGGGCTGGCGGCGGGCTCCACGGCGAACACCTGCAGCTGGGGCCAATGCTGTTTCAGCACGCGGGCGGTGCCGCTGATATGGCCGCCGGTGCCCACCCCGGTGATCAGGGCGTGCGGCGGCGCATCGGCGAAATCGGCGAGGAATTCCAGCGCGGTGGTGCGTTCGTGCACTTCGATGTTGGCCGGGTTCTCAAACTGTTGCGGCATCCAGGCGCCCGGCGTTTCGGCCACGATTTCCAGGGCGCGGCCAATGGCGCCGTTCATGCCCTTTTCGCGCGGCGTCAGATCAAAGGTCGCGCCATAGGCCAGCATCAGCCGCCGCCGTTCGATCGACATGGATTCGGGCATCACCAGAACCAGCTTGTAACCTTTCACCGCCGCCACCATGGCCAGGCCAATGCCGGTGTTGCCGCTGGTCGGCTCCACGATGATGCCGCCGGGTTTCAACGTGCCGGCTGCTTCGGCCGCCTCCACCATGGCCAGCGCGATGCGATCCTTGATCGAACCGCCGGGGTTGGCGCGTTCGGATTTGATCCACACCTCGGCATCGGGGAACAATTTGCCCATGCGGATGTGCGGCGTGCGGCCGATGGTTTCGAGGATGTTGTTGGCCTTCATGGCAATAACCTTTTCGGAAAGCAGGCCGCAATCCTAGGCCGGTTGTGGCCTCGCCTCAACCCGGCTGTTGATCCTCGAACCGATCAGCCTTGCGCAGCACCGGGAAGCGCCACGCCCACAACAGGGTGACGATCACCGCGCCGATGCCGCCGGCCACCACCGATGGCACCGCACCGACATAGCGCGCCGCCAGCCCCGATTCGAGCTCGCCCAGCTCGTTGCTGGCCGAAATGAACAGGCCCGACACGCTGGAAACGCGCCCGCGCATGTCGTCCGGTGTGTGCAGCTGGATCAGGCTGCCGCGCACAAACACGCTCACCGCGTCGGCGGCGCCCAGCACGAACAGCGCCGCCAGGCTGAGCGGAAAGCTGGTGGACAGGCCAAACGCCGTGGTGGCCAGCCCGAACACCGCCACGCTGGCGAACATCACCGGCCCCACATTGCGCCGCAGCGGCCGCACCGCCAGCAGCCCCGCCACCAGCACCGCCCCGGCCGAGGGGGCGGCGCGCAGCGGGCCCAGCCCTTCCACGCCGACATGCAGCACATCGCGGGCATAGACCGGCAGCATGGCCGTCGCCCCACCCAACAGCACCGCAAACAGATCGAGGCTGATCGCGCCGAGCAGCACCTTGTTGTGCCGCACATAGGCCACGCCTTCGACCAGCGAGCGCCACGGGCTGATGGCAGAGGGCGCCGGGCGGACCACCGGGCGGATGACGAACAGGCACAGCAAAGTGATGCCAAAACAGATCGTTGCCGCGCCATAAGCCGTTTGCGGCGACACGGCATAAAGAAACGCCCCCAGCGGCGGGCCGAGCACCGCGCCCGATTGCCAGCTGATACTATTGAGCGCGATGGCCTGGGGCAGCAGATCGCGCGGCACCAGATTGGGCGCCAGCGCTGCCATCGATGGCCCCTGAAAGGCGCGGCCCACGCCCAGCAGCGCCGCCACGATGAACAGCGCCGCCATCGGCACCGCACCGATGAAGGCCAACCAGGCCAGCACGCCGGCACAGCCCAATTCCAGCGCCACGGCGGCGCGGGCAATGTGGCGGCGGTCCAACCGGTCGGCAATCACGCCCACCACCAGCGCCAGGCAGAACAAGGGCAGGAACTGCGCCAGGCCGATCATGCCGAGCAGGAAGGCGGCATCCTCCACGCTGCGGCTGGCGCGGGCGATGTCATAGACCTGCCAGCCGATGACGATCACCATCATCATGCCGGCGATGGTGGCAAAGAAGCGCGCCGCCCAGAACGCCCGATAATCGCGGATCAGAAAAGGGGCGGGTATCTTGGGCATGGCCCTGCATAGAAACCGCCGGGCCGGCCGGCAATGGGCTGTGCCCGCTTTGTCAGCGCCCAGATCATGCGATACAATCCCGCCGATGGAGTCTTTTCGCCAATTTCCCGGCTATCTGATGGCGGCGGTGTTGATGGCGGTGGGTTTTGCCCACACGCTGTGCGCCTGGTTCGGCTGGATGGACCGCTTTGGCAGCTTCCCGGCGCTGGCCGCGCTGTCACTGTCGCTGTTCGGCGGCTTCAACGCCTTCGGGGTGGTGGGTGCCTTTTTCTTTGCCAATGATTATCTGCGCTGGTCGCCACTGCAAAGCGCCGGGCTGGCGGCGGTTGGCCTGTTGTTCATCAGCCGGGGCATGATCGCCACACTGTGGCGCATATTGACCGCGCCGGATCCGGATTGAGCCAGACCATTTTCCAATTTATCTGGACTGCCGCCAATCATTTTACTTGTGATACGAAACAAGTTCATGATAGCAGCGAGCGATAGTTTTGCTTGGGGGATGGTTCATGCTTGGTAAAATAATCGTTACTGTTTGTGCATTTGCAATGTCCATTCCCGCAATGGCTGCGCCTGTTGCGCCTGTCGATACGCTGATCACGTTTGACGGCATCACTGCAGTCAGTGGATCAATTCCAGCAGTGTCCGGCAATTTCGTCTTTGATGGCTATGTGTTCAACGATGTCACCATCGCAAATGTCAGCAACGCCTTTTATCTGCGGCACTATGGCACCGCCAATAGCGGCAGCAACGTCTTGTTGGCCAGCGGAAGCGTGTTTGAGCCGCAGCCGATGACCAAACAGGATGGCGGATTGTTCAAGCTCAACAGCTTCTATGCAAAATTCAACCAGGGCTGGAGCGGGTCGCTTAACCAAACTGCAACGGGCTATTTGAATGGCGTGTCGGTGTTTTCGCTCAACTACACGCTCAGCAGCTTTGTGAGCTTTGCGCCCTATCAAAAGATCACCACCAACTTCGGCGCCACCGATAAGGTCACATTTTCTACCCGTGGCATCGATGTGTGGGTTGACAGTGTCAGCGTCTCCGCCGTGCCTGAACCGTCCAACTGGGCGCTGCTCACCATTGGTTTCGGCGTGATGGGCGCAGGCCTGCGGCGGCAGCGGCGTATGGCCAAAATGGCCTGATACCCGGCGGAACAAAATCGGGCGGCGGTTGCAAAGCGTGCGGCCGCCGCCTGTTTTATGAGCCGTGGGCCCCTGATTCATGGCTGAGCCAATGTGTCGTTAAGGCGCTTTAATCGACACAAAAGAGTCCAGCACGCGCTTGCGCCCGGCGGCGGGGAAATCAATCTCTAGCTTGTTGCCATCAACATGGAACACCACGCCTTCGCCGAACTTGGCGTGAAACACTTTGGTGCCGCGCCGGAAGCCGGGGGCAGGGGCCAGGCTGATGGCGCTCACCCGCGCCTCGCGCGGCGGCGCTGCGCTGCGCGGGCCGAAATCGCGCCCCCCTCCCAGTTCCTGCTTTGCCGCCTGCCAGCCGCCACTGCTGGCCCGCGCCCGGTCCCACCCCGGCCCGCGCCCGGTGCCGCGCTGCATGTCAGCAAAGGGGTCACCACCGGCCAGCGCCGCGCGCCACAGGCTGGGCCCGCCGCTCAGGGTCGATCGCTCATCCACATGCGCCTGGCCCAGTTCGGCCACGAAGCGGCTGGGCAGCGCCGCCGTCCATTGGCCATAGACCTGCCGGTTGGCGGCGTGCAGCACATGGGCGCGCACCCTGGCCCGGGTGATGCCCACATAGGCCAGCCGCCGCTCCTCCTCCAGCGCCGCCGTGCCGCCTTCATCCAGCGAGCGCTGGCTGGGGAACACGCCTTCCTCCCAGCCGGGCAGGAAGACATGATCAAATTCCAGCCCCTTGGCGGCGTGCAGCGTCATGATGGTGATCTTCTCATCATCATGGGACGCTTCATTGTCCATCACCAGCGAGACATGCTCCAGAAAGGCGGTGAGGCTGGGATAATCGCCCATCGCCCGCACCAGCTCCTTCAGATTGTCGATGCGGCCATCGGCTTCGGTGGACTTGTCCGCCTGCCACATGGCGACATAGCCCGATTCCTCCAGCACCAGCTCGGCCAGTTCGGCATGGCTCATGGTTTCCGACGCATCGCGCCAGCGCGCGAGATCAATGAGGAAGCCGCGCAGCGATCGCCGCGCCGCCGGCGTCAGATCATCGCCCTGCGCCACCACATCGGCGGCGCGCGACAGCGGCAGGTTCAGCCGGCGGGCCGCGGCGTGCAGCGTGCCCATCGCCTTGTCGCCCAGGCCGCGCTTGGGCACGTTGACGATGCGTTCGAAGGCCAGCGCATCATCGGGCGATTGCACCAGCCGCAGATAGGCCAGCGCATCACGGATCTCGGCGCGCTCATAGAAGCGGAAGCCGCCCACGATGCGATAGGGCAGGCCGATGGCAATGAACCGGTCTTCAAACAGGCGCGTCTGAAACTGGGCGCGCACCAATATCGCCATGGCATTGAGCGAAACCCCGTCCCGCGCCAGCCGTTCGGCCTCATCCCCCAGGGTGCGGGCTTCCTCCGGCCCGTCCCACACGCCGGTGACGGCGACCTTCTCGCCATGGCTGTGGGCGGTGAACAGGCTCTTGCCCAGCCGGCCATTGTTATGGGCGATCAGATGGTTGGCGGCGGCAAGGATATGCGGGGTGGAGCGATAATTTTCCTCCAGCCGGATCAGCTTGGCGCCGGGAAAATCCGTGTCGAACCGCAGGATATTGGCCACCTCGGCCCCGCGCCAGCTGTAGATGGATTGATCATCATCGCCCACGCAGGCGATATTGTGCCGCGTGCCCACCAGCGCGCGCAGCCATTGATATTGGGCGTGGTTGGTGTCCTGATATTCATCCACCATCACATAGAGAAAGCGCGCCTGATAATCGGCCAGCACATCGGGGTGGCGGGCAAAGATCGTCAGCATGTGCAGCAGCAGATCGCCGAAATCGGCGGCGTTCAGCTGCACCAGCCGCTCCTGATAGCGGGCATAGAGCGCCGCGCCGCCGCCCTTCTGGCCATCGGCATAGGCAAAGCTTTCACCCGGTGGCACCGCATCAGGGGTGAGGCCGCGGTTCTTCCAGCGGTCGATCAGGCTGGCCAGCAACTTGGCCGGCCAGCGCTTCTCGTCCAGCCCGGCCTCGGTCACCACCTGTTTCAGCAGGCGCAGCTGATCATCCGTATCCAGGATGGTGAATTGCGGGTTCAATCCCACCAGCCCGGCATGGCGGCGCAGCATTTTGGCCGACAATGCGTGGAAGGTGCCCAGCCACGGCAGGCCTTCGGCCATCCCGCCCAGCAGCATTTCGGTGCGGTGGCGCATTTCGCGCGCCGCCTTGTTGGTGAAGGTGACGGCCAGCACCTGCGACGGCCAGGCCAGCCGGTTGAAGAGAATATGCGCCAGCCGCGCGGTGAGCGCCTTGGTCTTGCCGGTGCCGGCGCCGGCCAGGATCAGCACCGGGCCTTCGGTGCTGGTCACCGCTTCGCGCTGCGGTGCGTTCAGGCCGGCCAGCCACGGCGGCTCGGCAGAATCGGAAGGGCGGGCAGGCTGCATCTGTGAACAAGTATGGAACAAACCGGCCGTTGCCAAGCCATTGTGGCCACATCGCCCCAGCCTGATTCAATCCGCCGCCGCTGCCGCCGTTGCCGTGTGCGGATTGGCCCTGCGGGGTGGAGATCGGGGAGCGCGAATGACCGCCATGTTGCAACCGCCGGTGCAGATGCTGCGGGATCTGGGCTGGCGCCAGGTGCTGGGCCTTGGCCAGGCGGCGGATGGCTTCTGGGCCGGGGTGCGCGGCCACCAGTTGCAACTGTTGAACCGCGCGATTCCGTTCAACATCGGCCTGCTGGTGCTCAACATGGCGGTGCTGCTGGCGGTGTTTGGCCCGGCGGTGCCGTTCGCGGCGCTGGCGCCGTGGCTGGCCGGCTTTGCCGGCCTGTCGCTGATGTGGAGCCTGCGCGCCATCAGGCGCGGCCCGGCCGGCGCGCCCGACACCGCCAGCCATGGCCGCTTCTGGCGGGTGACCGCCGAGATCAGCCTGCTCGGCCTGTGCTGGGCCGGCATGTTGTTTGCGCTGTTGCCGGGGCTGCCGGCCGATGGCCAGGCCGTGCTGCTGATCTTCTCATTGGTGTTCATGGGCGCGATCAGCAACGCCGCCGCCACCATGCCGGTGGCGGTGCTGGGCGTGGTGGGGGCGAATGCCGCGGCGATGTGGGCGGCGCTGCCGGCCGGCGCCCCGCTGGATCACCCGCTGGTGGCGCTGGGCCTGGCCAGTTTTGCCCTGATCAAGTTGCGCGCCGCGCTGGCCACCACCTATCAGGCGATGGCGCGGTTGAAGAGCGAGGCCGAACTGGGCGAGCAGGGCGAGGTGGTGCGGCTGTTGCTGAACGAATATGAAGCCAATGGTTCGGATTGGCTGCTGGAACTGGATGGCGAGGGACGGCTGACCCATGTGACGCCGCGCTTTGCCGATGTGGCCCGGCGCCATCGCAGGGACCTTCTGGGCCAAAGCCTGTTGTCGCTGATCGATCCGGCCCAGGGCGGCGCCGCCACCGTGGCGTTGATTCACGCCCTGCGCGATGGCCAGGCCTTTCGCGATCTGATGGTGCCGGTGCCGCTGGGGCGTGATTTGCGCTGGTGGGCGCTGTCGGGCACGCCAAAGCAGGACCGGGCCGGGCGCTTCACCGGCTTTCGCGGTGTGGGCCGCGACGTGACAGACATGCGCCGCAGCCAGGAACGCATTGCGCAACTGGCGCGCTTCGATCCGCTCACCGGCCTGGCCAACCGCAGCCTGTTCCGCGAAATGCTGGATGATGTGCTGGAACTGGCCGAGCACAGCGGCACCCCGGCGGCCTTGCTGTTCGTTGATCTGGATCGCTTCAAGGCGGTGAATGATGGCTTTGGCCATGCCGCCGGCGATCTGCTGCTGCGCCAGGTGGCACAGCGGCTGCAGGCGGTGGCGAAGAGCCATGATCGCGCCGGCATCACCATTGCGCGGCTGGGCGGCGATGAGTTCGGCATCCTGCTGCAGGATGGCAGCGGTGACCGCCCGGAACGGCTGGCGCGGCGCATCGTGCGCGAGATGGCGCGGCCGTTCGCCCTGGGGGAACAGGGGAGGGGCGGCGTGGTGGTGGGCGCTTCGGTGGGCTGGGCGCTGGCGATGGACGATGCCACCACGCCGGAAGCCTTGCTGAAATGCGCTGATCTGGCGCTGTATCAGGTCAAGGCCCAGGGACGCGGTGCCGCCTGCCGCTTCTCGGCCGAAATGGCCGCCGCCGCCGAACAGCGCCGCCGGCTGGAGGCCGATCTGGCCTGCGCGCTGGACCGGGACCAGTTGCGCATCCTGTTCCAGCCGGTGGTGGATGCCGCCGATGAACGGATCACCGGGTTCGAGGCGCTGCTGCGCTGGCATCACCCCGAACTGGGGCTGATCCCGCCACTCAGCTTCATCCCGGTGGCCGAGGAAACCGGCCTGATCGTGCCGATCGGCCAGTGGGTGATTGATCAGGCGCTGGGCTGGGCGGCCCGCTGGCCCGATCATGTGCGGGTGGCGGTGAATCTGTCGGCCGTGCAGATGGATGATGCCGATCTGCCCGGCGTGATCCAGGCGGCGCTGTTGCGCCATGGTGTGGCGGCGGACCGGCTGGAGCTGGAAATCACCGAAAGCCTGTTCCTGGCCGAAAAGCCGGCGGTGCAGCAGGTGTTGGCGGCCTTGACGGCGCTGGGCATCAATTTCGCGCTGGATGATTTCGGCACCGGCTATTCGGCGCTGGGCACGCTGCAAAAGGCCAGTTTCAGCCGCATCAAGATCGATCGCAGCTTCGTGAAGCGCGCTGCTGCCATGGGGGACGAGGCCAGCTCGATCATCCAGGCCATCGTGCGGCTGGCCGCCAGCCTCGATATGGCCACCACCGCCGAAGGCACCGAAACCCGCGCCGCCTTCGAACTGTGCCGCGAACTGGGCTGCACCCAGGTGCAGGGGTTCCTGTTCGGCAAGCCGATGCCGCCCGAACAGGCCACCGCGCTGGTGGCGCAACTGGCACCAGCATGAAAATGGGGCGCGCCGGGCAGGGCGCGCCCCATCCGGGCACAATCTTCTGAAACAGGGGGGATCAGAAGGTCATGCCAACGCTCATCTTGTAGAAATCGCCGGTGTTGTCCTTGTCCAGATCGGCGCCGGCGGTCAGGCGGGCGAAAAAGCCCTTGGGCAGGGTGAACTGCACATAGGCGCCCAGCCATTCATAGGTCTTGCTGCCACGGCCACGCGCCACGCGGGTGTTCGACAACAGCTCATAATGCGGGCCGAACGACACAACGCTGGACGCCTTGTAGCCGATGTTGACCCAGGTGTGCAGGAAGTCGTTGGCGCCGGCCAGGTTGCGGTTGCGCAGGGCGGCATAATAACCGCCATAATATTCGGCTTCGATCTTGTCGTCGCTGTAGTTGACGGTGAGGCTGGGCACGATGCCATCGCCGAAGGCACCGCCGCGCGCCGTGCCAACCCCGCGGGCACCGCCCGAGAGCAACGAGCCGTTGGTCAGGCCGATTTGCGGCTTGATGATCAGGCCGTCGCTGGGACGGAAGGCGGCGCCCACGCCGAATTCGGTCCACAAATTGCCGCCGGTGCCGCCAAGGCCGAAGGACGGGCGGGTCCAGAACGTGCCATAAAAGCTGAAATCCACCTTCTCGTTCACCGGCATCAGGCCATTGAACGAGGGATTGAAACCAAAGAAATTGTCCTGGTTCATGGTCACGGTGTAGCTGGCATCACGCGCGGCCACCGGATTGGCAGAAAACATGCCAACAGCCAAAGCACACAGCGCAATTTTACGGTTCATCAGGGCATTGATCATCACAAAGATCCTCCGCGTATCGGTTTCCATCCTCCCCGATGGAATTTCTGGTTTTCAATCGCGCAGTCACCATTTCAACACTGCCCTGCTGAACCACATTGGCGAACTGTAATGTTCGCATCGCACCACATTACGGGCGCGTAACATACGTCGAATTCCCCACCCACCAGTGTGGGCAGGGCGCGTTCGCCAATTTGTCGCAGGTCAGATTTCGGCCCAGCTTTTCAGCAGCGTGTGGGCAATCGCCAGCGGCGGCGGGGCCAGCCAATCGCCTTCCCCGGCCAGGGCGGCGCGCACTTCGTCCTTTGTCACCCAGCGCACCTCTTCCAGTTCATCCTGATCCAGCCGCACCTCGAATCCGTGCGCTTCGGCAAAGCAGGCGATCATCAGGCTGGACGGGAAGGGCCAGGGCTGGCTGGCCAGATAGCGCACCCGGCCGGTGGTGATGCCGGCCTCTTCCCACAATTCGCGGCGCACGGCCTCCTCCAGGCTTTCGCCGGGCTCGACGAAGCCGGCCAGCGCCGACAGGAAGCGCTTGGGAAAGCGCGGCTGGCGGCCGATCAGGGCATGGCCGTCTTTCACCGCCAGCATGATCACCACCGGATCGACACGCGGGAAATGTTCGGCCTGGCAGGCGCCGCAGCTGCGGCTCCAGCCGCCCTTGGCGATTGCGGTCGGCGCGCCGCACAACGCACAAAATCCGTGGCGCTGGTGCCAATCGATCAGGCTGCGCGCCTGCGCCACGATCGCCGCTTCACCCACCGGCAACAAGGCACCAGCGGCGCGCGCGTCCAGCAGCTTGCCGCCGAAATCGCGCACCAGCTCGGCTGAATCCGCCGCCGCGGCAAAGCGCGGGCCATCGGGGCCCATGCCCAGAAACACGCTCAACGCATCATGCGGCAGATCGGATCGATAGGCCCACAATATCGCCGGCGTATCACCCGGCTTGATGACGGGGTTCAGCCCATCCAGCACCAGCCAGCGCGCATCGCTGCGGGCGCGCATGGCGATCAGCGCGGCCGGATCGCGCCTGATCTCATCGGCGCGGTCAAGCGTGCCGCCGCAAAAGCCGGTGGCCGGCACATCGAAAAACATCGTCATGGGGCCATCTTCCCGGCTTCACCGCGCAAGGCAAGGGCCAGCTGCACCGCCTTGGCAAAAAGCGTGGGCAGGCCGGTCGCCGCCGCATCCACCGCCACCCATTCGCCGTCCAGTGCCGGCCGCGCCGGCAGCCGCAGTGCCTGCACCGCCAGCTCCAGCTCGAAATGGGTGAAGCCGTGCCGCACCACGCCCAGCGCCTGCCAATCGCCGGCCAGCGGCGGTGTCGCATCCCGCCCACGCCAATCACAGCTGGGCAGCGCCAGCATCCCGCCGAGCAGGCCCCTGGCCGGCCGCCGCATCAGCAGCACCGCGCCGTCCACCTCGATCCACCAGGCCGTGCCCTGGCGCGTTGGCCGGGCCTTCTTCGCCGGCTTCACCGGAAAATCCTCCGGCGCGCCCGTCCGCCGGCCGGCACAGGCGTCGGCAATCGGGCAGACCAGGCAGCGCGGCGCCTTTGGCGTGCACACGCGCCGCGCCAGATCCATCAGGGCCTGGGCAAAATCCCCGGCCTGGCCCGCCGGCAACACGTCGGCCAGCGCCGCCCGGATCGCCGCGCGCGCGCCCGGCAACGGCTCGGCCAGCGCCAGCAGCCGCGTCACCACCCGTTCCACATTGCCGTCAATCACCACGGCATCGCGGCCAAAGCCGAAGGCCGCCACCGCCGCCGCGGTATAATCGCCAATCCCCGGCAGCGCCCGCAGGGCCTCCTCCTCCCCCGGAAACCGCCCATCATGCTGCGCCACCACGGCGCGCGCACAGGCCAGCAGATTGCGGGCGCGGGCATAATAGCCCAGCCCCGCCCAGGCCTGCATCAGTTCGCCATCGTCCGCCGCCGCCAGCGCCGCCACGCTGGGCCAGCGCGCGGTGAAGGCCTGGAAATAGGGCGTCGCCGCCTCCACCGTGGTCTGTTGCAGCATCACTTCGGAAAGCCACACGCGATAGGGCCAATCGGGATCGGCGGGCAGCGCCGCGCCCGGCGGATTGCGCCACGGCAGCACCCGCGCATGGGCGGCATACCAATCCAGCAGAGCCAAGGGCCAACTATCACTCACGCTGCGGCTATGGCATGAAAGCCTGATGCCGAAAACGCCGCCTGAAAAGCCGCCCGAAAAACCGCGCGGCCGCACCCGCGCCATTGCCGATCTGGTCGGCGATGTTGGCGGCGTGGCGTTTCGCCGGTTCGGCTTCACCCAGGGCGCGCTGATCGAACGCTGGGGGGAGATTGTCGGCCCCACCTATGCCCGCCACTGCCGGCCGCTGCGCCTGCGCTTTGCCCGCGGTGCCAAGGAACAGGGCACGCTGGCCATCGCCGCCACCGGTGCGCTGGCGCCGATGCTGCGCCATGTCGAACCCCAGATCATCGAACGCGCCAACCGCATCCTGGGCTATGCGGCGGTGGCGCGCATCACCATCGAACAGGGCGCCACCATGGCCGCTCCGCCCGCCCCGCCACCACCCGCGCCGGGCCCACTGCCCGAATCGGCACGCTCCAGCCTGAAGCAGATCGACGATCCAGAACTGCGCGCCACCCTGCAAAGCCTGGCCGAAGCCCTGGCCACCAGCAGCGGCCCGCCGAAGATCAGGTGAGGCAAACCGGGTCCTCCCCAAACTTGTTTGGGGAGGTGGCGCCGCAGGCGACGGAGGGGCCTCTTGCCGCCGGGTTCGCCTTTGGCCTCCACAGGCGCCACCCCTCCGTCACGCTTCGCGTGCCACCTCCCCAAACAAGTTTGGGGAGGAGTTGGTGGCACCTCCCCAAATTCATTTGGGGAGGTGCCGAGCAACGCGAGGCGGAGGGGCTTTGCGCTGCCCGTCTGCCCGCGCTAAGAATGGCGAATGCTTATTCGCTCCCTCCTCGCCGCCGTGCTGGTCGCCACCCCGGTCGCCGCTGCACCGGCCAAAAAGCCGGCCGCCAAGCCGGCTCCCGCCGATTGGGCCAGCCGCATCGCCGTCACGCCCGCCGGGGGCCTGCTGATCGGCAATCCCAACGCCAGGGTGAAGCTGGTCGAGTTCGGCAGCCTCACCTGCCCGCACTGCCGCGCCTTCCACGAAGCCGGTCTGCCGGTGGTGAAGGCGCGCTTCATCGCCAGCGGCGCGGTCTCTTACGAATATCGCTCCTTCAGCCTCAACGGCATCGATCTGATGGCCGGCCACCTGCTCTATTGCCAGTCGCCGGCCGCGGCCTGGGCGTTCGTCAACAAGGCCTATCTGCGCCAGGATCAGCTCGTCACCCCGTTCATGCAGATCAGCGAGGCCGATCGCGCCGCCGTGCAGGCCCTGCCCGAAGACCAGCAAGGCCCGCGCATGGCTGACCTTGGCAAGCTGCCGGAATTCTCCGGCCTGCCGCTGGCCCAATATAAGGCCTGTCTGGCCGCCAAGCCGGCGATGGACAAGCTGCTCGCCATCCGCAGCGATGCGGTGCAAACCCATGGCCTGGCCGGCACGCCCAGCTTCCTGATCAACGGCAAGATGCAAAGCGACGTGTTCGATTGGGCCACGCTGGAACCTCTGCTCACCGCCGCCGTCAAGGCCGCCACCCCCGCTGCCCCCAGAAGGACGAATTGATGACGCGTTTGATGCTCCTTGCCGCCACCGCCCTCACGCTGGCGGCCTGCAACGACAGCAAGACGGCAACGCCGGCTGCCGACGCCGCGCTGCCGGCCGGGGTCGCCGCGCCGGCCGGCCAGACTTGGGCTGACGTGGTGGCCGCCACGCCGGAAGGCGGCTTTCGCATGGGCAATCCCGATGCGCGGGTGAAGCTGGTGGAATATGCCTCGCTCACCTGCCCGCACTGCCGCGAATTTCACGAAGCGGCGGCCGAAACCATCAAGAGCAAATATGTTGCCAGCGGCAATGTCTCTTATGAATATCGCAACTTCGTGCTGAACGGCCCGGACTATGCCGCCACCGTGCTCTCCCGCTGCCAGGGCGCGCCGGCCTTCTTCGGCCTGCTCAACGCCTTTTATGCCGATCAGGTGGGCTGGACAGAACCCTTCGGCCGCATCCCCAAGCCGGAGATGGAGGCGCTGTCCAAGCTGGCCGAGGAGCAGGCCATCGCCCGCATGGCGGAACTGGGCGGCCTGGCGGATTATGTGAAGCTGCGCGGCATCCCGCGCGCCAAGTTCGATCAGTGCCTGGCCGATCCGGCCCAGTTCAAGGCGGTGAACGATCTCAGGAACCAGGCGGTGAACGAGTATAAGCTCACCGGCACGCCCAGCTTCATCATCAACGGCGCCGTGCAGGAAGGCAGCTATACCTGGGCCGATCTGGAACCCAAGTTGCAGGCGGCCTTGAGGTAAAACTTGCAATTCCGCCGCCTCCGCCTTGCGGGCTTCAAGTCCTTCGTTGAGCCCACCGAACTGCTGATCGAGCCGGGGTTGACCGGGGTTGTCGGCCCCAATGGCTGCGGCAAGTCCAATCTGCTTGAAGCCCTGCGCTGGGTGATGGGGGAGGCCAGCCCCAAATCCATGCGGTCGGGCGGCATGGATGATGTGATCTTTGCCGGCACCGCCGCGCGGCCGGCGCGCGAACTGGCCAGCGTCACCCTGTCGCTGGCTGGCAGCGCCGGCGAGGAGCTGGAAGTGATGCGCCGGATCGAACGCGGCGCCGGTTCGGATTATCGCCTGAACGGCCGCGACACGCGCCAGCAGGATATCCGCCTGTTGTTCGCCGATTCGGCCACCGGCGCGCACAGCCCGGCGATCGTGGGGCAGGGGCGGATCAGCGCCATCATCGCCGCCAAGCCGGCCGAACGCCGCCAGTTGCTGGAAGAAGCCGCCGGCATTGCCGGCCTGGCCGTGCGCCGGCGCGAAGCCGAAATCCGCCTGCGCGCCGCCGAAGCCAATATCGCCCGGCTGGATGATGTGGTGCGCGGCCTGGAAACCCAGGCCGCCAGCCTGAAGCGCCAGGCCCGCAGCGCCGAACGCTATCGCAGCCTGACCGACCGGATTCGCCATGGCGAAGCGGCGCTGTTCTTCGCGCGCTGGCATCAAACCATGGCCGCCTGTGACAAGGCCCGCACCGCCGCGCTGGCCGCAGACCAACTGGCCGCGGAGCGCACCCGCAGCGCCGCCGCGCTGATGACGCAGGCGACCAATGCCGCCGCCACCCTGCCGGCCTTGCGCACGGCCGAAGCCGAAGCGGCGGCCGCCGTGCAGGCGCTGCGCCAGCGCCGGGCCCTGATTGAGGCGGAGCAACAGGAACTCGCCCGCCGCGATTCCGCGCTGGTGGCGCAGCTGGCGAGCCTTGACCGCGATGCCGCCCGCGAAGCCGCGCTGGCCGATGATGCCGCCACGGCCCAGGCGCGGCTGGCGGCCGAGGCCGAAACATTGGCCGCCCGGCTGGCCGAACTGGCCGCCGCCCTGCCGGGGCTGGATGCCGCCGTTGTTGCCGCCGAAGCGGATGCGCAGGCAACGGAGGCGGCGCTGGCCGATGCCATGGCGGCCCATGCCGCCGCCGCGGCTGCTGCGCGGGCCGCCAGTGATGCCGCCGCGGCCGCGCAGGGCCGCGCGGCGCGGGCCAGGGCCGAATCGCAAGGCCTGGCCGATCGGCTGGCGCGGCAGGCGCCGGTACCGGATCTGGCGCCGTTGCAGGCCGATGTGGCTGCGGCGCAGGATGCGGTGGCGGCGTGTGAAACCGGCGTGGCCGATGCCGAATCGGCCCGCCCGCCGCTGGAAGCGCTGCGCAGCGAGGCCGCCGCTGCCGTCGCCGCCGCCCGCGCCACGCTGGCCAGCCTGGAGGCCGAAAGCGCCGCGCTGGCCCGCCGCCTGGCCGCTGATCAGGGGAAGGGGCCGCGGATTGCCGATCAACTGGTGGCCGCTGCCGGCTTTGAGGCGGCCCTGGCCGCCGCGCTGGGCGAGGATATGGAGGCGGGGCCGGCAGCATCGAGCCAGCCGCGCCGCTTTGCCGGCAGTGTGGCCCATGATGATCCGGCCCTGCCGGCCGGCGTGCTGGTGCTGGCCGATCAGGTGCAGGCGCCGGCGGAACTGGCGCGCCGGCTGGCCCAGGTGGGCGTGGTGGATGCGCCGCCATCGCCGGAGCTTGTGGCGGCGCTGCGCCCCGGCCAGCGGCTGGTGAGCCGCGATGGCAAGCTGTGGCGCTGGGACGGGCTGGTGGATGCGGGCGGGCGCACCGATGCCGCCGCTGCCCGCCTGCGCGCCCGCCGCCGGGCGGCCGAACTGGCCGCCGAACAGGGCGCTGCGGCCGAAGCGGCGAATGCGGCAGCGGCACGGCTGCGTGAGGCCGAAGCCGCCGCCACTTCTGCCGCGCTGGCCGAACGCAGCGCGCGCACCGCCCGTGATGGCGCGGCGCGGGCGTTGGGCGAGGCCCGCCGGGTGCTGGCCGCTGCCGAAACCGCCGCGGCGCGGGCGGCGGGCGAGCAGGCCAGTCTGGCCGCCGCCGCCGCGCGCGCCGCCAGCGATGCCGAACGGCTGGCGGCCGAGGCCGAGGCGGCGCGGCTGGCGGTGCCGGCGGCCGATGCGGTGGCTGGTCTGGCCCAGGCCCTGGCGCGGGCACGCGAGGCAGCGGAACGGGCACGCGCGGCGCTGGCGCGGGCACAGGCCGACCGCAATGCTGCCCGAACCGGCCACGAATCGGCGCTGAATCGCCAGAAACTGATCAGCGGCGAAGCGGCCGATTGGGCCCGCCGCCTGAACCAGAGCAGCAGCCAGCGCGCCGAACTGGCCAGCCGTGCCGCCAGCGCCAACGAAGACCGTGCCGCCATCGCCGCCCGCGCCAGGGCCATCGCGGCCGATGTGGCGGGCCTGGCCGACCGGGCGCAAGTGGCTGAACAGGAACGCATTTTCGCCGTCGACGCGCTGGCCCGCGCCGAAGCGCAGGTGGACCAGGCGAACGCCCAGGCCCGCACGGCCGAGGCCGAGGTGGCCGAAGCCCGCGAACTGCGCGCGACCTTGCGGGCGGAAGCCGACCATCAGGATGCCGCCCGCGTCGCCATCGAACGCCAAACAGGTGAACGATTTCAATGCTCTCCGCCGATGCTGCCCGGCCGTTTCGGGTTTGCGCCCGATCCGGGTGACGCCGAACAACTGGCCATCGCGCTCGATGGCCTCACCGCCGAACGCGAACGGCTTGGCCCGGTCAACCTGCGGGCGGATATCGAGCTGAAGGAACTGGAAGACCAGGCAAAATTGACCGCCGCCGAAAAGGCCGAGCTTGACACCGCCATCGCCCGCCTGCGCGGCTCGATCGGCAGTCTCAACCGCGAGGGCCGGCAGCGGTTGCAGGCAGCATTTCAGGCGGTGGATGGCCATTTCCGCACCCTGTTCACCGATCTGTTCGGCGGCGGGGAGGCGCAGCTGGCGCTGATCGAATCCGATGATCCGCTGGAGGCCGGCCTGGAGATCATGGCACAGCCGCCGGGCAAGAAGCTGCAATCGCTCACCCTGCTCTCGGGCGGGGAACAGGCGTTGACGGCCACCGCGTTGATTTTCGCGCTGTTTCTGGCCAATCCGGCGCCGATCTGCGTGCTGGATGAAGTCGATGCGCCGCTGGATGATGCCAATGTCGAGCGGTTCTGCGACCTGCTCGATCGCATGGCGGCGCAAACCGCCACGCGCTTCCTGATTGTCACCCACAATGCCGTGACGATGAGCCGGATGCATCGCCTGTTCGGCGTCACCATGGGCGAACCGGGAGTGAGCCAGCTGGTCAGCGTGGATCTGCAGGCCGCCGAACGGCTGTTGGCGACTGCCTGAACCGCACAGTGTGCACTGCACAATGGTTGACACCCTTGGCCAGCCCCTCTAGGACGCGCGCCAAGCCCAACAGGCATCGCTTGCTGGGGCCTCTGCCGCACCCGGCAGAGGGATTGGACGACAGGGGTTTTCGCCTTGGCCGACCGCCAGACCGACGAGGACAGCCTCGCGCGCCGCATTGCTGCGGCCCGCAGCGCTGATCCGGCTCGCAAGGATGGTGCCAAACGGCAGGAAAACGCCGGTTGGCAGGCGGCGTCCGAGTTCATCGGGTCGATGCTGGCCGGGGCGTTCATCGGCTGGTTTTTCGACCGGCAGATGGGCACCGGACCCTGGGGTCTGATCGTGATGTTGTTGCTGGGGTTTGTGACCGGGCTTTACCAGTCGCTGCGCCGGCAGAAGAAGATCGACGCGCAACAGCGGGATAGGGATTGAACGGCCGTGGCCAATCCGATGGAGCAGTTCAAGATCGAAACGATCGCGCCGCTGACCGTGGCCGGCGCCGATCTGTCGTTCACCAACAGCTCGCTGTGGATGCTGATCTCGCTCATCAGCGTGGCGGCCTTCCTGTTCATCGGCACCGCCCGGCCGCAGCTGGTGCCCGGCCGCATGCAGGCCGCCGTTGAATATCTCTATGAATTCATTCGCGACATGCTGCGCGAAAATGTGGGCAAGGATGGCCTGCGCTATGCCCCGCTGATCTTTTCGGTGTTCGTGTTCGTGCTGGCCTGCAACCTGCTGGGCATGGTGCCGTTCGTGCACAGCTTCACGCCCACCAGCCATATCGCCGTCACCTTCGGCCTGGCGATGATCGTGTTCATCCTGGTGGTGATCGTCGGCTTTGCCCGCCACGGCCTGCATTTCTTCTCGCTGTTCCTGCCGGAAGGCACGCCGCTGTTCGTGGCGCCGCTGGTGGCCCTCATCGAATTTCTCTCCTTCCTGTCCCGCCCGTTCACCCTCGCCATCCGGTTGTTCGCCAACATGACGGCCGGCCACGTGCTGATGAAGGTGTTCGGCGGCTTCGTGGTGTCGCTGGGCGCCGTGAACATCGGGCTGGGCATCATTCCGCTGGGCGTCAACGTTGCGTTGACGGCGCTGGAACTGCTGATTGCGGTGGTGCAGGCCTATGTGTTCGCACTGCTGGCCAGCATCTATCTCAACGACGCTGTCAACCTTCACTGATCAATCCAACCGTTTAGAACCCGCAAAGGACGTACAATGGAAACTGTTGCTGCATACAAGCTGATCGGCGCCGGCCTGGCCGCCATGGGTGCTGGTTTCGCCGCCATCGGCGTGGGCCTGATCTTCGGCATGTTCCTCCAGGGCGCCCTGCGCAACCCGGCGGCGGCTGACAAGCTTGGCGCCCGCCTGATCTTCGGCTTCGCCGTGACCGAAGCGCTCGGCCTGATCGCCGCCGTTGTGGCGCTGGCGCTGGCCTTCGGCTGATCCTTGCTCGGCGCCCGGCCAATCGGCCGGGCGCCACGCATTTTCAAGTTTGCCCGGGGATGATCCGTGCCGCAGTTTGATCCCGCCAGTTTCGTATCGCAGCTGTTCTGGTTCGGCGTGTTCTTCGCGCTGCTCTATTTCGCTGTGGTGCGCCCGACCCTGCCCAAGGTGGGCAAGGTCATCGACGCCCGCGAAACGCAGGTGGCGGCTGATCTGGATCGGGCCGAAGCCGCCAAGGGCGCGGCTGACACGCTGCGCGCCGATCACGAAGCCGCCATGAAGGCCGCCCGTGATGCGGCGCAAGCCGCCGTTGCCCAGGCCCGTGATGCTGCGGCCCGGGCCAGCGACGCCCAGATGAAGGCACTGGCGGCCCGGCTCGATGCCGATGCCGATGCCGCCGCCGCCTCGCTGGATCTGGCCCGCGCCAGCGCCCGCAGCGGCCTGGAAGCCACCGTGTCGGAACTGGTGGGTGAGGCGGTTGCCAAGCTGACCGGGATCGAGGTCACGCCGGCCGATGTCTCGGCCGCGCTGGCGCAGCGCTGAGGATAGATGAATGGCTGAAGAACAGGCCCACAGCGCTGGCACCGTTGCCGATGGTGGCCATCACGCCGAACCCACCTTGCTGGGCATTGGTGCCGAAGGCTGGGTTTACACCGGCGTTGCCATCTTCATCGTGCTGGCTGTGGTGGTGGGCAAGGCGCCCTCCATCGTTGCCAAGGCGCTGGACGACCGTATTGCCGGCGTGAAGAAGCAGCTGGACGAAGCCGCTGCCCTGCGCGCCGAAGCCGAAACGCTGCTCGGCGAAGCCAAGGTCGCCAAGGCCGCGGCTGAATCCGATGCCGCCGCCATCCGTGCCCGCGCCGAAACCGAAGCCGCCGATCTGGTGAAGGCCAGCGAAGCCGCCGCCAGTGACGCCATCGCCCGCCGCACCGCCGCCGCCCAGAGCCGCATCGCGGCCGCCGAGCGCACCGCCACGGCCGAACTGAAATCCGAAGTGGCAGCGCAAGTCACCCGGGCCGCCGCCGCCAT
>JAIXQY010000168.1 GCA_027485485.1 Sphingomonadales bacterium | reverse complement strand
GCCCGGCCGGTCTATTTCAGATTGGCGCCGCTCTTGGCTATATCGCTGGCAAAGACATGCGGGCCGAAGCGGGTTCAGCGGCTGGTCGGTGGGCATTTGAGAAATCTGGGCGAGCTGGCCAGCGGGTCAACCGCCTTCGATGATTGCCCAGACCTTGCTGAAATCGCGGTGCGCAAGATCATCGGGCAAGATCCAGAATGTGCATTCGCCCATGTCACCGAACATCCAGCCATTGGGCGCGTGGCTTGAGAGTTGCAGCAGGCAGATTGCCGGATCATCCACGGGCCGCGGGGTCTGCGAGCTGGCGGCGTGACCGAGCATCTGCGCAAAATGCACCTGCGCTTCACCGTTGAATGGCCGAAACTGTGGCCGCAACAGCGCGGCTGTCTTTTCGGCAGGCGTCAGGCCGGCAGCTGTATCCAGTTGCAGCCCATATAGGCTGGCCTTCACGACAAGATCTTCGGCCACATAGTGCAGGCTGGTGCCCGCTGGCAGGGTTTCCCAGGCCGAGACCCAGGCCCGGAACGCCGCGCGCTCGGCGCTGGGCACCTGGCCATTGCCGGGCTGGCCAAGGGCTGCCGCCAGCCAGGTTTGCGCGCCTTCGCGGGCGTTTGGCGGCAGTGTGCGGCCGGTTGAGCGCCGGCCGAGGATCTGGCGGGCAAGCAGGGCCACATCCTGCCAGCGCTGTGGAAAGGCGTCGACAGCATCGTCCGTGCCCCACAAGGCACTGGCAAGGATGCGCGATGCGTCGTAACCGGCTTCGGCCGCATCGTCAGGGGTCTCCCCGGTGGCGGCGCAAAAGGCTGCAATCCGCCTGGTCTCCCAAGCATCGATATAGTCGATTTCGGCGGCGGGGCGCAGGGTTGCGAAACCGCCCAGCGACACCGGCTTTTCGGTGCGGCCAAACAAGCGCTTCAGGTCGAACTTCGGCTTCAGGGCGCCCTTCGGCAAGGCGTCGACCTCCGGCCACGACGGCATCGCCAGCGGCTGCACCGGCCATTCGATATGGATATTGGGACCAGGCTCGTCGTCGAGCAGGAAATCCTTGGCACAGCGCAGACCATATTCATCGGCGATGGGCAGCAGATCGGCCGGCGCCGGACGCAATGCTGTGGCCGCCGTGGCATCGGGGGCATGGATCACCCGGCAATCATCGTGGGTGGGCCGGTCATGGTTCCAGACTTGTTCACTGTCATCCCGCCCAAAGAAGAACAGCACGCCGTGATCTGGAAGGGGTGACGGGCGGGGCAAATCGCTGCAATCGATCTGCGCCAGAAAATGCAAGGGCAGGTTGTCGGACGTGCGCGGCCATTCGTGGCTAGCCGGCAGGCGCGGCAGTCCGCCCAACTTGCTGTTGCCACTGGCGTTGGCGCGCGGTGGAAACGGTGCATGCAGCAGAATGGCATCGCGCCGATATTTCAGAAAAATATTCTCAAACATGCCCGTGTGAACCTCACTGCAACAGCGTTTATCTTGCAGACATGTATAATATATTGGGTTTATCGGCGTGTTGTGCAATCTCTATTTCATGTTGGCTCCGCTCTTGGCGATGTCGCCGGCAAACACGTGCGGGCCGATATGGCTGAAGCGCAGGAAGGGTTGGGCGAACACCCGGCCGCCCAGCCGCCGCCAGGCTTCGCAGAAATGATAATCTTCCGACAACAGCACGCCATGATCATCGATGCTGGTGGCGAAATATTCGTGCACCAGCGGGTGCAGCGGCTGGCCGGTGGCGGCATCGAGCTGGGCCGAGGCGCGATAGCTGGGCACATGCGGCGCCAACAGTTCGAACACGCGGCGGCGGATGGCCATCACGCCGGTGCCGCCGTGGCGGATCTCGATAAAGCCTTGCGCATCCGGCACCGCCGGCCCCAGCCCCAGCGGATTGACCACGAAGCTGCCGGCATGATCGGCCAGTTCGTCCAGCCGGCCGGCGGCGGCGGCGCGGCGCACACTGTCCCAATTCACCTCTTTCTTGGGGCAGATGCCGCAGGCGATATCATGGCCGCCGGCGACCAGCGTGGGGATGGCATCGCCATCAAAGCCATGATCGGCATCGATGAACACCAGCACCTCATCACCGCTGGCCATGAACAGCCGCACCAGCTCGTTGCGGGCGCGGGTGATCAGCGCTTCATTGGTGATCTGGCACCAGCTGACGCCAATGCCCAGCGCCTGGCAGCGCGCCATGGTGAGCAGCAGGCCCTGCACATAGAGGCCGGAACATTGGCCGCCATACATCGGCGTGGCGATCATGATGGAGCGTGGGAGGCTGGTCATGGCATCTTCCGGCAATGGTCGGCCGGTCAGCATGCCGGCCTTGCCCAACAATGGCGACAGTATCGCACGGCCGCAATTGCCGTGCCGGGGCTGGCCGGTTATGCTGCGCTCCGCAGGAGGGGATTCCAATGAAGCTGAACATCAATGGCAAACCGGTCGAGGTTGCGGCTGATCCGGATATGCCCCTGTTGTGGGCGCTGCGCGATGTGCTGGGGTTGACCGGCACCAAGTTTGGCTGTGGCGCCGGTTTCTGCGGCGCCTGCACAGTGCAGCTGGACGGCGAACCGGTGCGCGGCTGCCAGACGCCGGTTTCGGCGGTGGGGACCGCGAAGATCACCACCATCGAAGGCCTCTCCGCCAGTGCCTGGGGCCGCAAGTTGCAGGATGCCTGGGTTGCGCTCGACGTGCCGCAGTGTGGCTATTGCCAGGCCGGGCAGTTGCTCGCCGCCGAAGCGCTGTTGCGCACCACGCCCAAGCCGACCGATGCCGATATCGATGCCGCGATGAGCGGGAATCTGTGCCGCTGCGCCACCTACACCCGCATCCGCGCCGCCATCAAACAGGCGGCCAGCGCATGAGCGTCTCGCGCCGGGCCGTGCTTCAAGCCGGCGTTGTCGCCGGTGGTGGGCTGTCGTTGGGCTGGCAGCTGACGGGCGGGGCCAAGGCTGCCGTGCCGGGCCAGCTTTCGGCCTTTGTGCAGATCGGCAGCGATGGCGCCATCGTGATCGCCGCGCACCAGCCGGAAATCGGCCAGGGCGTGCGCACGAGCTTTCCGATGATGATCGCCGAAGAGCTGGATGTGGATTGGGCCCAGGTGACGGTGCAGCCCGTGCTGGGCGACCGTGCCACCTATGGCTATCAGCTGGCGGGCGGATCGTCGGCCACGCCCACCCAGTTTGAGCGCATGCGCCGGCTGGGTGCCAGTGCCCGCGCCATGCTGGTGCAGGCGGCCGCCACCGCCTGGAATGTGCCGGCCAGCGAAATCACCACCGGCAGCGCCATGTTGCGCCACGCCGCATCGGGGCGCAGCGCACGCTATGCCGAGATGGCCAGTGCTGCCGCGGCGATCACGCCGCCCAAGCCCGACAGTCTGGCGTTGAAGAACAACGCCGATTTCAAGATCTTGGGCAAGCGCATCCCGGGCGTGGACAATCGCGCCATCGCCACCGGCAAGCCATTGTTCGGCATCGATACGCGCCTGCCCGGCATGGTTCATGCCGCCTTTGCCAAAAGCCCGGTGTTTGGCGGGAAGCTGAAAATCTGCAACCGCGCCGCCGCGCTGGCGGTGCCGGGCGTGAAGGGCCTGGTGAACGTGGCGCAGCGCCGCGATCTGAAGACCCAGATTGATGTGGGCTTGCCGGGCATCGAGATGCTGCAGGAGGGCATTGCCGTGCTCGCCACCTCCACCTGGGCGGCGATGAAGGGCCGCGAGGCGCTGGCCTGCGTGTGGGAAGGCGGCGATGCGGCCTTCCAGTCCACCGCAGCCTGGGAGGCGGCGGCGGCCAAGGCCTTCAAGGATGGTCCGCAAAAGCCGGGTTACATGAACCACGGCAACGCGCCCGCCAAACTGGCCAGCGCGGCGAAGAAGGTGACCGCCGATTACAGCTATCCCTTCCTGGCCCATGCCGCGCTGGAACCGATCAACGCCACCGCGCATGTGAAGAACGGCCGCTGCGAGCTGTGGCTGTCCACCCAGACGCCGGAAGATGCCCGCCGCATGGTGGCGCTGGCGCTGGGCCTGAAGGTGGAGGACGTCGTCATCCACATGATGCGGTCAGGCGGCGGGTTCGGCCGGCGGTTGATGAATGATTTTGCCGTGGAAGCCGCCGTGATCGCCAAGGCGGCCGGCGTGCCGGTGAAGCTGACCTGGGACCGTCCGCAGGATTTTGCCCACGACTGGCTGCGCCCCGGCGGCTGGCACAAGCTTGAGGCCGGGCTGGACGAGAAGGGCGACATCATCGCCTGGCACGATCATTTCGTCAGCTTTGGCGCCGATGGCGCGCTGAATCCCACCGCCGTGATCGATGGATCGCTGT
Source organism: Sphingomonadales bacterium (assembly GCA_027485485.1). Lineage (GTDB taxonomy): Bacteria > Pseudomonadota > Alphaproteobacteria > Sphingomonadales > Sphingomonadaceae > Sandarakinorhabdus. The sequence goes on along the minus strand of JAIXQY010000168.1, from coordinate 1,704 downwards.
TCCCGTCGGGCGTGATCAAGGATTTCCGCGCCGATGTGACGGTGCTGCCCATCGCCTCCACGCTGGGCTGGCTGCGCGCGCCGATCAACAACGCCTTTGCCTTTGTGACGCAGGGCTTCATCGATGATTGCGCCATCGCGGCCGGGCGTGACAGCCTTGACTATCGCCGCGCCGTGCTCGGCACCCCGCGCGCCATCCCGATCGCCGAGGAGTTCAGCGGCGAAACCGGCGAGGATATGAAGGGCACGCCCTATAACACCGGCCGCATGCGCGGCGTGCTCGACAAGGCCGCCGCCATGGCCGGCTGGGGCCGCGCCATGCCGCCCCGGCGTGGGCTCGGCATCGCCTTCCACTTCAGCCATCTGGGCTATTTCGCCAATGTGGTGGACGCCAGCGTGGGCAATGATGGCGCGGTGACGGTGCATCATGTGTGGGTGGCCGCCGATATCGGCAAGCAGATCGTCAACCTGTCGGGCGCAGAAAACCAAGTGCAGGGCAGCGTAATCGATGCGCTGGGGGCCGCACTGGGCCAGCGCATCACCTTTGCCAAAGGCGCGGTGGAACAGCAGAATTTCGGCGATTTCCCGCTGGCCCGGATGGACATGGCACCGCAGGTGGAGGTGGCATTCCTGTCCACCGATTATCCCACCACGGGCCTGGGCGAACCGGCCTATCCCAGCCTGGCCCCGGCGCTGGCCGGCGCGATCCATCAGGCCACGGGCAAGCGCCTGCGCCAATTGCCGCTCGACACCAGCCAGCTTCGCGCCTGAGGGTGACAATGACGATCCAGCTTTCCCGCCGCAGCTTCCTGTTCGCCAGCGCCGCCGTGGGGGGTGGGCTGTATCTGGGCATCACGCCGGACGGAGCAGCAGCCGCCGAAGCGGGCCAGCTCAACGCCTGGGTGGTGATCCCACCCAGCGGGCGCATCCGCATCATGGCCAGCAACCCGGAAGTGGGCCAGGGCATCCGCACCAGCCTGCCGATGGTGATCGCCGAGGAGCTGGACGCCGATTGGGCCGCGGTGGACATCGTGCCAACCCTTGCCGACGCCAAGACCTATGGCCGGCAGGTGGCGGGCGGATCGCAGGCGATGGCCACCCAATATGAATTGATGCGCCGGGTGGGCGCCGCCGCGCGCGCCATGATCCTGGACGCCGCCGCCGCCGCCTGGAGCATGCCGGTGGCCGAACTGAAAACCGACAAGGGCCAGGTGATCCACGGCCAGCGCCGCGCGCCTTATGGCCAGTTCGCCGCCGCTGCCAGCGCCCTGCCCGCGCCCGATGCAGCCAAGGTGACGGTGAAGGACCCGAAGAGCTTCCGCCTGATCGGCACGTTCCAGCCCGGCGTGAACAACCGCGCCATCGTCGCCGGCAAACAGGATTATGGCATTGATGCCGTGCTGCCCGGCATGCTGCATGCCGCCTTCCACAAATCGGGTGTGCAGCGCGCCCAGGTGAAATCGGCCAATCTGGATGCCGTCAAGGCCATGGCCGGCGTGCGCGATGCCTTCATCGTGGTGGGCAGCGAGGAGTATGAAGGGCTGCTGGGCGGGGTGGCGATCCTGGCTGACACGACCTGGCATGCACAGCGCGCGCGCAGCGCCCTGAAGGTGGAATGGGGTGACAGCCCGGCCGCTGCCCAATCCAGTGCGGCCTGGGCGGCGATGGCGGCGGCAGCCAAGGGCAAGCCGGCCGCTGTGCCGAT
>JAIXQY010000227.1 GCA_027485485.1 Sphingomonadales bacterium | reverse complement strand
GGCATAGCTGGCCATCGGCAGCGCAATCGCCTGCCCGGCTTCAAAGCGGCCATCCTTGGCAAGCCGCCAGACAAAGGCATATTTGCCGCCCATGCCCAGGTTCCAGATGCGGCCATCCGGTTCAACGCGCGGGTGCGCCAGAAACGGCATGCCGGCCAATTCGGGCTTGAACGTCACCGGGCCCTTGGTGGCCAGTGTTTCGGGATCCAGCGCATAGGCCGATCCCGCCTCCCACAGCGCCAGCAACTGGCCACCGGCGGCAATCACCGATGTGTTGGCGGCATTGGTGTCATCGGCGCTGCCCACCATCGCGCCGCGCCGCGCCGGCGTCTTGAAACCGGGCTGCACCATGGCGCCGGCCTTGCCGTCCACCCGGCGCTTCACCGTTTCAACAAAGCGGGCGCGCAGACTGGCCTGGCCATCGCGCAGGCTCCAGGCGCGGATCAGGCCATCGCCATCAAACCAGTGGCCCACGGCGGTGCCACCCAGCCGGAACCGCGCCGGGCCGTTGCGATACAAGGTGCCGGCCAGATCGGCGGGCGCGCGGCCATGAATGCGCGCCAGGGCTTGCGGCGCGATATCGCCGGCCACATCGCCCATGGCGGCAAACCAGTCCGGCTGGGCGGCAGCCAATGCCGGGGCGGGCAACGCGGCACCGGCAAGCATCAACCCGGCCCGGCCCAACATGTCACGGCGATCAATCATGCGCTGTTCTCCCCCTTCCCGCTGGTTTCACTGAAAGCTGATCGTGGTGGTGGCGGCACCGGCGGCCACTTCGAAACTGGCCTGGGCCCAGCGCGCCGGCCCGCCCTGCGGCAGCGCGTTGTTGGAAAAGGCAAAGGGCTCCAGCGGCATGCCAAACGGGTTGCTGTCCATCTTGCCGTTGCCGTTCACATCGTGAAACACCTTGATGGCATAGCGGCCGGCCTTCAGGCACGGCACCACCAGTTCGGCAGTGACGCCCGAGACCGGGGCCATGCCAACCTGCACCGGCTTGCCGCCGGCATCATGCGCGGCTTCGCTGTCAAACACCGCCACCATGATCGCGCCGGTGGGGGCCTTGATGCCATCGAACCTGATGGTGAGTGTGGCGGTGGCCTCTGCCGCTTGTGCAAAGGCCGGCGCCGGCACCGACCAGGTGGCCAGGGCAAAGGCGGCAGACAGGGCGGCAGAGCAGATGGCGGCACGGATCATCATGGGCGTTTCTCCTGTGGGTCCGGCACGGTGCCGGGTTGCAGTTCGCAATCTGGCCGGGCACAGACATAGTGTCGTGGAGACTGTCGTGGAATGACTGTGGAATTTCGCCAGCCGCTGCCGCCTGCCGTTCACGATGCGCGAATGGTCGGGCCGATGGTTGGCCCCTTGCGCCGGCGCGCGGTTCGCGGCCTGATCATCGGGCTGGTCGCGGCGCTGGTGCTAACCGTGCTGGGCGCGCTGGGCACAGATGCGGCGCCGCTTGGCCTGCGCTTCGCCTATTGGCTGATTGTCGTGCTGCCGGGCAGCCTGCTGGGCCTGATCATCGCCTTTGCCGTGCAAAGCTGGGGCCGGCTGGCCGGTCGGCTCTGGTTGGAAGCGCTGCTCACCAGCCTGCTGGTGGCGGTGCCGCACACCTTCATCGTGGTGGTGGCCAGCATGTTGATGTTCGGATTGCAGGCAATCACGCCAGCCGTGGTGCTGTGGTTCGGGTTGATCGTGCTGTTCGTGTCGCTGGTGCTCACGGCGATCAACTTTGCCACGGCGCCCACGGCGGCGCTGCCCAATGCGCCAGCGCCAGCGACCGCACCGCCCGAAGCCGTCGCCGCCAGCCCGCACGCCCCGCCGCCGCCTTCCCTGCCGCCGGCTCTGGCCGAACGCCTGCCGCCGCGCCTGCAATCGGGCCGGCTGCTGGCGCTGGCGGCGGAGGATCATTATCTGCGCATCCACACCGATCTGGGCAGCGATCTGGTGCTGATGCGGATGGTGGATGCCATCGCCCTGCTGGCCGATGTGCCAGGCGCGCGGGTGCATCGCAGCTGGTGGGTGGCCCGCGCCGCCGTCACCGGCACCGTCCGCGACAGCGACCGGCTGCTGCTCAGCCTGGAAAATGGCCTCAACGTGCCGATCAGCCGCGCCGAACGCCCCAAGCTGGCCGCAGCCGGCTGGCTGTGATCAGGGCGCCAACCTGGGCTTCAGCCAATCCACCCAGCGCCGCCAAACGTCGCGGCTGCGGATGGGGTCGGCCGGGGAGTGGCCGGGCACGGGATAGGCGATGAACTTCACCTCCACCTTGTTGTCGCTCAAGGCGCGATACAATTTATAGGCCTGCGGGATGGTCACCCGCCAATCGCCGACATCGGCCATGATCAGCGTGGGTGCGCGCGCCTTCCAGGCCTGGAAGATGGGGGATTGGCGCGAATAGCTCGCCATATTGTCCCCCACGAACGGCGACGGGCCATATTGTGCGGCGCGGCCGCGGTTGCTGTCAGCCGTGGTATATTGATCAAGGATATCGGTGACGGGCGCGCCGGCCACTGCGGCCTTCCACGCCGTGGGATAGGCGCCGATCAGCCAACTGGTCATCATGCCGCCATATGACCAGCCGGTGACGGCCATGCGCTTGTCATCAATCAGGCCGCGCTTTTTCAGTTCGGCCACGCCGGCCATGATATCGCGCCCCGGCCCGGCCACGGCATCGCCCAAAATGGCCTGCTGGAACCGGTATCCCCGGTTGTTGCTGCCGCGATAATTGGGTTCAAACACGATCCAGCCCTGCGCCGCCAGGATCTGCGACGATGGCGTGAAGCTTTGCAGCGAGGCCGAAACCGGCCCGCCGTGGATATAGAGCACCAGCGGCCGTTTCTGCCCCGGTTGATAATCGGGCGGATAGGTGATGACGCCATCGGCGGTATAGCCATCGCTTTTCCACGTCAGCGTTTCCTGGCGGCCGGCCGTCACATCGGCCATCGCGGTTTGCAGGTTGGTCAGCACCGCCGGGGTGCCGCCGGGGGCCAGCCGATACAGCTCGGGCGGGCGCGTGGCCGTGCTGGCGGTGAAGGCGATGCTGCCATCGGCACCGATATCAACGCCGCCGGGGTTCAGGCCAGCCAGATCAAGCCGGGTCGCCTTGCCGTCCTTCGCCAGCCACAGGCCATTGCTGGTGCCATCGCTGCCGGCCAGCACCACCGTCTGATTGTCGGGCAGCCAGCCCAGCAGTTCCACCGCCACGTCCAGCCCGGGCGCGGCATCGCGGGGGGTGCCGCCGGTGGCAGGCGCAATCATCACCCGGCTCTGGTGCGCCGGCACGCCATCGCGCGCCATGCCAAAGGCCAGGCTCTGGCCATCGGGGGACAGGATCGGCACGCGCACACTGGTGGGGGTGGGCAGCAGCGGCGTCACCGCGCCGCTGGCCACCTCCACCCGCATCAGGCGGCTGCTGTCGGCATCGCCGGTTGCCGGGGTGGCGGCCTGGGTGAAAATGATCGCCTTGCCATCGGGCGTCCAGTTCAACTGGCTGGGCGCGCCGGTGGGCGGCAGGCCCAAGGGCAGGGATCGTGGGCCGCTGGTGATCCGCTTCACCGCGCCATCGGCCACGGCCACCGTCCAGATATGGATTGGCTTGCGGGGCGCCCGATCCAGGAAGCTGTGGTTGCCCACCTCGAACCCGTCCTCAAAGCGGGCCTCGCCGGTCTTCTCCGGCTCCTCATCGGCCGCGGCAAAGGCCAGGGTCTTGCCGTCCGGCGCCCAGGCGAACTGCACAACCGAAGTCTTGCCGGCGGTGAGCGGCCGGGCATCGCCGCCGTCCATGGCCAGCACATGCACCTGCGCGCGGCCGGCAGCATCGGCGGCCAGAAAGGCGATGCTGCGGCCATCGGGCGACCAGCGCGCACTGCCCACGCCCACCCGGCGGCTGAGCACGCGCTGCGCCTTGGTGGCGACATCAATCAGGGTGAGTTCGCCTTCCCAGCGATTGTCCTTCAGATTGGCCCGGCCGATGATGCTGAGCACCGATTTGCCATCCGGAGACAGTTGGGGATCGCCGATGCGCACCAACTTGGGCAGATCATCCGCCGAAAACGGCCGTGCCTGCACTGGCTGCCCAACCAGCAGTGCGGCGCAGGCAAGGGCCAACGGCAGACGAAGCGGTGCGATGGTGATGTGCATGAAATCCCCCTGAATGACGATATGCTAACAGGGCGGTGTGGCCGCGGCAATCACGGCGCCACCGGCTCAACCCACCATGGCCGCACCACAAACAGTAAAGAGCCGCGCAGTTGCCTGCACGGCTCTTTCATCACGCAACAAACCGGGCGGCAGGGCCGCCAGCGGCCTCAGGCGGCAACCACAGTCTTTTTGCGGCGGCGCAGGTTGATGGCAACCATGCCGAAACCAACCACGAACATCGCCCAGGTTTCCGGTTCCGGAATGCTGGGGATGATGCTGGGCGTGGGATCGGCCGAGAAGCTGCCGGTCGCCGTGGCGCGGAAGCTGCGCAGCGCGCGGTTGGTCACGTTGTTCAGGCCCCGATTGACGTTGCTGTTCAGCGAAATGATCGAGCTGAGCGACAAGGAAATGTCACGATCGAGCGAGCCGGGGAAGGTGAGGAAATCAGACGTGTAGCTGATGGTCGCACCGTTGCCAACGGAGCCGCCAAAGCTGCCCGAAGTGCCGCCTGATTGCCCGAAGATGCTCAAATCCTGAAAGGTGCCAGACAGCAGGTTTGCACCAGCCGCATAGAAGTTCTGGTTGATCGTGACGGGCGCATTCGAGATGAACGAGAAGCTGCCCGATCCTGAGACCTGCTGGATCTTGAAACCGCCAAATGTCTGCGCGGGCGTTGCAGTGGTGGCGGCACTGAGCGTGAAGGTTGCCGGCATATTGGCGACATAAGCGTTGAGCGCGTTCAGAAAGCTGAAGGTAACGGCCACGCCGCCGGCGACCGAGGCGCTCGGCTGCACATTCGCTGCACTGGTGGTGGTATAAATGTTACCACCGGTACCGTTGCTGCGATAGGTAGAGGAGGTTCCACCGGTTCCGTTGTTCACCCAAACGATATTGCTGCCCGTCGAGGCGTTGAACGAGGCAAAGGTGGTGATGACCGCATTGGCCGGAGCCGCGACCACCAGGCCGGCAGCGGCGGCGGTTACGACAAGAATTGCATTCTTGATGATGGACATGTGTGTGTTCCTTCCAAACTCTGCCGGTTGATCACCGATCTGGCGTTAGACGCATGGCCATCCAAGCAAAAAGCGCGCCAGATTGAAGGCGTTGATCAACCGTTTGGAATGAAAGGATTTAAATTGAAATCTGCAGCATTTGCCTGACCGCATGGCCAGCCAACCGCTTTACACGCTGGCAACGCCAGCATGGACTTTGGTCTATGCCTGATATGCCCGTACCAGGGTGCCGGCCCCGCGCCGGGTGAAGATCTCCAGCAGCAGCGCATGCGGGATGCGGCCATCCAGGATCACCGCGGCATCCACGCCGGCATCCACGGCGGCCACGCAGGTTTCCAGCTTGGGGATCATGCCGCCGGTGATGGTGCCATCATCGATCAGCCCGGCGATGCTGGCCGGGGTGAGATCGGTCATCAACGCGCCATCCTTGCCCAGCACGCCGGCGACATCGGTGAGCAGGAACAGGCGCGCCGCGCCCAGGGCGCCGGCAATCGCCCCGGCCATGGTATCGGCGTTGATGTTATAGGTGTGGCCATCGGCGCCCACGGCCACCGGCGCGATCACCGGCACGATGCCGGCGGCCACCAGCGTGTCGATGATGCTGCGGTCCACCTGCGCCGGTTCGCCCACGAAGCCCAGGTCCACCGCCTGTTCGATAAGGCTGTCAGGGTCTTTCCTCGTGCGTTCCACCTTGGTGGCGGTCACCAGCCCGGCATCCTTGCCGCTGATCCCCACCGCGCGGCCGCCGGCCTGGGCGATGTGGGCAACGATTTCCTTGTTGATGCTGCCGGCCAGCACCATTTCGGCCACTTCCGCCGTGGCGGCATCGGTCACGCGCAGGCCATCGACGAAGCGGCTTTCAATCCCCAGCCGCTTGAGCAGCGAACCAATCTGCGGCCCGCCGCCGTGCACCACCACCGGGTTGATGCCCACGGCTTTCAGCAGCACGATATCCTCGGCAAAATCGCGCGCCCGTTCGGCATCGCCCATGGCGTGGCCGCCATATTTCACCACGAAGGTCTTGCCGGCGTAACGCTGCAGATAGGGCAGCGCCTCGATCAGCGTTTCGGTCTTGGCCAGACTGTCGGGATGGGGGGCGTGAGCGCTCATGGGGTCGCCTTATCGGGGGTGGTCCGGCATTTCCAGTGTCAAATGCCCGCCCACCGGCACGGCGGACCACAGGGCGGTGAGTTCGGCAATGCGGGCGCGGATGGCGGTGATGGTGGCGGCCGTGATCGGCAATGGCGTGTCGCCGCGTTCCTCGCAGGTGACGCTGTAAAGCGCGATGAAGTCATCATCCGCCAGCGCCGTCTGGCTCCAGCCTTCGCCCTGGAACATCTCCACCAACCGCTCCACGCTTTCGGCCGGCGCGATGCCCAGCGCGGCGCGAAAACCGCTGTCGCCGCCAGCAGCAATCAGGCGCAGGAAGCCGGCGGCCGCCACCTCGGCCTCCACGGCGAAATGCACCATGTCGTGGGGGATGATGCCCTGCTTCGGGCAGTCGATTGCCGGGCGTGGCCCGTCGGCGGCCATGATCTCCAGCCGGTCATATTTGCCGCCGCCCTTGGTGAAGGTCAGCCTCACCGCGTCGGCACGGGCTCCGCGCCCGTGTAATCATAGAAACCGCGCCCCGATTTGCGGCCCAGCCAGCCGGCCTCCACATATTTCACCAGCAGCGGCGCCGGGCGATATTTGGGATCGCCGGTGCCGTCCTGCATGACCTTCATGATGGAGAGCAACGTGTCCAGTCCGATGAAATCGGCCAGCGTCAGCGGCCCCATCGGGTGATTGGCGCCCAGCTTCAGCCCGGTATCGATATCGACCACGCTGCCCACGCCGTCGCCCAGGGCAAAAATCGCCTCGTTCAGCATCGGGCACAGCACGCGGTTGACGATGAAGGCCGGCGCATCGCCCGCCAATATCGCCGTCTTGCCCAATTTCGCCGCAAAGCCCTGCATGGCCGCCGTGGTGGCGGCAGCAGTGGCGAGGCCGGGGATGATCTCCACCAGCGCCATCAGCGGCACCGGATTGAAGAAATGCAGTCCGCAGAAGCGATCCGCCCGGCCGGTCATCGCTGCCAGCCGGGTGATGGAGATGGAACTGGTGTTGCTGGCCAGCAGCGCTTGCGGTTTCAGCACATCGTTCAGTTGGCCAAAAATCTGGCCCTTGATGGCCTCATTCTCGGTCGCGGCTTCGATCACCAGATCGGCGGCGGCGAATGCGGCGCTATCGGTGGTCAGGCTGATCCGCGCCAGTGCCGCATCGGCATCGGCCTGGCTCAGCACGCCCTTGCTCACCTGCCGGGCCATGTTCTTGGCGATGGTCGCCTTCGCCGCCTCGCAGCGCGCGATTGCAACGTCCGACAGGATCACGTCATATCCGGCCTGGGCCGCCACATGCGCAATGCCATTGCCCATCAGGCCCGCGCCGATCACTCCAATGGTCTGCATATGCTTGCGCTCCCTTGATCCCGTGTCTCCCCGGCGCGATAGCAGGGCCATGACCAGACTGGAAGGCAAGACCGCCCTGATCACCGGCGCCGCGCGCGGCATTGGTGAAGCCATCGCCCGGCGGTTTGCCGCCGAAGGGGCGATGGTGTGGGTGACCGATATTGATCCCGCTGGCGCCGCCGTGGCCAAGGCCATCGGCGGGCGTTTTGCGCTGCTCGACGTGCGGGATGAGGCGGCGTGGGATCGGGTGATGGCACAGGTTGGCGCGCTCGATATCCTCGTCAACAACGCCGGCATCACCGGGTTCGAAGGCCCGCCTGCCGCCCATGATCCCGAACATGCCAGCCTGGCCGATTGGCGCGCCGTGCACGCGGTCAATCTGGATGGCACCTTCCTCGGCTGCCGGGCCGCGATCCGCGCGATGCGGCGGCGCTGCAGCGAGGGGGGCAAAGGCAGCATCATCAACATCTCCTCGCGCTCCGGCATCGTCGGCATTCCGGCGGCGGCGGCCTATGCCAGTTCCAAGGCCGCGGTGCGCAACCACACGAAATCGGTGGCGCTATGGTGCGCGAGCCAAGGCCTCGCCATCCGCTGCAACTCCATCCACCCGGCGGCGATCCTCACCCCGATGTGGGACCCCATGCTGGGCACAACGCCGGAAGAGCGCGAAGCCGCCACCAGGGCGTTCGTTGCCGACACGCCGCTTCGCCGCTTTGGCACTGCAGACGAAGTCGCCGCCATGGCCGCCTATCTGGCCAGCGATGAAAGCGCCTATGTGACAGGCAGCGAATTTCACATCGATGGCGGGATATTGGCCGGTTCGGCCGCCTCGCCGGAATGATCCGGTTTCAGCCCTATCGAATTGATGGGGAATAAAGCCCGGATCATATTACAAGAATGATGTTGGAATGCTTTGACAGAGCAACGCCCGACATGGCCAGTTTTTGGCCGGACGAGGAAATGCTCATGAACAAATTCACCCACATCTTGATCCTTGGCGCTGCCTCACTTGCGCTGGCTGCCTGTTCGCAGACCACCAAGGACGAAACCAACGCAGCCGCCAATTCGGCCGCCGATGATGCCGCCAACAATGTGGAAAAGGCCGGCGACGCGGTTGAGAAGGCTGCGGACCACACCGGCAAGGCCATCGACAAGGCCGGCGACAAGGCCGATGCCGCCGCCGCCGAGGCCAGGCAGAACACCGGCAAGGCGCTGGAAAACGCCGGCAAGGACATGCAGGAGCCGAAGTAAGCCGCGCGGCCAGGTTGGAACTTGGGGTGGCCGGCGTGACAAGTCTTCTGTCGGCCACACGCACACTTGCAACCCATCGGCAAGCTCGACAATATTGCCCCGAGGTTCGGGCCATTTCGGGGGCATGATTGGCAGACAACACAGCAATGGCATCGGGCGCCGACACCGCACTGCCCGATACGCCCGATGCCATCGAAATCGCCATGGCGACGGTCGCGACCGGACAGCCGCTGCCCGATATCGCCCGCACCGTGCTCGAAAAGCACGCCCGCCTGCTCGACAAGCAGGCGCAGGAGCTTGACCTCAAGCATGTCGCCGAACGGGTGCAGGCCGGGCTGTGGCTGCTGCTGGCCGCCGGCGTGCTCGGACTGATTGGACTGGCCAGCTGGGCGGCGTGGCAGGCGGCGCGCAGCAACGCGCTGGTGGTCGAACCATTTGCGATGCCGTCAGCGCTGGCGGCCCAGGGCCTGACCGGCGAGGTGGCAGCCGCGCGCACCCTGGACGAGGTGAAGCGCATGCTGGACGAGGGCGCATCGGCCCGATCGGCCGCCAGTTATGAGAATGACTGGGGCGATGATCTGAAGATCGATATCCCCAACACCGGGCTGACGCTGGACCAGGGCTGGAAGCTGCTGCGCCGCACACTGGGCCAGGAGACGCGGTTCAGCGGGGATGTGGTGCAGGATGATGACCGGGCAACGATTGCGGTGCGCATCGCCGGTGGCAGCGCCCGGCGTTTCTCCGCGCCGGCCGGCGAGATTGACCAGCTGTTCATCAACGCGGCCGAATTTGTGCTGAGCGAAACCCAGCCCTATCGCTTTGCCGCTTATCTGGGGCAGTTCCCGGAGCGCATCCCAGAACGGCAGGCAGTGTTGCAGGCGCTGGCCGCCAGCCCATCACCGGTGGAGCGCAGCTGGGCCACGCTTGGCCTGGGCAATGTTGAGCGGACGCTGGGCAACTGGGCCGAGGCCGAACGCTGGTATGGGAAGGCGATTGCCGATGCGCCCGATTTCCTGATCCCATACAATGGGCTGGCATCGATCCAATGGGGCCAGGGCCGGTGGGAGGCGGCGATGGACACGTGGCGCCGGTCGGCCGCCAGCCATGGATCACTGCAGACCTATGGCATCAATGTCACCACCCTGCCGTGCATTACCGGCGGCTTTGTGGCGAAGCTGCAACGCGACCGGCTGGGGCTGGAGACGGCCATCGCCTGTTTTGATGGCCCGTCAACCGATACCCCCTCACGCGTGCGGGAGGCCGCCAGCCTTGCCTTTCTCCAGCAGGCGCGCGCGCAGATGGATCATGATGGAGCGGCGGCAATGGCAGCAGCCAGGATGGCAGGTGATCCATCAATTCGCAGCCAGGTGAAATATCCACTGCAAGCCATGGTCAATGGGCTTCGCCAGCTGGAGGTGGCGATTGCCCTGCGTGACCGGGAGGCGGTGGCAGAGCAGCTGCAGATTCTGGACGCCCGCGAGCGGGTGGCAGTGACCGATGGGGAATTGGGCGCTTCGACCCAGCTGTTCATCCAGACCCTGAACAATCCGGCCAAGGCGGAGGCCGAGATGCTGCTGGGCCGGAATGACCGGGCAGCAGCGCTGCTGGCGGGTTCACCGGCCAATTGCCTGCCCTGCACCGGCGCGCGGGCAAAGCTGGCGCAGGCCCTGGGCGACGCGGCGGGCGCTGCCGCGGCCCATGATGCGGCGGTGAAGCTGGCGCCGTCGCTGCCCCACCCGCTGGTTGATCGCGGGCGTTTCCGGCTGGCGCAGCGGCAATGGGCGGCGGCGGAAGCGGATTTCAGGGCAGCGGAGCGCCTGTCACGCGGCTGGGCCGATCCGCAGAAATATCTGGGTGAAGCGCTGGCCGGGCAGGGCCGCCGTGCCGAAGCCAAGGCCGCATGGGCCGAAGCCGTGCGCCGCGCGCCGAAATGGACTGAGGCGCAGGCGGCGTTGAAGACCGCGCCCTAATTCACCTTGCGCTCGCGCCCGGCCCAATAGGGCTCGCGCAAATCCTTCTTCAATATCTTGCCGCTGGGGTTGCGCGGCAGCGCGTCGATGAAGTCCACGCTCTTGGGCAATTTATAGCCGGCGATGCGGTCCCGCGCGAAGGCGATCAGCTCGTCCGCCGTCACCGGAGCCTTGGCCACCACGATGGCCTTCACCGCCTCCCCCCATTTGGCATCGGGCACGCCGATCACGGCGCAATCGGCCACGGCGGGATGTTCGTGCAGGGCGTTTTCCACCTCGGCCGGATAGATATTCTCCGCGCCGGATACGATCATGTCCTTCACCCGGTCGTGGATATAGAGATAGCCGTCTTCATCCAGATAACCGGCATCGCCGCTGTGATACCAGCCATCCACCACAGCCTTGGCGGTGGCCTCGGGCTTGTTGTGATACCCGGCCATCACGCTGACCGACTGGATGCAGATTTCGCCGACCTGGCCCGGCGGCAGGCTGTTGCCGTCGCCATCGATGATCTTCACTGCATTGCCGGGATAAGGCTTGCCACAGCCGCGCATGCGCTGGTTGCCGGCCGGATCATGATCGGCGGGCGGCAGATAGACCACGGTGCCGCAGGTTTCGGTGGCGCCATAGCATTGCACGAACTCGGCATTGGGAAAGGCGGCCATCGATCGGCGCAGCACATCCAATGGGATGGGCGAGGCGCCATAGTAAAGCGCCCGCATAGCGCCCAGATCGGCCGGCGCGCTTTCCAGATAGTGGCAGATCGCCAACAGCACCGCCGGCACCGCAAACATGCGGCTGGCGCCTTCGTGGGCGATGGCGTTCACCATGCCGGGCACATCGGGGCGCGGCAGGATCACCATGGTGGCGCCGGCCTCCAGCGCGTGCAGGGCCCAGCCGGTGCCGCCGATGTGGAACAAGGGCATGGCAACCAGCGCCACATCGTCATCGCGCCACTGGCCCCAGGCTTCGCCGGTCAGCCCGCCCTTTTCGATCGTGCCGAGCAATTGGCGGTGGGACAGCAGCGCCCCCTTGGGAAAGCCGGTGGTGCCACTGGTGTAAAGCTGCAGGGCGATATCATCGGGGCTGATCGCCGGCATCGCGGCATCCGGCGCATGGGCCGCGATCCAATCGGCAAAGGCCGGGCGGCCGGCGTGCGGTGCATCCAGCAACACCACCGTGTTCAGCCCGGTGGCCGCGCTGGCATCCTCCACCAACGGCAGGAATCCGGTTTCAGACACCAGCACATCTACGCCGCCATCGCCCAGGATATAGGCAATCTCGCGCGCCACCAGCCGGGCATTGATCGCCACCAGCACCGCACCCACGCGAAAACAGGCGCACATCAGGGTGATGTAATCGGGATGGTTCAACGCCAGCCAGCCCACCCGGTCCCCCGGCTTCACGCCCAGGCCGCGCAGTGCCGCGACACAGCGCAGGGTGCGGGTGTGAAGATCGGCATAGGTCCACAGCGCGCCGTCCACCCGGATGGCGGGCTTCTCTGGCGTGGTGTCGGCAAAATGCGCCGTGATCCCGGCAAGCGTGGCAAAGCGTGTGGCCATGATGTCCTCCCCTTGGCATTTTGTCTTGGAGGCGGCGATTTTGCCACTCTCCATTGCGGGAAGCGCGGCCAAACTGTAAGGCGCTGGCCATGGCAAACACGACCCTCGCGCTGGTGAATATCTTCACCATGATCACCCAGGTTCTGATCTGGGGCCTGGTGGTGTGGGCGATTTCCAGCTGGCTGGTCGCCTTCAACGTGGTCAACACCTATAACCCGGTGGTGCGGACGATCCTTTCGACGCTGGACCGCATCTATGATCCGCTGGTGCGGCCGATCCGCCGCGTGCTGCCCGATCTGGGCGGGGTGGATCTGTCGCCGCTGGTGCTGTGGCTGGTGCTGGCCGGCCTGCAGCAACTGGTGCCGGCCCTGGTGCTGGATTCGGGTCTGCTCCTGCAATGAGTGCCGTGCTGATCGACGGCAAGGCCCGCGCCGCCGCGCTGCGGGCGGAGGTGGCGGTGGGCGTGGCCGCCTTCGTGACCGCCCATGGCCGCGCGCCGGGGTTGACCGTGGTGCTGGTCGGCGATGATCCGGCCAGCGCCGTCTATGTCGGCTCCAAGGGCAAGGCCACGCGCGAAGCCGGCATGATCTCGGGCGAGCACCGCCTGCCCGCCGCCACCCAGGAAGCCGATCTGCTGGCTTTGATTGCCCGACTGAACGCCGATCCGGCGGTGGACGGCATCTTGGTGCAGATGCCGCTGCCGGGCCATATCGACAGCGACCGGGTGATCGCCGCCATCGATCCGGCCAAGGATGTCGATGGCCTGCACCCGATCAACACCGGCCTGCTGGTCAGCGGCCGCCCCGGCCTGGTGCCCTGCACGCCATCAGGCTGCCTGATGCTCATTCAGGAAGCGCTGGGCAACATTTCCGGCGCCGAGGCCGTGGTGATCGGCCGCTCCATCCTGGTGGGCAAGCCGATGGCGGCCCTGCTCACCAACGCTTCGGCCACTGTCACCCTTGCCCACAGCCGCACCCGCGATCTGGCCGGGCATGTGGCGCGCGCCGATATCGTGGTGGCCGCGGTGGGCATCCCGAACATGGTGCAGGGCGATTGGATCAAGCCCGGCGCCTGCGTGATCGATGTGGGCATCAACCGTGTCGCGTTGCCCGATGGCAAGAGCCGGCTGATCGGCGATGTCGATTTCGCCGCCGCCAGCGCCCGCGCCGGCTGGATCACCCCGGTGCCCGGCGGCGTTGGCCCGATGACCATCGCCTGCCTGCTGGCCAACACGCTCAGCGCGGCGCGCGCGCGGGCATGATGGGCCTCACCCTCAACGATCCGCTGGTTCAGCTGTTCATTTCCTCGTTCGTCACCCTGTTCGTGGTGATTGATCCGCCCGGCTGCGTGCCGATCTTTTCCAGCCTCACCGCCGGCACCACGGCCAAGCACCGGTTCGATATGGCGGTGCGTTCCAGCCTGATTGCCGCTGGCGTGCTGATTGCCTTTGCGCTGGGCGGCGAAGCCTTTCTGTCGGCGCTGGGCATCACCCTGCCCGCCTTCAAGATCGCCGGCGGCCTGATGGTGTTCGTGATCGCCATCGACATGGTGTTCGAAAAGCGCACCCAGCGCCGCGAAACCCGCGCCGAAGGGGTGAAATCCGCTGCGGACGCCGCCGGCAAACCGCTGGAGCAGGAAGATATCTCGGTGTTCCCGATGGCCATCCCGATGCTGGCCGGGCCGGGCTCGATCGCGTCGGTGATGCTGCTGTCGGCGCGCACCGGCGGCGACGTGGCGCAGGAGGCCGTGGTGCTCGGCGCGCTCGTCGCCGTGCTGCTGCTCACCCTGCTGTGCCTGCTCGCCGCCGGGCCGATCATGAAATTGATGGGCGCCAAGTTCGAAGGCGCGCTCACCCGCCTGCTCGGCGTGGTGCTGGCGGCGCTGGCGGCGCAATTCGTGATCGACGGGATCAAGCAGAGCTTCAATCTTTAAAGGACATTGCGGCCATGAAATCCGCCCTCATCCTCGGCGCCTCGCGCGGCATTGGCCTGGGCCTCACCAGCGAATTGATCAGCCGCGGCTGGCAGGTGACCGCCACGCACCGCAGCGCCGCGCCCGAACTGGCCGCCACCGGCGCCCGGTTGGCGGTGGTGGACATGGAGGATGATGCCAGCCTGGCCGCGCTCGCCGCCGCCAACGCCGGCTCAAGCTTCGATCATGTGCTGATCAACGCCGGCATCGCCGGGCCGCGCACCGTGACGGCCAGCAACGTCACCCGCGAGGCGATGGAACAATTGTTCTGGACCAACGCCATCGCGCCGATCCGCGCCGCCCGACTGTTGCTGCCGCTGATCAGGGATGGCGGCAGCATCGGCTTCATGACCAGCCAACTGGGCAGTGTTGGCGGCCGCAGCCATGGCTATGCCGAACTCTACAGCGCCTCCAAGGCCGCGCTCAACAGCCTGACGCGCAGCTTTGTCGCGCTGGACGTGGGGCAACGGCCGGTGGCGGTGCTCAACCTCCACCCCGGCTGGGTGCGCACCGCCATGGGCGGCGACAATGCCGATATCGATGTGGCCACCAGCGCGCACGGGCTGGCCAATGTGATCGAAAGCGCCCGCCCGCCGGGCCAGCGCTATCTGGACTATAGCGGCGCGACGCTGCCCTGGTGATCGACACCCAAATCCTCCCCATCTGGGGTAGAATTTGGGTGATTGGCGAAGGGCCTCAACGCCCGTCGCGCCGCCCCAGCAGCCGCAGCCGCAGCGCGTTCAGCTTGATGAAGCCGGCCGCATCGCGCTGATCATAGGCGCCCTTGTCGTCCTCGAACGTCACGATGCCGGCCGAATAGAGGCTGTAAGGCGATTTGCGCCCCACCACGCCGACATTGCCCTTGTACAGCTTCAGCCGCACCGTGCCGGTCACCTTGGCCTGGCTGTGGTCGATCGCCGCCTGCAGCATCTCGCGCTCGGGGCTGAACCAGAAGCCGTTGTAGAGCAGCTCCGCATATTTCGGCATCAGCTCATCCTTCAGATGCGCCGCGCCGCGGTCCAGCGTGATCTGCTCGATGCCGCGGTGGGCGATGTGCAATATGGTGCCGCCCGGCGTTTCATACATGCCGCGGCTCTTCATGCCGACGAACCGGTTCTCCAGCAGATCCAGCCGGCCAATGCCATGCCGCTTGCCCAACTCATTGAGCTTGGCCAGCAGCGTGGCGGGCGACAGCGTCTCGCCATTGATCGCCACCGCATCGCCGGCCTCGAAATCCACGGTGATATACTCGGGCGCATCCGGCGCCTCTTCCGGGTGATCGGTGCGGCTGTAGACATAGTCCGGCACCTCTTCCCACGGATCTTCCAGCACCTTGCCTTCGCTGGAGGTGTGCAACAGGTTCGCGTCCGTGCTGAACGGGCTCTCGCCGCGCTTGTCCTTGGCCACCGGGATCTGGTGCTGCTCGGCAAAGGCGATCAGCGCCTCGCGGCTGGTCAGGCTCCACTCCCGCCACGGCGCGATGATGCGGATATCGGGCGACAGCGCATAATAACCCAGCTCGAACCGCACCTGGTCATTGCCCTTGCCGGTCGCGCCGTGGCTCACGGCATCGGCGCCGGTCAGCTTGGCAATCTCGATCTGGCGCTTGGCAATCAACGGCCGCGCGATCGACGTGCCGAGCAGATACAGCCCTTCATACAGCGCATTGGCCCGCATCATCGGGAACACGAAGTCCTTCACGAACTCCTCGCGCAGATCGTCGATGAAGATATTCTCCGGCTTGATCCCCAACAGCAACGCCTTGGCCCGCGCCGGCTCCAGCTCCTCGCCCTGGCCCAGATCGGCGGTGAAGGTCACCACCTCGCAGCCATATTCGGTCTGCAGCCACTTCAGGATCACGCTGGTATCCAGCCCACCCGAATAGGCCAGCACCACCTTCTTCACCGAATCAGCCATGATCATTCCTTCCAATTGTCGCTGCGCGCCTATTTGCTAAGCTGCGCACTTGCAAGCGGGAGGACACGCCATGGCCAACACCCCAAAAACCCTGCCCACCACCGCCAGCGTCCCCGATTTCCTCGCCGCCCTGGAACCCGCCGCCAGACGGGCCGACGCCCAGGCCATCGCCGCCCTGCTCCAAGCCATATCCGGCCACCCGCCCGTGCTCTGGGGCAGCAGCATCATCGGCTATGGCAGCTATCCAGGCGCAACCGGCACCTGGCCCCGCCTCGGCTTCTCCCCGCGCAAGGCCAACCAAGTGATCTATCTGATGGACGGCTTCACCGGCCAGGCCGACCTGCTCAGCGCACTGGGCAAGGCCAGCACCGGCGTGTCGTGCCTCTATGTGAAGAAGCTCGCCGATGTGGATGTGGACGTGCTGGCCGAAATGGCCCGCCGCTCATGGGCGATGATGGCGGAACGCTATCCGGCGTGACCAGCCGGCGCGGCCAAGGCCGGGGACGCCATTTGCCGCACTGGTTTCCCGATCGCCAATCTTGGTAGGGTGCGGGTTAGGGACGGACATCGATCAATCAATCTGGGGGCTTCACGTGGCAACGCACAGCAGTTTTCGCGAACCCGCCATCCGCATCACCGCCATGCCGGCCGATGCCAACCCGGCCGGCGACATTTTCGGCGGCTGGCTGATGGCGCAGATGGACATGGCCGCCGGCATCGCCGCCGCCCGGCGCAGCAAGGGCCGCTGCGCCACCGTCGCCGTGGAAGCGATGAAATTCCTGCAACCCGTGCGCATCGGCGACGAACTCACCGTCTATGCCGATCTGGTCGCCACCGGGCGCACCTCCATCACCATCGAAGTCGAAGCCTGGCGCCGCCCCCGCACCGCCGAAGACCGCACCCAGGTCACCCACGCCCGCTTCGTCTTCGT
>JAIXQY010000226.1 GCA_027485485.1 Sphingomonadales bacterium | reverse complement strand
GATTATGGCAAGGCCGATGCCCGCGCCATCCTGGCGCTACCGGGGCTGCGGATCGTCGGCGCGATGACTCATTATCCCAGCGAAGAGGGGCCGGATATCCTGGCGCAGCTGGCGCGCTACAACGAAGATCTGGCGTGGCTGCGTGGGGTCGGGCTGGGCGCTGTTGAGCGCCACACCGCCAACAGCTTCGCGACACTGCAACATCCCGAAACGCGGCTGGACATGGTGCGCGTCGGCGGGCTGCTCTATGGCGATCCCGGTTCGGTGAAGACCAGCGATTTTCGGCCCACCATGGCGATCAAGTCGCGGGTGGCGGCGGTGAACCATTATCCCGCCGGGCAGACGGTGAATTATGATCGCACCTTCCGCCTTGCCCGCGAAAGCTGGCTGGCCAATATCCCGCTTGGCTATTCCGACGGTATCCGCCGCAGCTTCAGCCACGCCAACCGCCCCGAATTCCCCGCCGATCTCGGCCGCAATCCCCAGGTGCTGATCGGCGGCCAGCGTTTCCCGATTGTCGGCCGGGTGACGATGAACACGCTGATGGTGGACGTGACCGGCCACCAGGACCGGGTTGCGCTGGGCGATGAAGTCGTGCTGTTCGGCGCGCAAGGCGGTGATCGCATCACCCAGGCGGAGTTTGAAGCCGCCGGCAATGGCTATGGCCCGGAACTGCTCGGCATGCTGGGCGCCGGGCTGCCGCGCGTGCTGAAAGGACCGGTGCAGGCGTAGCCGGCCGCCCTGTCACCGCCCCTTGTACACAGGCGCGCGCTTCTCGCGATAGCTGGTGAAGGCCTCGCGGAAATCTTCGGTATTGGTCGCCTTGTGCTGCTCCAGATCGGCGGCGGCGAAGGCCGTTGTGTAATCCTCGTCCAGCGCGGTCCACACCTGGGCCTTCATGGCGGCCAGGCTGCGCGGGGCGCTGTAGGTGGCGATGGTGCGGGCATAGTCCAGCACCTGTGGCAGCAGCGCATCGTCGGTGAAAACGTCGTTCACCAACCCCAGCGCCTTGGCCTCCGCCCCATCAAAGCGGCGGGCGGTGTAGAGCAGGTCCATGGCCTTGGCCTGGCCGATATGGCGGGTCAGCAGCCAGGCTGAGCCTTTCTCGCCGGGCACGCCGATGCGGGCGAAGGTGGCGTTGAACAGCGCCGACGTGCTGGCAAAGCGGATGTCGCAATGCAGCGCCAGGATGAAGCCCCAGCCAAAGGCGGCGCCGTTGATGGCAGCGATCGTGGGTTTGCGGCAGGTGATCAACGTGGGCCAGCCACCGCTGTAATAAGGCGCCAGCGCCGGGCCGATATCATCGCCCCATTGCGGGCTGGCTTCGGGGTGGGTTTCCACGCCGCCGCTGCCGCCGCCGCCGATGATGGCCAGATCAAGCCCGGCCGAAAAGCCACGACCGGCGCCGGTCACCACGATCACCTTGGCATCAGGGTCTGCACCGGCCTTGGCGACGGCTGCGAAGAAATCGCTCAGCATCTGCGGGGTGAGCGCGTTTAGCTTGTCGGGCCGGTTGAGGGTGATGGTCGCCACCCCGTCGGCCAGGTCATAGAGGATTTCGCTCATGCCACGAACCGTTGCAGGCGGCCCTGGATGATGGCTTCGGCCTCGCGCACCATGCCTTCGATCAGGTCCTTGCAGGTGGGGATATCGTGGATCAGGCCCACCACCTGGCCGCAGCTCCAGCCGCCGGCATCCATGTCGCCATCCTTCATGATCTTGGGGTAAACGCCGGCGACTTCGGCGATGATGTCCTCGAACTTCAGATCGGAGCCCTTGGCGCGTTCCTTTTCCAGCAGGCGTTCCACCGCGGCGTTGTTCAGTACCCGCTCGGTGTTGCGCAGCGGGCGCATGATCAGGCGGGTGTCCAGCTCGGTGGCGGCGACCAGCGCATCCTTCACATTCTGGTGCACCGGCGCTTCCACCGTGGCGATGAAGCGCGTGCCCATGTTGACGCCATCAGCGCCCATGCACAGCGCGGCGGCCAGCTGCTTGCCGTTGGCGACGCCGCCGCTGGCCACAAACGGGATTTTCAGCTCCTCGGCGGCGCGCGGCAGCAGCACCCAGTTGCCCACATCATCCTCGCCGGGGTGGCCGCCGCATTCAAAGCCGTCCACCGACACCGCGTCGCAGCCAATGGCCTCGGCCTTCAGGCTGTGGCGGACGCTGGTGCATTTGTGGATGACCTTGATGCCATGCTCCTTCAGGGCGGGCAGATATTTGGCCGGGTTGTTGCCGGCGGTTTCCACCACCTTCACGCCGCCTTCGATGATCGCCTTGATCAGGCCGGGATAATCCGGCGGCGTCACGCTGGGCAGGAAGGTGAGGTTCACGCCGAACGGCTTGTCGGTCATCTCGCGGCAGCGGGCGATCTCGGCGGCAAGCTTTTCGGCCGAGCCCTGGGTGAGGCCAGTGATCAGCCCCAAGCCACCGGCGTTGGAGACAGCGGCGGCCATTTCGGCAAAGCCGACATAGTGCATGCCGCCCTGGATGACCGGGTGTTCAATGCCGAACAATTCGGTGATGCGCGTTTTCATGGCCTGTTCCCCAAGTGATTATGGCCAAAAGCTAACCCGCCCTCCGGCTGGCAGCAATGCCGCGATTGTGGGAGGGTCAGGGCGTGATTGAATTCGGCGTACTGAGCATATCGCTGCTGGTCGGCACGGCGCAGGGCCTGGTGCTGGCGGCGATGCTGTGGCGCGTGCCCAGCAACCGCACGGCCAATCGCTGGCTGGCGCTGCTCATTCTGGCCGTCGCGGCGCTGATCACGCCCTATATCATCGGTTTTGCCGGCTTTTATGATCGCTGGCGCTGGCTCAGCTTCACG
Source organism: Sphingomonadales bacterium (assembly GCA_027485485.1). Classification (GTDB taxonomy): domain Bacteria; phylum Pseudomonadota; class Alphaproteobacteria; order Sphingomonadales; family Sphingomonadaceae; genus Sandarakinorhabdus. Next base: position 41,422 of record JAIXQY010000226.1, on the reverse strand, counting down.
CCGTTCAGTTACACGCTGGCCTTTGGGCCGTTGCTTTGGCTCTATGCCACCAGCCTGTGTGGCCGGCAGCCGGTGCGGCTGTGGCCGCATTTCCTGCCCGTTGCGGTGCAGTTCGCTGCCGATGCTCTGGTGTTTCCCTTCCCGCTTGAAACCAAGAATTGGTGGGACACGGTGGCCCACGCGCCGATCATCGCGCCGATTTTCCGGGTGGCGACCTTCGTGTCGCTGGCTGTCTATGGCCGGCTGGCCTGGCAGAGCTGGGCCGATTATCGCCGCTGGCTGCGCGAGAATGTGACGGACGCGGTCGATTTTGATCCTGATTGGATCCGCAATTTCCTGATCGCGCTGGGGCTGGTGGTGCTGGTGTGGTTGGGTTTTTTCATCGCCAATCTGCGCGATCCCAGCCGAAACTATTTCGACCAGTTCTGGCTGTATGTGATCTTCTCCGGGCTGGTGATCTATCTGGGGGTGGAAGGATGGCGCCATGCCGGCATGCGCTATCCGGTGCCGGGCGATGTCACCGACGAAGCGCCGGCGCTGCCGGCCGGCCGCGATTGGGCGGCGCTGGGCGCGCGGTTCGAGGCCGAGATCGAGGCCAGGCGCCTGTGGCAGGACCCTGACCTGACCGCCGCCAGCCTGGCCCGCGCGCTCGGCACCAACGGCAATTATCTGGCGCGCGCCTTCAACGAAGGGCTGGGGGCCAATTTCAACGCGGTGATCAACCGGCGGCGGGTGCGCCAAGTGCAGGCCTGGCTGGCCGATCCGGCCGAGACGCGCGCCATCCTCACCATGGCGATGGACGCCGGCTTTCGGTCCAAGGCCAGTTTCAACCGGGCCTTTGCCGAATTTGCCGGGATGACGCCGTCACAAGCACGTCTCAAATCCTGAAAATCGCGCAAAATTCAGCGTTTCGGGCGATGCGAATGCCCGAATCCGCCAGTTGCCGGGCCGCCAACTGCAACCCGAAAGGTCCCGCCATGATCCGTACCATTCTCCTTGCCGCGCTGCTGGCGTCTGCGCCGGCCAGCCCCGCCGACATGCCCAACCCGCTGCTCTCGCCGGCTCAAGCCGCCAGCGACGTTGCCCTGCTGCGCCGGGCGATGGAGACCATTCACCCCGGCCTGTATCGCTATGTGCCCAAGGCCGAGGTTGATGGCGCCTTTTCCCGGCTGGAGGCGCAGACGCGCGCGCCGATCAGCACGCTCGCCCTGCACCGGGAGATCGCCCGGCTGGTGGCCAGCATCCATTGCGATCACAGCAAGCCCGAACTGCCCGACGCCATCGAGAGCTGGCGCAAGACCAACGCCAGCCACTTGCCGCTGCGCTTCAAGCTGATCGAAGGGCGCATGATCGTGATTTCGGGCGCGCTGCCCAAGGGCGCGGAAATCACCGCCATCAATGGCCGCCAGGTGCCGCAGATCCTCACTGCCGTTGCCCCGCTGGTCGCCTATGACGGCGACACCGATCAGGCCATCGCGGTGAAGATCGCCGACGACAGCGATCTGGGCGGAAGCGATCTGGAGGAATATTGGCTCGGCCTGTTCGGCGCGCCAAACCGTTGGGATATCAATTGGAAAATGCCGGGCGCGGCCGCCAGCCAGGCCAGCCAGTTGGCCCCGATCAGCTTTGATCAATGGACCCGACTCGACGCGCCCGACGGCCCCTATCGCAACGAATTCTATAACGGGATAACGTGGCGTATGGCCGGCAAGACGGCCCGGCTGAAGATCGACACCTTCGTCAATTATCGCAACCCGGTGGCGACCACGCCCTTCCTGGGCGGCTTCTTCAAGGCGATGAAGGAGGCCGGTACCGAGCATCTGATCCTTGATCTCAGGAACAATGGCGGCGGCTCGGAAGGCCCGTCGATTGCGCTGGCGCGTTATCTGTTCGATGCGCCGTTCACCTGGGGCAAGCCGGTGCGATCCAAGGCGATCCGTTATGGCGATCTGCCCCAGTATATCGACAGCTGGGGCGATCGCGAGGCGCTGTTCAACGCGCCGGAAGCCGGGTTCATCCGCACGCCCGACGGTTGGTATGATCGCATCCCGGCCGATCCCAATGAAACCGATGACGACGCCGGCACCATCGAGCATCTGCCGCTGCCGGCAGCCCAGCGCTTCACCGGCCGGTTGACGGTGTTGACCAGCCCGCAGAACGGCTCCGGCGCCACCCGCACCATTGCCTGGTTCAAGGAACGGCGCGGCGCCACGCTGGTGGGGGAGGAAGGGTCGGGCAGCGCCGAAGGGCCGACGGCAGGGCAGATCTTCAACCTCAAGTTGCCGGCCAGCGGCATCAAGGTGCGGGTGCCAAATGCCTGGAACCGCACGAATATCAAGAGCTTCACACCGCGCCGCGGAGTGGCGGCCGATGTGCTGGTGGTGCCGACACTGGCCGATTTCCAAGCCGGGCGCGACCGCGCGCTGGAAGTGGCACGCGCTCTGGGTACACCAACCGCTCCCGTCGATGCCGCTGCTGCGCTCACCACCGCGCTGGCCGGCAACTGGACTGGCACGCTGGATTATCGCGACTATCAGGACGACACGCGCAGCAGCCTGCCAACCCTGATGCAGGCCAGCGGCCTCAGCCTGGCTTGGACCTTCGACGACGGCCCCGGCAAGACGGTGCGCAGCCGCCAGAGCTGGTCATTCACACCCGATGGCAAGCAGCTGATCATCAGCGGCGACAACAGCCGGGAGGTGCTGGCCGTGGCGGAACTGCGCCGCAGCAGCGCCGGGGCGCTCACCATCGTGGCCGATGGCAGCGGCGAGGAGAATGGCCGGAAGGTGATGGTGCGCGAAATCCTCACCCGCGATGGCCCGGTCCTGCGCATCACGCGGCAGAGCCGCACGGCCGGCCAGCCGTTCATCATGCGCCACAGCTACCAGCTGCGCCCCGCGGCCTGAGGGGCTGGCCTCCTGCCGGCCTGCATGCCAGAAAGCGCAGCATGCAGGCCGGCACCACCATCTTCGAACATATGTCGGGCCTGGCCCGGCAGCATGATGCCATCAATCTGGGCCAGGGCTTTCCCGATTTCGGCTGGCCCGATGCGGTGCTGGCGGCCGGGGCCGAAGCGATCACCCACGGTTACAACCAATATCCACCGATGCGCGGCCTGCCCGAACTGCGGGCGGCCGTGGCGGGATTCTATGCCCGGAGCGGCCTGGCGCTGACGCCCGATCAGGTGATCATCACCTCCGGCGCGACCGAGGCATTGGCGGCCAGCATCATGGCGGTCGCTGGTGCAAGCGACGAGGTGATCTTGTTCGCGCCGGCCTATGATGCCTATGCGCCGCTGGTGCGACGGGCGGGCGCGCGGCCGGTGTGGGTGGCGCTGCAACCACCCGACTGGCAGGCCAGTGCCGAGGCCATTGCCGCCGCCATCACGCCGGCCACCCGCGCCATCCTGTTGAACACGCCGCACAATCCCACCGGGGCCGTGGCCGGGCCGGCGATGCTGGCGGCGATTGCCGATCTCGCCCGCCGGCATGACCTCACCATCATCAGCGACGAAGTGTGGGAAGCGGTGCTGACCAGCGACGCCCCGCACCTGTCGCCGTTCACCCTCGCGCCCGAACGCACCATCAAGATCGGATCAGCCGGCAAATTGCTGGCGCTCACCGGCTGGAAGGTCGGCTGGGTGGTGGCGGAGGCTGTGCTGGCCGAGCGGGTGGCGCAGGTGCACCAGTTCCTCACCTTCACCACAGCGCCGCCGTTGCAGGTGGCCGTGGCCACTGGCCTTGCCCTGCCCGATGCCTGGTATGCCGCCGCCCGCGCGCGCTTCACCACGGCGCGGGACCGGCTCGCCGCCGCACTCACCGCCGGTGGCTGGGCGCTGCTGCCCACGCACGGCAGCTATTTCCTGATGGCCGATCTGGCGGCTTCGGGCATCGCCATGGGCGACCGCAGCTTCTGCGAAGCCGCCGTGGCCCGCACCGATGATGGCGTGGCGGCCATCCCGCTTTCGGCCTTTCAGCCCGATGGGTGCGAAACCCCGTTCATCCGCCTGTGCTTCGCCAAGTCCGATGCGGTGCTGGATGAAGGCGCCCGCCGCCTCAATGCGGCCCGGCAGCGGTTGCTTGGAACTGGCATTTCTGTATGATGAAAATAATACAGTAAAGGATCACGACATGGCCGAACAACGATTGCGCAGCGGTGAAGTGGTCCGAACCGGCATCGGTTTCGGTTCGGCCCTGGCCATCGCCATCAGCTGGAGCCTGCACAAATCACTGCTGTGGGCCATCATCCACGGCCTGTTCGGCTGGTTCTATGTGATCTATTTCGCCGTCACCCGATGATCAGGCCGGGGCGGTAATCCATCCCGCGCTGGCCGCCGCCGCGCGGCGTTGCCGTGAGCACCGATTTGCGCGGCACCCGCCGGGTGGTGAGGCTGACATGCACCCAGCCGCTGGACGGCTGGCCGGGGGTATAGGCTTCCAGGATCAGCTGGTCGAACACCAGCGTGTCCCTGATCCAGATCGCAATGTCGCCATTTGCGATGCCGGGGATCTCGAGATCAGCGGCTTCACCAAACACATGCTGGCTGGTGTCAGACCCGCCCACAGCACTGTTTGCCCGGGGCGAGCGATAGCCGGAATTCACCCGCACCGGCCGGCCGAACTGGCGGCGGGTTGGTTCCAGCACCCGTTCACACAGATGGCGCAAAGCGCTGATCACCGCTGGCGGCGGCGTGTTGTCGATGCCCAGCCGCGTGGCCGTATCGCTGCGGGTGAGTTCGGCCAGGGTGAAATTGGGGGAAAGCTGCATGTCCGTCTCGCCTCATTTCCAGATGACCGGCGAAGCTTAGCGCGAAAACCGGCGCGTAGGAAAGTGCAGAGCTGGAGCGGGTAGCGGGAATCGAACCCGCGCGTTCAGCTTGGGAAGCTGACAGGCTACCATTACATCATACCCGCAGTGGCGCGGCGCACCCCGTGCCACCAAAGGCCGGTTCCCGTCAACCGGCAGCGGTGACCAGCTGTTCGATGGCGCCGAACATGCTGTGGTGTTTTTCGTCCAGCATTTCGATGCGCACCACGTCGCCGGGGCTGAGCCAGGGGGTGGTGGGGGCGCCCGATGTGATGGTTTCCACCATGCGCTGTTCGGCGATGCAGGCATAACCGCGGCCGCCTTGCGCCACCGGCTGGCCCGGGCCGCCGCCGGCATCGCGGTTGGAGACCGTGCCCGAACCGATGATGCTGCCCGCCCCGATGTGCCTTGTCTTGGCCAGATGCGCGATGAGCGTCCCGAAATCGAATGTCATGTCGGTATGGGTTTCCACCCGGCCGAACGGCTGGCCATTCAGATCGATGGAAAGCGTGCCGATCAGCTTGCCATCCTGCCAGCGGTCGCCCAGCGCCTGCGGGGTGACCAGCACGGGCGACAGGGCCGAGGCCGGCTTGGACTGCACAAAGCCAAAGCCCTTGGCCAGTTCATCGGGGATCAGCCCGCGCAAAGAGACATCGTTGACCAGGCCCACGAGGCGGATGGCGGCCAGGGCTTCGTCGCGGCTGGCGCCCTGGCGCACATCGCCGGTCACCACCACCACCTCGGCCTCCAGATCCAGGCCCCAGGCCGGATCGTGGAACGGGATGGCGCAGCGGGGGGAGAGGAACTGGTCGCTGCCGCCTTGATACATCAGCGGATCATGCCAGAAACTGGCCGGCAGCTCGGCGCCGCGCGCCCGGCGCACCAGCTCGACATGGTTCACATAGGCGCTGCCATCGGCCCATTGATAGGCGCGGGGCAGGGGCGCTGCGGCCTCCCGCTCGTGAAAGCGCGAATGTGGCACGGCATCGTGTGAGAGGGACAGCGCCACCCCTTCCAGCACCGGGGCCGCGCGATCCCAATCATCCAGCACGGATTGCAAGGTGGGATACATGGGCGGCGGCGCGGCGCACCAGGCCAGATCTTCAGAGACAACGACGAGCCGGCCATCCCGGCCGGATTTCAATGATGCGAGCTTCATGACAACAGGCTGAACCCGTTTGCCGCAGCTTGCAAGCCTTGGCGCGGCGCTTTTCACGGCCTAGAACGGACAAAAGGGAGTTTTGCCATGGCCACCGCTGCCGCCACCGATATCCAGCATTTCGCGCCGAAGTGGCCGAAGTTCGATTGGGAAGACCCGTTGCTGCTGGCCGCCCAGCTGGGCGAGGAAGAGGCGATGATCCGCGATGCGGCGCGCGCCTTTTGCGATGCCGAGCTGATGCCGGCGGTGAAACTGGCCAACCGGCATGAGACGTTCGACCCTGAGCTGATGAAGAAGTTCGGTGCGGCCGGTCTGCTCGGCCCCACCATCAAGGGCTATGGCTGTGCCGGAGCGTCCTATGTTGGCTATGGCCTGATTGCGCGAGAGGTGGAGCGGGTCGATTCGGCCTATCGCTCGGCCATGAGTGTGCAGTCGTCGTTGGTGATGCACCCGATCTACGCTTATGGTTCAGAGGCGCAACGGGAACGCTATCTGCCCGGCCTGGCCAGTGGCGAGCTGATCGGCTGTTTCGGCCTGACCGAGCCGGATGCGGGCTCAGACCCGGCCGGCATGAAAACCCGGGCCAAGGCGGTGCAGGGCGGCTGGCTGCTGAACGGTGCAAAGATGTGGATCACCAATTCGCCGCTGGCCGATGTCGCGGTGGTGTGGGCCAAGTGCGAGGATGACAAGATCCGAGGCTTTGTGGTGGAGCGCGGCGATGCCGGGTTCAGCACCCCCAAGATCGAAGGCAAATTCTCGCTTCGCGCCGGGGTGACCGGCGAGATCGTGCTGGCCGATGTGCATCTGCCCGAAGACCGCATGCTGAAAGGCGTGGAAGGCCTGGCCGGGCCGTTCGGCTGCCTGAACAATGCGCGCTATGGCATTGCCTGGGGCGCGATGGGCGCGGCGGAGTTTTGCTGGCACGCCGCACGGCAATATACGCTGGACCGCAAGCAGTTCGGCCGGCCGCTGGCGGCGACACAGCTGGTGCAGAAGAAGCTGGCCGATATGCAGACCGAGATCACCCTGGGCCTGTGCGCGGCGCTGGCCGGCGGCCGGCTGATGGATCAGAAGCGGTTGGCCCCCGAAGCGATCAGCCTGTTGAAGCGCAACAATTGCGGCAAGGCGCTGGATATCGCCCGGCAGGCGCGGGACATGCACGGCGGCAACGGCATTTCCGATGAATATGGCGTGATCCGCCATGTGATGAATCTGGAAGCGGTCAACACCTATGAAGGCACCCACGATGTGCACGCCCTGATACTGGGCCGGGCGCAAACCGGGTTGCAGGCGTTTTTCTGATTTTCAAGGAACGATGAATGATAGCGCAATGGCGGGGTTGTAGGACAGGCCGCTGCCCAAACTGCTGATAATGCGCATAATTTTTCGTCCATCGACTCAATGGTCGGTGATCTTGTTGGATTCGCCGGCCCAATGGGCCTGAAAAGCGGCTGAATCGGCTGCCGGATTATGCCCTTTGGTGTCCCGATTGTGCCGGCGGGGTGGCCGGGGCTGGCGGCGCGTGGGCGGCGGCTGGGCTATGCCGCGCGGCGGTTGGCCAGCACGCTGGCATAGCCGGCGAACAGCGCATCGAAATGTTCATCGATGGTGCGGGCCGATGGCGCCGCTGCGATGGCGTGGGCGCGCAGGGCGGACAGTTGCGGGATGGCCTGGGCGATCACCCCGGCCAGGCTGGCGGCATCCAGCGAGGTGAAGGCCAGGCCAAGGCCGGGCTCGAGCTGGTCAAAGGCGGCGCCTTCATCCGGCACGATCAGCGGCAGGCCGGAGGCGCGGGCTTCGGCGCAGGCGATGCCAAAGGTCTCGGCCGGCGCGCCGTGCACCATCATGTCGGCACTGGCCAGCGTGCGGGCGAATTCGGCGCGGTCGCGCACCGGGGCGATCAGCTGGATGTGCGGATTTTCGCCCACGGCGCGCACCACGCTGGCGCGGCCATGGCCATCGCCCAGGATGATCAGGCCCAGCGGCCGGCCATAGCTGGCCGCGGTCACCCCGGCGATCACCATCGGCCATTGTTTTTCCGGGCTGTGCCGGCCCACGCCCACCAGCAGCGTGGCATCGGGCGGCAGCGAACATTGCGCCAGCAGCCGGGCGCGCAGATCCTCATCGCGGTTGGCCGGCGAAAACACGCCCGGATCAACCCCCAGCGCATTGTCGACAATATGGGTGAGCCCGCCATCGCGCAGCCGTTTCGACAGGCTGGGCGCGGCCGAAATCACCTGATCATAGCGCGCATCGAGCCGGCGCAGATAGCGCCAGAACCAATCAAAGCCGCGATCGATGGCGGTGCGTGGCAGAAAGCCATCGAGATAGCGATAGACCCAGGCCGACAGCGGCTCGGCATGCATGAACAGCGCGCGCGGCGCTGCCCCCGGCCAATCGGCCACGGCCGCGGCGCTGCCCCACGGCGAGGAACATTCGATGAAATCCGGCTGATGCTCATCCAGCACGGCGTGGATCACCCGGTCGCTGGAAAAATAGAAATAGTTGCGATCCAGCGGGAAACGCGGGCTCTTGATGCTGATCAGCCTGGCCTTGCCCACGTGGCGCACGCCATCTTCGGCACCGGGCACCACCACGGTGAGCCGCACGCCATGGCGCTCCGCCACCTCCAGCTTGCGATGGGTATAGGTGCGGATGCCGCCCCCATCGGGCGAATAGAGCGCGGAAATATCGACGATGTGCACGTCGGCGGCTTGCCCTTCGCGTTGATCAACCCGCTTTGGCCGCCCACCCCGGTGCCGGTCAAGCCCGTTCTGCGCTGACCCGTTCAGCCCGCCGGACGTTCCAGCGGGCCAAAGCTGAACAGGCCGCGGCGATAGTTCATGCGGATGCTGATATCGGTGAGGCCGGCCCCGGTGGCAAAGCGCACATTGGCCGCCTTGGGCTTGCTCAGGCCCAGCTTGGGATTGTTCGGAAAACCAACCCCGTCGGACGACAGGCCGAACTTGCGGTTGGCATCGCGATCATGCAGCAGGCTGAGCGTGTAATGGCCCGGCCCCGGCGTGCGGATGCACAATTGCACCGCGCCGGCCTGCGGCACCGGCATTTCCACCCGGCGGAAGGTCTTGCCGGCGTTCACCAATATATTGTCGTCCTCCAGAAAATCCTTGTCATTGTCCGGATACAGCTCGGCGCGCAGATTGCCCTTGCGGTCTTTCAGGCCAACCACGGTGATGATCAGCGCCGGCCCGGCCTCGTTCGGGCGGCATTGCCCTTCGGCCTTGCCCAGATTGGGGCTGGATTCGACCTGGGCCGCCACTGCCGACGGCAGCAGCACCAGCACCAGACCGGCCAGAACGGCCCGCCTCATTTCTTGCGCCATCCCGCGGCCTCGCCGCCCATCAGCAACAGCCCCAGCCCGAGATGGGTGAGCAGCAACAGGCTGGCCATCATCGCCATCAACGTGCCCACTTCGGCATCCTGGCCGATGACGAACACCGCCAGCGCGGCGAACACCACATCCTTGTTGGGCAGGAAGGGCAGGCGGGACAGCAGCATGCGCATGGCCGACAGCAGCACCCACAGCTGCCAGCTTTCCGCCGGCAGCGCCAGATGCCAGCACCAGCCGGTGAGCACCAGGGTCGCCACCACGCGCAGCATCTGCACGACCGAGACATGCCACAGATCACGCGCCGGCAGGCTGAACAATTTCTTGCGGAACAACAGCACCCCACTGGAAATCACCAGCATCAACGCGACGGACCACAGCACGGCATCGGGATCAATGCCCAGATGCAGCGTGCCGAGCAGCGGATAGGCCATCACCATCAGCACCAAAGTGATGACATTGGCCGCCATCGCCGACAGGATCGCCACATCCTTCACCGCACCAAAGGGCGCCGAGGTCATGGCGGTGCGCTGGCGGGCCCAGGTGTAGAAATAAAGATCGCCGACATAGCCGGTGATGAGTTCATTGCCGATCAGCTTGCGCAGCAGCGCCAGAAAGCCCGAGGCCGGGATCTGCCACAGCCGGCGGAAGATGATGAAATCGCCCAGCGGCCCGGCAAAATAGGACAGGGCAAACACCAGCCAGAAGCCGGGGGACACGGGCACGATCGCCGCCATGCGGGCCAGATCCACCTGTGCCAGTTGCACCAGCGCGGCGATCAGCACCGCCAGGGTGATGGCCGAACCCACCCACCACGTCCAGCCGCGTTCGCTGCGCGGCAGGGCGGGCAGGGCGGGAACGCTTTCGGGGGCAAGGCTGGCAGGCGCGGTGCCGGCATCAGTGTGAACCATATCGGGCGCCAAATCCTCTGTGACTGGGCCTGAACTATCGGCCCAATGTGGCAATTTCGCGACCTCCGGGCCGGTGCCGGGCGGCTTGGGCAGATCGGTCATATCTATATTACGCCCCGGCGTCCCGGCCGGACGCACTGGCCTGAACGGCCCCGGTGCATCAGACCAGGGTCGCCACCAGCGCCAGCAGCTGGTCGCGGTTGGCGGGATGGCAGATCAAAATGTCAGGCGTCAGCGGCCGTTCCTGGTTGAATTTCAGCGGGCTGCCATCCAGCCGCGACACCCACAGGCCGGCGGCCTGCGCCACGGCGGCCGGCGCACCGCTGTCCCACTCGTTCATGTCGCCCTGGTGCAGATACACATCCGCCTCCCCGCGCAGCACGGCCAGGGTTTTGACGCCGGCGCTGCCCATCGGCACCAGCGTGCCGCCGATGGCCGCGGCCAGCGCTTCGGCAATCGGGGCCGGGCGCGTGCGGCTGACGGCAAAGCGCAGGGCGCTGGCCGGGGTGGGCAGGGCCACCGGGCTGGCGGTGCAGAAACATTGATCCAGCGCCGGCTGGGCCACGGCGCCATCGCCAATGCGGCCATCGATGCTGATCGCGACATGCACCGCCCAGTCATGGCGCTGCTCGCCATATTCGCGGGTGCCGTCCAGCGGATCGACCAGCCACACCCGCCGCGCAGCCAGCCGGGCCAGATCGGGGGCTTCCTCTTCCGACAGGATCGCATCATCCGGCCGCGCCGCGCTGAGCGCCTGCATCAGATAGGCGTTGGCGGCGGCATCACCGGCCTTGCCCAATGCCCTGGGATCGGATGGGCCATCGCGGCGCAGGGCCAGCAGGATCTTGCCGGCTTCGGTGGCAAGCTGGCGGGCCAGGGCGGCATCGGTGAGAGCAGCGATCGTCATGCCTGCACCCACTGGCAGGCAAGGCCAGCGGGCGCAAGCACATCAATGCTGGTGAATGGCCTTCACCACCTGAAAGGCGCGCATGCCTTCCGGCCCGTCCTCGCTGCCATGGCCGCTCTCCTTCACGCCGCCAAAGGGCGCATCAACCGCGCTCATCGCCATGGTGTTGATCCCCACCATGCCGGCTTCCACCGCATCGGCCAGCAGATTGGCGGTGCGCCCATTTTGCGTGCAGATATAGGCGGCCAGGCCAAAGGACAGGCGGTTGGCTTCGGCAATCGCCGCCTCGATGCTGGCCACCCGCTGCACCAGCGCCACCGGGCCAAAGGGCTCTTCCTGCATCAGCCTTGCCTCGGTTGGCACATCGGCCAGCACGCTGGGGGCCCAGAAATGCCCGGCGCCGGGGCGGGCACTGCCCCCGGCCAGCAGGCGGCCACCGCGCGCGGTGGCATCATCGATCAGCGTGGCCATGGCGGCGGGCCGGCGCGGGTTGGCCAACGGGCCCATCTGGCTGGCCGGGTCCAGCCCCGGCCCCAGTTGCAGCGCCCTGGCCCGATCGGCCAATGCCGCACCAAAACGGTCGGCCAGGGCTTCATGGACCAGGATGCGCGTGGGCGACACGCACACCTGCCCGGCGTTGCGCCACTTGAACGCCGCCACCATCGCAACGGTGGCATCGAAATCGCAATCATCCCACACGATCACCGGGGCATGGCCGCCCAGTTCCATGGTGGTCCGCTTGGCACCGGCAGCGGCCAGCGCCATCAGCTGCTTGCCCACCGGCACTGATCCGGTGAAGCTGATCTTGCGGATCACCGGGCTGGCGATCAGATGGCGGGAAACCTGATCGGGCACGCCAAACACCATGCTGGCCACCGGTGCCGGCAGCCCGGCATCAATGAAGCATTGCAGCACCAGGGCGGCGCTGCCCGGGGCTTCCTCGGGCGGCTTGATGATCATGCTGCAGCCGGCGGCCAGCGCCGGCGCCAGCTTGCGCACCGGGTTCAGGATGGGGAAGTTCCATGGGCACAGCGCCAGGCTGGGGCCAACCGGTTCGTGCAGCACCAGGCTGCGCTGCCCAACGGGCCGGGCCAGCACGCGGCCATGGTTGCGACGCACTTCGCCGGCATAAAACTCCGTCAGCGCCGCCGCATAGCCGGCCTCCGCTCTGGCTTCGGCCAGCGGCTTGCCCTGTTCCAGCGTGGCGGTGATGGCAATCAGCTCGGCGCGCTCGCGGATCAGCCGGGCCGCCCCGGCCAGCACGGCCGCCTTTTGATCAATGGAGGTTGCCCGCCACAGCGGATAACCGCGCTGCACCGCATCCAGCGCCGCATCCAGATCGGCCGGCGTGGCCAGCGGCAGTTCGGCCAGCACCCGGCCATCGGCGGGGTTGGTGACCTGATGCACATCGCGGTTGCCGCGCGGCAGCCACTGGCCATCGATGAACAGGCTGGGCCGGGCAGTATAGTCGGTCATGGCGGGATGCTCCTTCCTGTTCCTCTCTAATCCAAGCAGCTTGCCAGCCAAGGGGCATGCGGGCAGGCTGTGATCCAACGCGGCGACAGATCCGCGGCTTGGGAGGAACGGATGGGAGCCACGACGCCGCCATCACCAACAGTGCAGCCCCGGCTGCTGCTGTGGACCTTGTTGCTGGTTTACATCTTCAACTTCATCGATCGCCAGATCGTGGCCATCCTGGCCGAACCGATTTCCCGCGACCTGGGCCTGACCGACAGCCAGTTGGGCCTGCTGACGGGCCTGGCCTTCGCCTTGTTCTATGCCACGCTGGGTGTGCCGATCGCGCGGGTGGCCGACAATGGCCGCACCAACCGCAGCCGGCTGATCGCGGTGTGCGTGGCGGTGTGGTCTGCCATGACGGCGCTGTGCGGCGTGGCGCAGAATTTCTGGCAGCTGCTGCTGGCCCGCATCGGCGTTGGTGTGGGGGAAGCCGGCTGCACGCCCACGGCGCACGCGCTGATTGCCGACAGTCTGCCGCCGGAAAAGCGCGCCGGCGGCATTGCCTTTTTCGGCCTGGGCATTCCCATCGGCGGCCTGATGGGCACATTAATCGGCGGCGGCATGGCCGAGATGCTGGGCTGGCGCGAGGCGTTTTTCGTGGTGGGCCTGCCCGGCCTGTTGCTGGCGGTGTTCGTGTGGTTTTTCCTGAAAGACCCGCGCCTGGGCCGCGCTGCTGCCGCCGATGCGCCGCCGCGGCTGTCGATGTGGGCCAGCCTGAAGCTGCTCGCCACCTCGCCGGCCTATTGCCTGGTGCTGTCGGGCGCGTCGCTGGTGGCGTTCCTGTCTTATGGCAAGGGCGTGTGGGTGCTGGTCTATTTCCAGCGCACGCACAAATTGTCGGTGGGGCAGACGGCGCTGTGGGTGGGCGTGATATTGGGCATTGCCGGCATCGTCGGCACCTGGCTGGGCGGCTGGGCGGCGGATCGCTTTGGCGCGAAGGATCGCCGCCACATGCTCACCCTGCCGGCCTGGGCGATGGTGCTGGCCGCGCCCGTGTTGTTTGCCGGTTACATGGTGGATGATTGGCGGCTGGCGATTGCGCTGCTGGTGCTGCCCACCATTGCCAATTCGGCCTATTACGGCCCGGCCTATGGCGCGGCGCAGGTTTTGGCCCGGCCCGACACGCGGGCGATGGCAGCGGCGTGGATGGTGTTTGCGCAGAATCTGATCGGTCTGGGCTTTGGGCCGCTGTTGTTCGGCGCGCTGTCTGACATGCTGAAGCCCGAATATGGCGTGCAGTCGGTGCGCATCGTGCTCTATTTCGCCGCCTGGGCGGGCCTGCTGCCGGCCTTGCTGTTCTGGCTGGGCGCGCGGGCGCTGGGCCGTGAGGCCAATGAAAAGGATGCTCCCGATGCAGCTGTTGCGCACGCCGGATGAGGGGCTGCCCGAACCGGCCAGAACAAGGATGAAGCCATGCAGGTGACCAACGAGACAAGCCCGCGCCCCGATGTGGCGCAGGCCTTTTTCAGTGATATCGATCATGGCCCGATGGTCATGGTCAATCTGTTGAAGTTCAAGGACAAGGCGACCTATCCCGATGGCCGTGACCCTGAACTGACGGGGCGCGAGGCCTATGAGCGCTATGGCGCCGGCGTGGTGGCCTGCCTGGAAAAAGTGGGTGGCCGGGTGGTCTGTTCCGGGCCGGTGTCGGGCATATTGCTCGGCGATGTGGAAGAGCTGTGGGACACGGTGGCGCTGGCCTGGTATCCCAGCCCGCAGGCCATGCTGCAGATGGTGGCGCTGCCGGAATATCAGGCCATTGAAATCCACCGCTATGCCGGGCTGGCCGGGCAGTTGAACATCCGCACGCGGCCTGGCCTTGGGGCGCAATCATGAGCCTCAGCTTCGATCTGTTCTGGTCGTTCCGCTCGCCCTATTCCTATCTGCTGTTGCCGCGGGTGGTGGAGCTGGTGGCCAGCCACGACGTGGCGTGCAACGTGCGCATCGTCTATCCGATCGCGGTGCGGCAGGCGGATTTCTTCCAGAAGGTGGATCCGCTGTGGGTGTTTTACCTGATGAAAGACACATATCGCGAGGCAGAGTATCTCGGCCTGCCCTATCGCTGGCCCAAACCGGACCCGGTCTACATGGACCCGGCAACCCGGCTCTATCCGGCCGAGCAGCCGCATATTCACCGGCTGTCGCATCTGGGCATCGCTGCGACCGAAGCCGGGCGCGGGTTGGAGTTCATCCGCGAGGTGTCGCACACCATCTGGAGCGGCACGGTCGATGATTGGCACGAGGGCGATCATCTGGCCGAGGCCGCCGCCCGCGCCGGGCTGGATCTGGCCGCGCTGGATGCCGCCATCGCCGCCGATCCCGATCATTATCGCGCCGCCATCGATGCCAATCAGGAGGCCCAGCGCGCCGCCGGCCATTATGGCGTGCCGCTGATGGCGCTGGCTGGCGAGCCCTTCTTTGGCCAGGACCGGTTTGACCAACTGGTCTGGCGGCTGAAGCAGAAGGGGCTGGCGGCGCGGGCCTAGTTGATCATCTTCTCCCGCAGCGGCCCGCCATCAGCCGGCAGGCTGAGCATCAGGCCATCGCGCCCGACAATGATCGGCCCATCATATTTGTTCGGCGCATCGCCCAGGAAGGCGGCGTTGAAATAGGGATTGGGGATCGGCGGGACGATGTGGGACAGCACCAGGGTCTTCACGCCAGCGCGGCTCGCCGCTGCTGCCGCCTGTTCGGGCGAGAGGTGATAATCGATGATGTCGCGGGTGATCTTGGCGGTGTTGGCCCGGCCCCTGGCCTCCAGCGCGGCGGTCATCATCGCCACCATGCGCGGCTGCAGGGCTTCGTGCACCAGCACATCGGCGCCGCGCGCCGCCTGTTCAAGCGCAGCCGAGGCGCCGGTGTCACCGCTGATCACCACGGATCGGCCCTTGTAGTCGATGCGATAGCCATAGGCCGGCACCACCGGCGCATGGTTCACTTCAATGGCGGTCACCTTCACGCCGCCCTGATCCCACACCAGGCCGGGGGCCACGGCGCGGCCGCTCATGCCGGCGCCGGAGGGCGGGGCGATGGCGGCGCCATGATGGGCGGTGCGCCAGCCGGCGTCCGCAGTGAAGGCCATGGTGTAACCGGCGGCCAGCTGTTCCACCCCCGGCGGGCCGATCAGCGGCAGCGGCGTGGTGGCCGCCCCGCCCACCCAGCGTTGCAGCGCCAGCGGCGGCAGGCCCTCCACATGATCGCTGTGCAGATGGGTGAGGAACACCGCCTGCACCCGGCCCAGCGGCACGCCCCAACGCCCCAGATTGCGCGCCGCGCCATCGCCGGCATCAAACACCAGCAGGGTTTGCCCGGCGATGATCAGGGTGCAGGCTTCGGCGCGGGTGGGATCGGGCAGCGGCGATCCGGTGCCGCACAGCACGACATGCAGGCCATCGGGCAGCCCGGCCGTCAAATCCTGCCCGGCCCGGCTGGCGATGGCGCGTTCCATCATCATGCTGCCCAGCGGCGCACGGCCTGCCCAAGCCGCCAGGCCCAGACCGGCCAGCACCATTGCAAACACTGCCCGCCGTTTCATCGCTCGATATCCCCTGATTTCCGGCCAGCCTACGCCTTTGCAGGGCATTGGCAAGCCGCGCGCCGCTGATATGGTGGGGCATCATACAGGGGTTATCATGCACAATATCCTGCGCGTTCTGGTTGGTCTGGTGGGCCTGTTCAACATCCTCATCGGCCTTGGCTTCATGTTCCGCCCGGCCCAGCTGGCGGTGGCGTTCTTCCTGTCGCCGGTGGGCAGCCAGGGGCTGGCGACCTTGCGGGCCGATTTCCCCGGATTTTTCATCACCGGCGGCGCCTTTGCCTTCATCGCGTCGCTGCGCCGGGATCGCGCCGCCACCCTGGTGCCGGTCGCGCTGATCAGCATTGCCCTGATCGGCCGCTGCATCAGCCTGATCGCCGATGGCATGGCGCCCACCGCCATCCAGCCGATGGTGGTGGAAGCGGTGATGATCAGCCTGCTGCTGCTGTATCGCGGCGGGCTGCCGCGCTGAAACGCGTCGCCTTGCAATTGCGAGTTCCAGTGATAGTGTATCACAATTGTGAGACCGATGAACTTCCAGGAAACCGATGGCCGGCGCCTGCGGTCGCAGGCCAGCCGCGAGCGCATCATCGATGCGGTCGTGGCGATGATCGATGATGGCCTGGATATCCCCAGTGTCGACGTTGTGGCCGCGCGCGCCAATGTGGGCCTGCGCAGCGTGTACCGGCATTTCGGGGACATGGCATCGTTGTACACGGCGGTGCTGGAACGGGTTGGCAAACGCTATCTGCACCTGATGCGGCCGTATGAATCGGCCCATTGGCACGGGCAGTTGCGCGAGGCGCTGGCCCGCCGGCTCGAGCTGTATGAAGGCGGCCTGATGTTGAGCCGCATGGCGCAACGGTTCCGCGACGGCAGCGCCACGATGGCGATAGGGCCCGGCGTGTTCAACGACATGCTGCGCACCCGGCTGGAATCGCTGGTGCCGGCGGCCGCGCGCGATGATGCCATCTGGTTTCAACAGCTGGACCTGTGGCTCAGCCTGGATTGCTATGCCAGCCTGCGCACCCGTGGGGCGTTGGACCATCTTGCCGCGGCCGAGGTGATGACCGCCGGCGTGGAACGCTTGCTGGCCGAAAAGGCCTGATCGGCCGGCCCCGGCCCACCCCTCCCGAATTTCTTGCGCCCGGCCTGTCCACTCGCTAGACGGTGGCGCTTTCCGGGCAAGGTGAATGGCCATGGCAAGCGAAACGGCCCCGCTGGTGGGGATCATCATGGGCAGCCAATCGGATTGGCAGACCATGGTGCATGCCGCCGAAACCCTGGCCGCGCTGGCGGTGCCGCACGAAGTGCGCATCGTGTCCGCCCACCGCACCCCCTTGCGCCTGCATGATTATGCGCAAGGCGCCGCGCCACGCGGGCTGAAGATCATCATCGCCGGGGCTGGCGGCGCGGCGCATCTGCCCGGCATGGCGGCGGCCATGACCAGCCTGCCGGTGCTGGGCGTGCCGGTGGAATCGCGCACGCTGAAGGGCATCGATTCCCTGCTGTCGATCGTGCAGATGCCCGCCGGGGTGCCGGTGGGCACTTTTGCCATCGGCAAGGCGGGCGCGGTGAACGCCGCCCTGCAGGCCGCGGCGATCCTGGCGCTGACCGATGCGGCACTGGCCGCCCGGCTGGCGGCTTGGCGGCAGGCGCAAACCGATGCGGTGGCCGAAGTGCCGGTGGATACGCTACCCTGAACATGCTCTCACCCGGTTCAACGATTGGCATCATGGGCGGCGGCCAGCTTGGCCGCATGCTGGCGGTGGCGGCGGCGCAACTGGGCTATCGCTGCCATGTCTTTGCGCCAGAAGCCTCGCCGCCGGCCACCGATGTGTGCGCGGCCGTCACCCGCGCTGAATTTGATGATGCCGCCGCGCTGTCGGCCTTTGCCGGCGCGGTCGATGCCGTCACCTTCGAATGGGAGAATGTGCCCACCGCCGCTGTGCGCCAGGTGGCGGGGCAGGTGCCGGTGTGGCCCGGCGTTCACAGCCTGGAAGTGGCGCAGGACCGGATGGCCGAAAAACAGTTCGTCGATTGGCTGGGCGGCCGCACCGCGCCCTGGGCACCGGTGTCAAACCGTGCCGAGCTGGACGATGCCATCGCCCGCATCGGCCTGCCCGCCATCCTGAAAACCCGGCGCTTTGGCTATGACGGCAAGGGCCAGGCCCGGCTGCACAGCGCCGATGATGCCGATGCCGCCTGGGCGGCGATTGGCGGCCAGCCGGCCATATTGGAAGGCATGGTTGAGTTCGCCAACGAGTATAGCGTGATCATCTGCCGGGGCCAGGATGGCCAGATGGTGGATTGGCCGGTGCCGGTGAATGTGCATGTTGGCGGCATCCTGGCCACCTCCACGCTGCCCGCCCCGGCGCTGGTGCGGGCACAGGCGGCGGAGGCGGTGGCGCTGTCCCGCCGTGTGGCGGAAAAGCTGGGCCATGTCGGCGTGCTGGCCTGCGAATTTTTCGCCTGCAAGGATGGCCTCAGGTTCAACGAAATGGCGCCGCGCGTGCACAACAGCGGGCACTGGACAATCGAAGGCAGCCTCACCAGCCAGTTCGAGAACCATATCCGCGCCGTCGCCGGCCTGCCGCTGGGCCCCACCGATCTGGTGCTGCCCCGGGTGGAGATGCTCAACCTGATCGGCGACCAGGCCGATGACTGGCCGCGCCTGATGGCCGAACGCGGCGCGCATGTGCATCTTTACGGCAAGGGCGATGCCCGGCCCGGACGCAAGATGGGGCATGTGACGAGGCTTGGCCGATAATCTCCCCTCCCGCTTGCGGGAGGGGCTGGGGGGTGGGTCTTGCCGCCAGGTCTGCGCTTGCTTGGCCGGGCTCGTGCATTTGGCCAGGCCCACCCCCGACCCCTCCCGCAAGCAGGAGGGGAGAAGAACAGCGGCGCCCCTCCCGCTTGCGGGAGGGGAGAGGTTCAGGGCTTCGGCGCTTTCGGCGCATTCGGGGCAAAGGCAGTGCCGAAATAATCGCCCTCATACCAGCGCGGCGCGGCCTTGGCGTTGGCCAGGGTGCGGATGATCCCGATGTTCACCCGCGCCCATTTGGCCGCGGCGTTCCAGTCGAACGGCAGGTCCAATTGGTCCGAAACCTCGTGATAATTGTTGAGGCGGAACTTGCGCTCCGCATCCTTGCACGACAGGCCGCCCCTGGTGTCGGTCCAGCCGGTTTTCAGGAACACCGATGGCACGCCCTTGCGCACGAAGGGATAATGGTCTGACCTTGTGAACACCGCCTCTTCCGGCTGCGGATCGGGCGACAGGCCAAGCTTTTCGGCCTTGGCGGCAGCGGCGACCACGGTGCCGATGGTCGAACGTTCGCCGCCAAAGGCCACGACATCGCCGAAATCGCAGGTGAGGATCGGCATGTCGATGTTCACATCGGCCACGATGCGCTTCACGTCCACGGTGGGATAGCGCGAGAAATAATCCGCGCCCAACAGGCCGGATTCTTCGGCAGTGGTGGCGAGGAACAGCACGGAGCGCTTCGGCGGCGCCTTGACCAGCGCGGTGGCAGCTTCCAGCAATGTGGCGGTGCCGGCGGCATTGTCCATGGCGCCATTGTAGATCGCGTCTTCGCCCGGCTTGGCCCCGGCCTTCATCCCCACATGGTCGCTGTGGGCGGAAATCACCACGATTTCATTGGCCAGCGCTTTGTCGGTGCCGGGCAGCAGGGCCAGCACATTGGGGCTGCTGATCCGTTCCACACTGGTGGCACGGCGCACGGTGAAGCGGCCCGGCAGCGCAAAGCCCTTCACCATGCCCTTGGCGGCAGCCGCGCGCACGGCGGCAAAATCTTGTCCCGCGCCGGCAAACAGCGCGGTGGCGGCAGCATCATCGATGGCGGCGCGCACCTTCAAACCGGCGCCATCGCCCAGCGGCTGGCCATCGGGCCCAAGCAATTGCCGGCGCGGCAGGCGGGCGCGGCTGGCATATTTGTCCCACGGCAGGCGTTCCGCCTCCTTCAGGGTGCGGATGGTGATCACGCCGATGGCACCGGCGGCATCGGCCCCCACGGCCTTCGATATGCGGGCCAGATGGGCGGCAATCTCGCTGTTCATGCCATCGGGCGCGCCCGACAGCACGACGGCATATTTGCCCTTCAGGTCCAGCCCGGCAAAATCATCAATCCCCTGCGACTTGTCTTGCAGGCCATAGCCAACGAACACCATCTCGCCCGAAACCTCTTCCGCGCCCGCCGTGTTGCCGGGGGAGACGACCAGGCCGACGCCGTTTTCCAGCGTGAGTTTGCTGGCACCCAGATCGAGCACAGCCGATTCGCGCTCGCTGGCAAAGCGGCTTTCGGCAAAGCCGATGCGCTGCATCCAGCCCGTGGTGCCGGCCGGCTGCAGGCCCAGCCGGGCGAAATGCTGGGCGATATAATTGGCCGCGATCTCGTGCCCGCGGCTGCCGATACCGCGGCCTTCCAGCAGATCATCGGCCAGAAAGGCGACATGGCTGCGGAAGCTGTTGGCCAGCGGCGTTGTTACTGGTGCCGGGGCTGCGGCGATGAGCGGCAGGGCGGCGGCGGCGAGGAGCAGGGGCTTGATCATTGGCGCGGTCTATCAGCCGCGCTATGTGGTGGTAAATGGCTTGTTTTGACGGGGTATGGTGATGAAGCAGGTGATGATCGCGGCGTTGGCCGGGTTGATGCTGGGAGTGCCGGCACGGGCGCAGGCGCCGGCCACCAGCATCGCCGCCCTGGTTGATCAGGTGAAGCTGCCCTATGAACAATTCACCCTGCCCAACGGCCTGCGGGTGATCGTCCACACCGATCGCAAGGCCCCCATCGTGGCAGTGAGCGTGTGGTATCACATCGGTTCCAAGGATGAGCCCAAGGGCAAGACCGGCTTTGCCCATCTGTTCGAACATCTGATGTTCTATGGCAGCGAGAACAACGACGGGGTGTTCTTCAAGAAGCTGGAGGATGTGGGCGCCACCGATGCCAACGGCACCACCTGGTTTGATCGCACCAATTATTTCGAGAATGTGCCGACCCAGGCGCTGGACCTGGCGCTGTATCTTGAATCCGATCGCATGGGCTGGCTGCTGGGGGCGGTGACCCAGGCCAAGCTGGATGCGCAGCGCGGCGTGGTGCAGAACGAAAAGCGCCAGGGTGACAACGAACCGTTCGGCCTGACCGGCTATTCGGTGCTGAAGGCGCTGTTTCCGCCCACCCATCCTTATGCCCACGACAGCATCGGTTCGATGACCGATCTCAATGGCGCCAGCCTGGCCGATGTGCAGGCCTGGTTCCGCGCCAATTATGGCCCCAACAATGCCGTGCTGGTGCTGGCCGGCGACATTGATGCCGCCACCGCCCGCCCGCTGGTGGAGCGTTATTTCGGGCCGATTGCCAAGGGGCCTGAGGTGAAGCGCCTGCCCGCGCCGGTGATGCGCTGGGACAAGGAACGCCGCGAGACGCTTTATGACAAGGTGCCAACCCCGCGGGTGAGCCTGCACTGGCCGGTGCCGGGCCGGCTGGATCGCGCCTCGGCGCTCACCGATATCGGCCTCACCCTGCTGGCCGGCGGGCAATCGTCGCGGCTGTACAATGAACTGGTGCGCAAGCGGAAGCTGGCGGTGGCGGTTTCGGGCGGCGTGCAGGCGTTTGAAAAGGTGGGCCTGGCCGAAGTGGAAGTGCGCCTGGCGCCGGGGGCCAAGCCCGAAGAGGTGGAAGCCATCGTGAAGCAGGCGCTGGCCGACATGGTTGCCTCCGGCCCCAGCGCCGATGAAGTGAGCCGGGTGGCCACCCGCAATGTGGCGGGCACCATCCGCGGCTTGGAGGCGGTGGGCGGCTTTGGCGGCAAGGCGGTCGCGCTGGCCGAAGGCGCGGTTTATGCCGGCAACACCGAACAATATCGCGTGGAACTGGGCTGGTATGCCAATGCCACCCCGGCCGATGTGCAGGCCGCCGCGCGCAACTGGCTGACGCAGGGCGCCTATGTGCAGACCGTGCTGCCCGGCGAACGCCCCGCCGCCGAAGAGGTGCCGCCGCCGCCCAAGCCGGCGAAGAGTGTCGAGCCCGCCCGCGGACCCAAGCGCATGGCCGAACCCGCCGTGGGGCAGGCGCCGCTGCTGCAATGGCCGGCGGTGGAGCGTTTCACCCTGGCCAATGGCCTGAAGGTGGAATTCGCCCGCCGCACCACGGTGCCGCTGGTGCGCATGTTGCTCAGCCTGAACGGCGGCATGGCGGCGGATGATCGCAGCAAGCTGGGCATCCAGGCCATGGCGCTGAACCTGCTCGACGAAGGCGCCGCCGGCATGACCGGGCCACAGATTGCCGAGGCGCGCGAGCGGCTGGGCGCCGGCATCGGCACATCGGCCGGGCAGGATCGCACCCGGCTCAGCCTTGATGCGCTGGCCTCCAACCTGGGGCCGTCGTTGAAGCTGTTTGCCGATATCGTGCAGCGCCCGGATTTCCCGGCCGCCGAGATCGAACGGGTGCGCGGCCAGCAATTGACCGCACTGGCCCAGGAAGCCAGCAACCCCGCCGGCATTGCCCGGCGCGTGCTGACCCCGGCGCTCTATGGCCCCGATCACCCCTATGGCGCGCCGCCCAGCGGGCTGGGCACGCCCGACAGCGTGAAGGCCATCAGCCGCGATGATCTGGTCGCCTGGCACAAGCGCTGGGTGCGGCCCGATCGCGGCACCCTGTTCGTGGTGGGCGATATCAACACCGCCGATCTGAAGGTCCAGCTGGACGCCGCCTTTGGGGCCTGGCAGGCCGATGCCGCAACAGCGCCGGGCGAGGTGAAGATGGCCGCCCCGCCCGCGGCCAAGGGCGCGCGCATCATATTGGTGGACCGGCCGGCCAGCCCGCAAAGCCTGATCCTGGCCGGCAGCCTGCTGCCGCTGACGGGCGGGCAGGAGCTGTATGCAGAACGTGCGGCCGCCGACATATTGGGCGGGCTGTCCACCAGCCGCATCAACACCGATATCCGCGAGACGAAAAACTGGGCTTATGGCGCCTATGCCGGCCTGTCGGATGGCAAGGGCCAGCTCTACAGCCTGGTCTATGCCCCGGTGCAGACCGACCGCACCGGCGACAGCATCAAGGCGATGATCGACGATATCGCCGCCATCAAGGCCGCCAAGCCGATCACGGCGGAAGAGCGCGACCGCGCCGTGGCCAACAGCGTGCTGGCCCTGCCCGGCCAGTTCGAACGCGGCACCGCCTTCCTGTCGGCCATGGAGCGCAACAATATCTTTGGCCGGCCCGACGAATATTATGTGACGGCGGCGCGCAAGATTTCGGCGCTGAACACCGCCGATCTCAACCGCGCGGTGCAGATGTTTGGCACCGATCAACTGCTTTGGGTGGTGGTGGGCGATGCCGCCAAGGTGGAGCCGCAGTTGAAGCAACTGGGTCTGCCGGTGGAGGTGCGCAAGGGGCAGTGAAAGGGGGCCTTGCCCCCTCTCCAAGTCGCCTGTCTGGCGGTGGCGCTGGTTCGGGGCTATGGTGAAGTGTGAAGTCGCGTTCCTTTACCCGCAAAGCCACCTCTGCCATCGCGCTGGTGATCGTGCTGCTGTTTCTGGCGGCCATCCCGGTGGTCTATTGGATTGAACGCAGCAATTCGGAGGAAAATGCGCTGGCCGCGCTGGATGCCTTTGGGCGCAACGTGGCGGCGGATCAGCAGCGGCGGTTCAACAAGATTGCAGTGGTCGAACGCAAGGCGGTGGACGACATGCGCCGCCTGCTCGCCGCGCCGCGCCCGGCGGCGGAGGCCGCGTTCAATGCCGATTTCCCGTTGGCCAGTGATGGCACGCGGCGCAGCCGGCCGGGCCTGTTTGATGGCGAGGTGCGGCCCGATGGCAGCATCGTCACCGGCGTTGGTGCCTATATCCCGCGCGGCGCTGACATGCCGGCGGCGCGGCTGCGCACCCTGCAGGCGGCCTTTGATGCCCTGCGCGCCACCACCGGCGGCATCGGCCCGGAATTGACCAGCCTGTATTTCTTCACGCCGTCCAACGACATCATCATCCATGCGCCGACGCGGGAAGACCGACTGATCTTCTATCGTCAAACCGCGCCGGCCGATCTGGAGTTTCAGCAATCCAGCGTGGCGCGGATCATGACGCCGGCCAGCAACCCGGATCGCACCCTGCGCTGCACCGAACTGGAACCGGCCACCTATGATCCCAGCGGCCGCACCTGGACAACGGGGTGCATGCTGCCGATCGATATTGATGGCCGCCATGTCGGCAGTTTCGGGGTGAGCCTGTTGCTGCACGAATTGTTTGCCGGCCGCATTCCGGCCGGGCCACCCGGCGCACGCACCATCATCGTGTCAAAGGCCGGCCGGTTGATCTTTGATCCGGCGCTCACCGTGCAATCGGCCAAGGCCACCGGCCAGCATCTGGATCTGGCCAATGCGCCCGATGCCCGTTCGCGGGCGCTGTGGCGGTTCATCCAGTCGCAGCAGAACAAGCCGCACTTCACGAGCCTGGTGCCGGGGCTGGATGCCTATGTCGCGATGAACCCGGTGGCAACGCCGGGTTGGCATGTCATCACCTGGTTCCCGCGTGCCGATGTGGTGGCGCAATCGCTGCGGGCGGCGCAGGCGCTGTTGCTGATCGGCCTGATCGTGGTGATCGTGCTGATCCTGCTGATCTGGCAGCTGATGCGCCGCACCGTGGGCCTGCCGATGCTGGCGCTGGCGGTGCGGGCCGAGGATATTGCTGCCAGGTCGGGTCAATCCATGCCGGCCGTGCCGATCAAGACCGATGTGCCCGAAGAGATCGCGCGGCTGGGGGCCAGTTTCGATGTGATGGAACAGTCCATCGCAGCCGAGCGCGAGCGGTTGCAGCGATCCTTCGATCTGTTGGCGCAAACCGTTGAAAACCACGCCATCTATATGCTGGATCATGCCGGGTTGATCATCAACTGGAACCGCGGCGCCGAAAGCATGACTGGCTATGCCGCCAACGAGATGTTGGGCCAGCCGATTGCCGTGCTGGCGGTGGACGGCGCCGACGGCGACGGCGAAGCCGCGCCCGCCGCCTTGCAGATGGCGGCGCGTGCGCGCGGCCGGGCCATGGCCGAAGGCTGGCGCCACCGCCGCGACGGCAGCCGCTTCTGGGCATCGATCGTGATCGAAGCCATCCGGGATGACGATCAGACGCTGGTCGGCTTTGCCGAGATCATGCGCGATATCAGCGAGGAGCGGCAACAGCGCCTGAAGTTGGAAGAAAGCCTGCGCACCTTGACCCTGGCCGAAGACATGGCGGCCATCGGCCATTGGCGATACCGCATCGGGCAGGACCGGGTGGAATGGTCGGCCGGAACCTATCATATCCATGGCGTGCCACCGGGCAGCGCGGTCACACTGGCGCAGGTGGCTGAATTTTATGCCCCGGCCCAGCGGCCGGATGCAGACGCGATGATCGCGGCGCTGATCGGCGATGGCAGCGGCGGCCAGACAAAAACCGAGATCATCCGCGCTGATGGCGTGCGCCGCCGCGTTGCCCTGATTTCGCTGCCGGAGCATGACGCGGCCGGCAATCTGGTTTCGGTGTTTGGCGTGATGCGCGATATCACCGAGGAAAGCGAGGCCAAGCGCCGCCTGACCGAAGCCCGCAAAGCCGCCGATGCCTCTGCCCAGGCCCGAGCCGAACTGCTCACCACCATGAGCCACGAGATCCGCACCCCGATGACCGGCATCATCGGCTTGCTGGATCTGATGAGCGAGACGGGCGGGCAATTGCCTGACAGCATGTCGCTGGCCGGGATGGCGCGTTCAGCCCGCACCCTGATGGTGGTGTTGGATGATGTGCTGGAACATTCGCGCATGGAAAGCGGCGCGCTGCGGCTGGAAGCGGTGGATTTCGATCTGGGCGATGTGGTGGAACAAACCGCGCAATTGTTCCGGCCACTGGCGGCATCCAAGGGCATCAGCATCAGCGTGACTGCCGGCGGGCTGGGCCAGGTGCGTGGTGATCCGTCGCGGTTGCAGCAGATCTTGTCAAACCTGGTGGGCAATGCCGTGAAGTTCACCGCGACGGGCGGCGTGCGGGTGTCTGCCACCCGGCTGGACGACAACCAGGTGCGGATCGAAGTGCAGGACAGCGGCATCGGCATCGCCGCCGACGCATTGCCCCGGCTGTTTGCGCCGTTTCAGCAGGCCGAACCCGGCATCGCCCGCACCCATGGCGGCACCGGGCTGGGGCTGGCGATCAGCCGGCGGCTGGCCGAAGCCATGGGCGGCCAGATCGGCGCCACCAGCACCGCAGGAGAGGGCAGCTGCTTCTGGGTGGAACTGACGCTGCCGCTTGTGGCCAGCCCTGCCGAAGCGGCGCCCGTGCCGCAGCGGCTGCAGACGCGCACCGGGCGGCCGCCGCGCGTGCTGGTGGTGGAGGACAATGCCACCACCCGGCAGGTGGCCGAGGCGCATTTGCAGGCGCTGGGCTGCCAGGCCGTGCTGGTGGGTGATGGCATGGCAGCCCTGGCGCAATTGTTTGCCGGCGGATTTGATGTGGTGTTGATGGACAATCAACTGCCGCTGTTGGACGGGGCGGCGGCCATTGCGCTGGCCCGGCGGTTGCCGGGCGGCGTGCGGATCGTTTCGTTCACCGCCAGCAGCAGCAGGGCAACGCAGGCGATGCAGGATGCCGGGGTGGATGCTGTGTTGCCCAAGCCCTTTGACCGCAAGGGCCTGACAAGCTGTTTGGCGGCGATGCTGGCGCGGCCAGCGGCGGCCGATGATCCTGATCCCGCGGCGGCGTTGCAGGCCCTGCTGGCATCCCTGCCGGCCGCGGCGCGGGCCGGGCTGGCCGCCAGCGTGGCGGCCGATCTGGCCGGCCAATGTCAGGCGCTGGACACGGCGCTGGCGCAGCTGGATGCGGACGCGGCCCGGCGCGCCCTGCACGCGCTGGCCGGCCTGGCCCACACGCTGGGCGATGCGGCGCTGGCGGCGCGCTGCGGCTTTGGCGAGGCGCTGGTGCAAGTGGCCGATCCGGCCCATTGCCAATGGCTGGGGCCGGCGATGCAGGTTGAAACCGATGCGGTGTTGCGGCGGGTGGGAACGGCTCTGGGGGCATCGGCATGACGGACGCTATGGCCGAAATGGCCGCCGCCATGGCCTTGCTGGAACGCCGCCTGAAGCGTGCGGAAGCCGCCCGCGCCGAGGCCGAAGAGCTGCTGGAACGGCGCTCGCGTGAGCTTGACCGCAGCAATCGCGACCTGCGCAGCCGCGAAGAGCAATTGGTGGCGCAGCTGGACATCGGCAACCGCAATCTGTTGCAGGCCCAGCGGCTGGGCGGCATCGCCAGTTTCTATGGCGTGGAAGGCGACCGGTTTCGCGCCTCCGAAGCGCTGACCGATATTCTTGGCCTGGCCGGCGACCGCGATGTCACCGTGGCGGATGTCGCCACCGCGCTGCACCCGCTGGATCGTGAGCGCACGGTGGCCGTGCAGGCGGCATTTTTTGCCGATCGCGCCCCGGGCAGCGAGCTTCAGCATGAATGTCGCATCCTGCGGCCAGACCGGACGCTGCGGTGGCTGCGATGGAGCGCGCGCCGCGAATGGAGCGGGGATGGGCGCTCGATCATTTCGGGCACGGTGCAGGATATCACCGCGCAGCGGGCGGCGCAGCGGCGCGGCAAGGCGCTGCAACTGGTGAGCCAGCGCGCGTTGCAACGGCTGGCGCGGGCCGATGCCCTGTTGGCCGAGCGGGTGGTCGAACTGGAGCAGAGTGCCGCGGCGCTGGCCGCCAGCCATGCCCGCACCCAGGCCGCCAATGAGGCCAAGAACCAGTTTCTGGCCCGGATGAGCCACAAGGTGCGCACGCCGATGAATGGCCTGCTCGGCATGATGGAGCTGCTGGCGCACAGCCAGCTTGATCCGGCGCAGGCCCAGCAGCTGCGGCTGGCGCGGGCCGCCGGCGATGAATTGCGCGCCCTGATCGATGAGATCATCGATATTGCCGATGGCGGCAGTGGCGCTGCGCCCGCGCCGCCGGTTGCCAGCAGCGAGAGCGACCAGCAGCCATTGCTGGTGGCCGGGCGGCGGCCGCGCATATTGGTGGCCGAGGATATTGAAACCAACCAGATCGTGTTGACCAGCATGCTCGATTCCATCGGTTGCGATCATCAGGTGGTGGGCAATGGCGCGCTGGCGCTGGCGGCGGCGCGGCTTGGCGGGATTGATGCCATATTGATGGACATCCAGATGCCGATCATGGACGGCGCCGAGGCGACCCGGCAGATCCGCCAGCTGGGTGGGGCGGCCGGGGCGGTGCCGATCATCGGGGTGACGGCGCAGGCCATCCAGTCGGAACGCGACGCGCTGAAACAGGCGGGCATGAATGAATGCCTGGCCAAGCCCATCACCGTGCCGCAACTGCTTCGGGTGTTGCGCGCCGCGCTGACACCCACGCCAGTGATCAATGCGACAAGCTTTCTGGCCGCGATGGCCGCATTGCCGGCCAACCGCCGCGCTGGCCTGTTCGATCAGGTGGCGCGCGATCTTGGCCAGCTTGGTGAGGAGTTTTGCGCGGGGACGGCGGCGGGCGATGCCGAAGCGGTGCGCCGGGCGCGGCACAGCCTGGTGGGTGTGGCCGGCAATTTCGGCGTGGATGGCCTGACCACCCTGCTGGAGGCCAGCCGCGACGAGGCAAGGCCCGATCCGGCCACGGCCGTCAGGCTCAGCGCGCTGGTAGCAGAGGCAATCGCACAGGGCCGTGCCCTGCTGCTGGCCGATCCGGCCGCATAGAGCGTTCTCCGGCCCAATCGTCGCCCCTTGCAGATTGCGCAGTTTTCGCAATTTGGAACGATTATCTTTACCATTTGGCAATAAATTGCGGCCGTTTCGACCATTTTGGTGGTTGTTTGCCGCCCTTCTCCCATGGCGACCCACTTGGCACGCTCCTTGAAAAGGGAGGGGCAGAGCCGGAGCAGTTCCGACGCTCACGTCTGCCAGATGGCAATTTTAACGGAGAACCAAAATGCGCAACTTCATCTCGACCCTCGCTCTCGCCACCGTGCTCGCCGCTGCTGGCGCTGCCAACGCCGCTCCCGTGACCGCCGAAGCCGGCGCCGGCGCGAAGATCATCGCCCCGCTGGAAATCACCAACACCGCTTCGCTGTATTTCGGCACCGTCGCCCCGTCGCTGACCGAAGGTGACAGCGTGGTCGTGACCCCGGCTGGCGACAAGAAGTGCGGCGCCGCGCTGACCTGCCTGACCAACGATCACACCGCCGCCGCCTTCGACGTGAAGGGCGAAGCTGACGCCGTGTACACGATCTCGCTGCCGGGCGGCATCGAAATCACCAACGACAAGGGCGATGCCATGAAGGTCTATGACTTCACGGGCTCCAAGGACAACGGCCGTCTGGTCAAGGGCGAAGACAGCTTCACCGTCGGCGGCACGCTGAACGTGGGCGTCCGTCAGGCTGCTGGCAAGTACACCGGCCGCTTCGTCGTCGCCGTCGAATATCAGTAATCGACTCTGGCAGGGGAAGGAGCCCGGAACGCCCGCAAGGCGCTTCGGGCTCCGACCCTGTCCTGATCTCCCCCCTGCCCCTTGAAGGAAAGCCCCCTGCCATGTGCTTTTCGACCCGCCTTTCGCGCCTCGCGCTTTTGCTCGCCACGCTCGCTGCCCCGGCGCTGCCCACCCCCGCCAGTGCCGAGCTGATGATCGCCCCGACCCGTGTGGTCCTGGCCGGTGCCGAACGCAGCACCGAGCTGATCCTGGTCAACAAGGGCGATGCCCAGACCGCCTATCGCATTGATGTCGAAAACCGCCGCATGCGCCGTGATGGCGCGCTGGAAACCGCCACCGACACCCGTCCCGGCGAGCTGTTCGCCGCCGACATGATCCGCTTCTCGCCGCGCCGCGTCATCCTGGAACCCGGTGCCCGCCAGTCGCTGCGCGTGTCCGTCACGCCGCCGCCCGGCCTTGCCCCCGGTGAATATCGCAGCCACCTGCGCCTGATGTCGGCCCCCACCAACGCCGGCACCGCCACCGCCGCCCCCACCGAAGACGCCAATGATGGTTCGCTGTCGATCCAGCTGATCGCGGTGCGTTCGATCACCATCCCGGTCATCGTCCGCGTCGGCACGCTCGATGCCACGGCCACTGTCGACAATGCGGCGCTCACCCGCCAGGGCGACAATATGCTGGTCGTCAAGCTGACCCGCTTCGGCACGCGATCCACCTATGGCGATCTGCGCCTGACCATCGCCGGTGAAACCAACCCGGTGTACAGCGTGCGCGGCGTTGCCATCTATACCCCCAACACCGATCGCGACGTGATGCTGCCGCTGCCGGCTGACATCAAGACCAAGCTGGCGGGCCGTGAGGTGCGCATCGATTATGTCTCGTCCGATCCCAAGGCGCCGGGCCTGATCGCCAGCCGCCGCGTCCAGCTTTGATCCGAACGACGGGGCGGCCGGTGCCGGGCCATGCGGATGCTCTTCGCTTTGCTGGCCGCCCTGGTGCTGGCCGCCCCGGCGCACGCGCAACAGCGGGCGGGCGAGGCTCCGCGCCCGCCGGCGCGTGAGAATGACCCCCAGCGCGCTCCGGCGCGCGAGAATGACAAGGTCTATGATGACCTGTTCGGCGAAGAGCCGGCGCGGGTCAGCGGCAGCCGCAGCCCGCGTGCCGGCCGCGACGATCTCAGCATCGTGGCCCTGCATCTCGGCCGTTACCAGCTGCTGGAATCGCTGCCCGCCTATCAGACGCCAGCCGGGCTGTGCCTGCCGCTGCTGCCGGTGCTTGATGCGCTGGAAATCGGCCATGCCGAAACCGAAGGCCAGCCGGTCATCGAACTTCACGCCCCCGAACGCCGCGTGCCGGTGCCGGCGGCCGATCTGACGCCATCGCCCGAAGGCCCGTGCCTGGCCATCACCGCCTTTGCCCGGCTGCTGCCGATGACGGTGCGGCATGACGAAGCCAATCTGCGCATCAGCATGGAGGCCAGCGAGCCGCTGCCGGTGATCGCGCGGCTGGACCGGGCGGAACGCCGGGCGCAGGCCCTGCGCGGTGCCGAACCGGCGCGACCCCAATTTCCCCGCATCGCCAACCCCTGGAGCCTGGCCGGCCTGCCGACCATCGATCTGGCGCTGACCGGTGAAGCAGGCAGCCGTGGCGGCTTTGCCGCTGGCCAGGCCGAACTGATCGGCGATCTGGCCGGCATGACCGCGCGTGCCCGGCTGGCCGGTGACAGCACCGGCCAGACCAGCATCCGCGTCGCGCTTGGCCGCGACAGCGAAGCGGCCGATCAGCTCGGTTTCCTCCACGCCCGCAGTTTCGCCTTCGGCGATGTGAATGCGCCGGCCCAACCGCTGATCGGTGTTGCCAGCAGCGGCCGCGGCATCGTCATTTCCAACCGCCCGCCCTGGCGCGCCGATCTGTTCGATCAGATCGAGCTGCGCGGGCCGCTGCCGCGCGGCTGGGATGCCGAGCTGCACCGTGATGATCGGCTGGTGGCGGTGTGCGACACGCCGGATGCCGCCGGCGATTATGTGTTTGCCAATGTGCCGCTGCGCGCCGGGGCCAATAATTATGTCGTCCGCCTGCTTGGCCCGCATGGCGAGATCGAGGAGCGGCCATTCAGCCGCTATGTCGGCAGCGAGCTCAACCCGGAGAATGAGTTCTACTACAGCGCGGGCGTGGTGGACAGCGGCGTGCCCTTGCTCGGCGCTCCGGCACCGACGCAGACCGCGCTGGGCAAGGTGGCGTTTGCCAGCGTTGAACATGGCCTGCCGGGCGGCATGTCGATGCGGGTGGATGTGCGCGCCCCGCTGGATGGCGGCACGCCGGCGCTGGCGGCGGGTGTGCATGCCGCGCTGTTCGGCGGCTTTGGCAGCCTGCTGGTGGCCGGCGATGGCAGCGGCCGCCCGGCGCTGGCGCTGCGCGGCGTGCGGCAGTGGGGCCGCACCAACATCAAGTTCGACCTTGCCGATTATGGCAACCTGAGCGGGCCATCGCTGCCGAGCGCCGTGAGCGATCTGGCGCGCGAGTTCGGCATTTCGGCCGAAACCCGCATCGCGCTGGGCCGCCGCAGCCTGCCACTGATCACCGGCTGGCGGCATATGGTGGATCGCGGCGGCAACACGCTGGACCGGGTTGATGCCGGGCTGGCGCTGGCGCTGGGCGAATGGCGCCTCAGCCAGGGTGCCAGCCTTGAGAAACGCGGTGGCGACGCGCCGATCCTGTTGGGCAATCTCGCCGTGGCGCGGGCGGTGGGCAGCTGGCGGTTGCGCGGCGGCATCGATGTCAGCGCCAGTGATGGCCTGCGCTTGCGCCAGATCGGCCTGTCAGCCGGCCGGGCGACGACGCGCGGCAGCCTGGGGATTGATCTGGGCTGGGATGCCCAGCGCGGTGTCGCCAGCATCGCCGCCACGGCGCAGCGCCATTTCGGCGCCTTTTCGCTGGGCGCCGGGGCCGGTTATGGCCTCAATGGCTGGCGGGTTGGCCTGTCGCTGCAGGCGGCGCTGTTTCCGGATCGGCGGGGCTATCACCTGGCAGCCGCCGGTATCGGCCGCAGTGGCACCTTGCAGCCGCATGTGTTTGAAGATGTGGACGGCGACGGCGCGCAAGGGCCGGGCGAGCCCGATATCGCCGGCGCCAGCTTCATCGTTGACAGCAGCGTGCGCCGCGAAGCCACTGGCAGCAACGGCCGCGTGCGCATCGGCGGGCTGATGCCCAACAGCGGTGTTGATGTGGAAGTGCAATTGGCCTCGCTGCCCGATCTGCGGTTGCGGCCGGTGCAGCCGGGCGTGACGGCGGTGCTGCGCCCCGGCCAGGTGCTGGATGTGGCGGTGCCGCTGCGCCAGACCGGCGAGATCGAAGCCCAGGTGGAAAGCGTGAATGGCGATGTGCGCCGGCCCTTGCCGGGCATCGAGGTGGCGCTGGTCGATCCCGCCGGCAAGCGCTTTGCGGTGACGCGGAGCGATTTTGACGGGCTGGCCTATTTCGATGGCGTGCCGCCGGGGCAATGGCGGCTGGAGGCGGAACATGCTGCGCCGGTGCCGGTGACGCTCAGCCGCGAAACATTGCTGGTGAGCGACGCCCGCATCGTGGTGGGGCGCTGAGCGGCGGCTGAGGGCCGGCGCGATCGCCAGCCGCGCCGAAATGCGCAGCGGCACAGACGGTCAGGGACGGCCGGCAAACGCGGCCTTGTGAAGGCGGCGGCCATGGCCGGCAGGAGCGGTTGGTTGAACCGTGCGGTTGCACGGCAAACGCGCCAATGCCGCGCCTGCCAAACCCCCCGCACCACAATCGGTCGGGGCTTCGACAGGCGCGGCATGCGCGCGTTTGATCAAAGCTGTTGGGGAGGGAGCGTCAGTATGCGCCGCGTCCGCTGATCACCGCCGGGATGGTGCGCAACAGCAGGCCGATGTCGGTGGCCAGGCTGCGCAGGCCCAGATAGGCGATGTCCATTTCCACCTGCTGTTCAAATTCGATCTCGGCCCGGCCCGACACCTGCCAGATGCAGGTGATGCCGGGCTTGCCGCCCAGACGTTGCCAGCTGCGGCCCCGATAGGTGGCAACTTCGGCCGGCAGCGCCGGGCGCGGGCCGACCAGCGACATGTCACCCAACAGCACGTTGATGATCTGCGGCAGCTCATCCAGCGAAAAGCGCCGGATGAAGGCGCCCACCCGGGTGATGCGCGGATCCTTGCGCATCTTGAAACACACGCTGTCGCGCTCGCTCTGGGCCAGCAGGGCGGCGCGGCGGGCTTCGGCATCAATGTGCATGGACCGGAATTTCAGCATGGTGAACGGCCGGCCGTTGGCGCCGATGCGCGTCTGGCGGAACAGCGCCGGGCCGCGATCTTCCAGCTTGATGGCCAGCGCCACCCCCAGCAACACGGGCGACAGGGCGACCAGCAGACCCGCCGATGCCAGCAGATCCACCGTGCGCTTGACGCCGGCGCCGATGCTGGCCGCCACGCCGGTGGCGCGATAGGCATGGGCCACGGCGTGGCCGACAAACACCAGATTGCCGATCAGATAGCGGTTGGCCAGCCGCCGGGGCTCCTGGGCCAGCCGCCACACCCATTCGCAGCCCATCCGGCGCAGCAGCAGCGGCGCGCGCGGAATGCGGCCGGAATAATAGTCAAACAGCCCGCCCACGCCGAGCAGCAGCGGCGCATCGATCCGGTCGCGGTGACGGGCAATCCACAATTCCTGCCGGGGCACGCCAAAGCCGACAAACAGGATCGCCGCGCCGGAGGCGTTGATGAGGTCGACGATCTGATCATTCTCGCTGTCGCTGAAATAGCCATGCTGGGTGCCGGCAATCTGCAGCGCCGGAAAGCGTTCTTGCATGGCGGCGGCAGCGGCCGCCGCGATGCCGGGGCTGCCGCCCAGCAGGAAGATCGGCGTTCCGCGCGCGGCGGCGCGCTCGCACACCAGCGGGAACAGATCAGTGCCGTTCAGATTCTCGCCGGTGTTGGTGCCGGCCAGCCGCGCGGCAAGGCGAATGCCCGAGCCATCGGGCAACAGCGCGTCGCTGTCCTGCAGGGTGGCGGCATAATCATCGCGGCGGGTGGCCATGTTGACACAATGCGCATTGACGAAATTGACCACCATCGGAACGCCCTGATCGGCCAGATTGACCAGCGCCTCGGCGGTTTCCTGGCGGCTGGCATCGAGCAGCGACATGTTGAACAGCGGCGTGTCGAGCGCTGCCTTGGCATCGAAATCATGAGTGTGGCGCATATGGAGTCCCCTGTTTGTCTTGCCACTCTTCCAGCACGAACCGTGCCAACTTCCTGCCCAGCGCCAGCCCGCCCTCAGGGCATCGCGTTCTGCAACAATCGGTCAATCCGGCACGAAATAGCATCGCAATCTGCAACAAACCCGGCGTCAAGCCGACTGCTGCGGCCCGGATCAGTCTGATTGGCCGGTTGGCACGTTTCTTGAAATGCAATGGCCAGAGCGGCCGATCCTGGCCGTCACAAGGATTGCCTCATGCCATTGCCATTCTCCCTGGCCAGAAAGACCGAAGACGGCAGCGCTCTGCTGCGCGGTCTGGCGGCCTATGGCTCGGCCGAGCTGGTGGTGCGTGTCACCCGCATCCTCACCGTGATCGTGATTGCGCGCCGGTTGGCGCCCGAAATGATGGGCGCGGCGGCCCTCGCGCTGTCTTTGTTTGAACTGGTGCGCGTGCTGGCCAACGCCGGCATTGGCCAGCGCATCATCGCCGCGCCCGATGCGCTGCTGGATGCAACCTGCAACAGCGCCCATCGCCTGTTCTGGATCTGGTGCCCAATCATTTCGGCGCTGCAACTGGCGCTGGCCGGCGCGCTGGCCTTCACCCAGCCGGCCGCCGCTGCCATGCTGGCTGTGCTCAGCCTGGTCTATCTCACCATGCCGGCCGGGCTGGTGCAGGTGTTCCTGCTGATGCGCGAAGGCCGCCTGACCACCACGGCGCGCATCGGCGCCACCCAGACGCTGGCCGATCATGTGCTCACGCTGGTGCTGGTGCTGGCCTGGCCCGATCCGGCGAGCATCGCCTTTGCCATCGTGCTGCCCAAGCTGCTCACCACGCCGATCTGGCTGGCCGGTGTGCGCCGGGCGCGGCCGTGGGTGCGCAATGCCGCCGCCGGGTTCGTGCCGGTGGCCGGGTTCGTGCGCTTTGGTGCCGGCGTGCTGGCCACCGAGATCGCCGGCGCCGCCCGCGCCCAGATCGACAAGCTGATCATCGGCGCGCTGTTGGGCGTCAAGGCGCTGGGCATCTGGTATTTCGCCTTCAACGCCGGCCTGGGCATCACCACGTCGTTTGTCAGCGCCTTTGGCACCGTGTTGTTCCCGTGGCTGTGCAAGGCCGCCGATCGCAGCGCCCGCGCCGCGCGTTATCGCAATGGCCTGTTGATCGGGCTGGGCGTGTTCCTGCCGATGACGCTGGCGCAGGTGCTGCTCGCTCCCCTCTATGTGCCGCTGCTCTTTGGTCAGCATTGGCTGGATGCCGCGCCGCTGGTGGCGCTGCTGGGCCTGGCGGCGCTGCCGATGGTGGCCTCTGCCGCCACCACCGCCTGGCTGCGCGCCGATGGCGCCACCGGCCTTGATGCCACGATCAGCACGGCGGCCACCATGGCGGCCCTGGCTGCCCTGGCGCTGGCCGCGCCTTATGGCCTGCCCGTCGCGGCCTCAGCCTATGTCGCCGGCCTTGGCTTGGTGCTCATCCCCGCCACCATCGCGGTCTTCACCCGCTCCAACGCCTCCATCCGCAAGGAAGCCTTCGCATGACTGTCCCGCATTTCTCGGTGATCATCCCGATGTTCAACGCGGTCGGCTCGCTGGCCGGCACCATCGCCAGCGTGCTCGATCAAAGCGATCAGGATTTCGAACTGATCATTGTTGACGATGGCTCGGCCGACAACAGCCTTGCCGTGGCGCTGGCCATGGCGGCCGGTGATGATCGCATCCGCGTGGTGGCGCAGGCCAATGCCGGCCCGGCCGCCGCCCGCAACCTGGGCGTCGATCTGGCGCGCGGCCAGCTGCTGGCCTTTCTGGATGCCGATGATGTGTGGCACGAAGAAAAGCTCGCCTGCCACCGCGCCTTCCACCAGGCCCATCCCGAAGCCGGGGTGAGCTATGCCCAGATCGCCTTTCTGGAAGCCGGGCGCGCGGCCGGCACCACGGCCCGCACCCTGTCCACCGTGCCGGCCGGGCCGCTGTCGATCACCCAGCTGATTGGCGAGAACCCGGTGTGCACCACTTCCAACATCGTTGTCACCCGCGACTGCATCGCGGCGGTGGGCGGGTTCCGCCCCGGCATGGGCTATGCCGAGGATCAGGAATGGCTGGCCCGTGTGGCGGCTGCCGGCTTTGGTGTGTGCGGCATCGATCGCCTGCTGGTGGAATATCGCCTGTCGCCGGCCGGTCTGTCGTCCAATCTGCGCCGCATGTATCGCGGCTGGCGGCGGCTGGCCCACCAGCACCGCGCCAGCATCGATCTGGCTGCGGCCGAAGCCATTTATTGCCGCTATCTCGCCCGCCGCGCCCTGCGCAACGGCAGCCCGGCGGCCGATGCCTTCAACTTTGCCCTGCGCGGCCTGCGCTGCAACGCGGCGGCCTTTCTGGCCGATCGCCGGCGCGGCGGCCTCACCCTGGCCGGTGCGCTGGTCGGGATGCTGCTGCCGGCAACCACCCGCGCCCGCCTGTTTGCCTGAACCCCCTGCCTGCCAATCAAGGAACCCGTCTCATGAACACTGCCCCGCTCATCTCGGTCATCATGCCGGTCTATAATGTCGAAGCCTTTGTTGGCGCGGCCATCCAGTCGGTGATCGATCAAAGCTTTGCCAGTTGGGAATTGCTGATCATCGATGATGGCGGCAGCGATCGCAGCATGGCCATCTGCCGCCGCTTCACCGATCCGCGCATCCGCATCATCTCCCAGGCCAATCGCGGCCTGGCCGGCGCGCGCAACACCGGCATTGCCGCGGCGCGCGGCCGCTATATTGCGCTGCTCGATTCCGATGATCTGTGGCACACCAGCAAGCTGATGCTGCACATGATCCATCTGGAAGCCGATGGCACGGTTGATGTGAGCTATGCCGGGTCGCGCATGATCGATGCCGCCGGCCGGCCGCTGAAAGCCGCCATGCGCCCGCAGCTCACCGGCATCACCCCGGCCGATATCCTGAAGCGCAACCCGGTGGGCAACGGATCGGCCGCGGTGATGCGCCGCCGCTCGCTCAACCGCGCCGCCTTTGCCCACCCCGATGAGCCGGGCCGCACCTGCTGGTTTGATGAAAGCTTCCGCCAGTCCGAGGATATCGAATTGTGGCTGCGCCTGTCGGCCGTGCATGGCTGCCGGTTCGAAGGCATTGCCGGCGAATTGACCGATTATCGCATCATTGCCGGCGGCCTTTCGGCCAACATCGCCCGCCAATATGAAAGCTGGGAACGCGCCATCGCCAAGACCGAACAGGCCGCGCCGCAGTTGATCGCGCGCCATGGCCGGCAGGCGATGGCCTATCAGCTGCGCTATCTGGCGCGGCGCGCGGTGCAGCTGGGCGATGGCAGCTTTGCCTGGTCGCTGGCGTTGCAGGCGGTGGCGGCCGGCCCGTCCATGCTGTTGGCCGAACCGCGCAAGACGCTCACCACGCTGGCCGCCGCGCTGGCAGCCCGGATCTTGCCGTCATCGGCGTTCCAGGCGCTGGCCGCCCGCCATCTGGGCCAGGGCGCGCCGGCATGAGCCGGCTGCGCTGCGTGCATTTGTGCGATGATTTTGCCCTGGGCGGCGTGGCCAAGGGCTTGGGTGTCTATGCCCACCCCGATCTGGCTGCCGATGTGGACAGCCAGGTGCTGCCGGCCGATCCCGGCCGCAGCCTGGCGCCGCGGCTGGCGGCGGATATCATCGTGACGCATTTTCCGCCGAGCTGGCGCACATTGCCGTTTCTTGTGTCGCTGCGGCTGCGCAATCCGGCGGCCCGGCTGGTCCATATCGAGCACAGTTACACCGGCGCGTGGGCGGCGGCGAAGCTGACCAATCCCTGGCGGTTCCGCGCCATGTTGCGGCTGGCGTTTGCGCTGTTTGACGAGGTTGTGGCCGTCTCCCACGGGCAGGCGCGCTGGCTGCGCGCCGCCGCCGGGCTGACGGGGGACAAGCTACAGGTGTTGCACCCGTGGAGCGGCAGCCAGGGCCTGGATCAGGTTCCGCCGCCGCGCCCGTCCGGCCAGCGCCCGCTGGTGCTGGGGGCCTTTGGCCGCTTCAGTGAGCAGAAGGGCTTTGACACGCTGATCAATGCGATGCGCCGGCTGGATCCGGCGCGGTTCAGCCTGCTGCTGGGCGGCTTTGGTGCCGATGATGCCGCCCTGCGCGCCCAGGCGGCTGGCCTTTCCCATGTCAGCTTCGTTGGCCGGGTTGATGATGTGCCGGATTTCCTGTCGCGCTGTGACGTGATCGTG
Source organism: Sphingomonadales bacterium (assembly GCA_027485485.1). GTDB lineage: Bacteria > Pseudomonadota > Alphaproteobacteria > Sphingomonadales > Sphingomonadaceae > Sandarakinorhabdus. The sequence continues at coordinate 2,353 of JAIXQY010000226.1, read as the reverse complement.
GTGCCGTCGCGCTGGGAAGCCTTTGGCCAGGTGGTGGCCGAAGCCAAGATGGCCGGCCGCGCTGTGCTGGTGGCCGATGTGGATGGCATGCCCGAACAGGTGGGCGATGCTGGCGTGATTGCAGATTGCAGCACCGCCGAATCATTGGCGGCGGCGCTGGCATCGCTGCCGTCGCAGCCGTTGGCGGCGATGGGCGCGGCCGGCCGCGCCGCCATGCAGACGGCCGAGCGCGAACGGATCTGGGCCTGGCAGGCCCTATTCCGGCGGCATCAGCCGGCGGTTGCCTGATCTTTGGTGGCTTGATCGTTGGTGGGCGGGGCCTGTGCGGCTCTGGCTGCCGCGCCAAGCAGCACCAGCGCCGGCCAGAACAGATAGGCCAGCACCTCCAGATTCTCGCCAAAGCTGTAGAGAAACAGCACCAGCACCATCGAAAGGCCAACCCGGCCGATGGGTTCGCGCAAGGCGAGGCGGCCACAGGCAAACAGGCTCCACGCCATCGGCACGGCCAGCGAAGCCGCGCCGGCCAGCCCCTTGACGAACAACAGGCCATACCAGCTGTGATGGCTGCCGATCGGCATATATTCCACCAGATGCGGGCCGTTTTCCACCACACCATGGCCGAACCACGGCGCTTCATTCTGCCAGCGTTCCACCGCGATGCGGCCCAGCGTGGCGCGCACCCGGCTGGAATCGGCGCGCGCGCCCTTGAAATCATTGGCCAGCTTGTCGACCAGCGCCAGCACCGTGGGTGCAAACAGCCCGATCCCCAGCACCACCGGGGCCGCCAGCCACCAGGTTGATGGCCGGCGCAGCCGCGCCACGCCCTGCGCCATCGGCCACACCACGGCGATCGCCACCAGCGCCAGCCGCGATTGCGACAGCAACGCCACGGCCAGCCCGGCCAGCACGCCGATGATCTGCCAGCGCCGTTCCCGTTCCTCGATGGCGCACAGCACATGGATCACCGCGACCATGCCGGCCGCCGGCGACCAGGGCGCAAAGAACTGATAGCGGGTCGCGCCGGTGCCGGGTTCGATGGTGTAGAGCACGACGGTGAAATATTCCGGGCCGGAACCGCCGAGGATGGAGAGCGGCGAGGTGTATAGCTCGCCGGGCAAGCCGATGATGGGCGCCACGATGAACAGCGGCAACAGGATCAGGCTTTGCAGGCCCAGCCGGCACACGGCGCGATAAATGACCGCCGGCCGGATGTTCAGCACCGCCGCCGCAAAGGGAAACAGCCCCAGCAGCGCCCAGCCCTTGGCCCAGCCGACGGCGGACTTCACGGTTTTGGCTGCGCCCAGTTCGTTGATGGCATGGCCGGCCAGCAGCGCGATCAGCATGCACAACATGCCGATCAACCACACCCACACCAGGCTGCCCAGCGGCCGCGGCCGTTCTTCAGGCGGCAGGCCCGGTGCCAGATAGAGCCGCTTGGCTGCCATGGCGGCCAGCGTCCAACCCAGCACCGGGCCAACGATATACAGGGCGCCCAGCAGCCACAGCAGCCAGGTTGATGTGATCGTGGTGACGATCAGCCTTTCGGCAGCAGTTTGTGGATGATGGGTTGGCGCAGCCATAGCAACAGGAAGCCGATCACCAGCAGCATAGTCGCTGCCACCGCGCCAGCAAGCGCCAATGTGGTGGAGGGGGATGCCTTCCCGCGCGGCAGCGATGGTTCTTCCAGCGTCTGCACCAGCGGATACGAGGCGAAGGGATCGGCCTTGTTGGTGTCAACCCGCGCCAGCGCCGATGAGAACACCGCTTCGGCCACGCGCAGATCGCGCACCAGATCGGCCAGGGTGGCGGCCTTGGCGACCAGCGCGCCGGTGCCGGCATTTTGTTCGGCAATCTGGCGCCGGATTTCGGCCAGCGCCGCATCGGCCCCGGCCGATTGGCTGCTGCCGTTCACCATCACTTCGAACATGCGCGCCCGGCCTTCGGCCACCGAAAGATCGGCGAACGACAGCAGGGTGGCCGGCGACAGGCCGGTGAGCACCCGGCCGCGCGCGATCAGCGCCGCGCGCAGGCTGGCATCAACCGCGCCATTTTCCGCCATGGTGGCGTGGCTGTCACCCAGGGTGGCGCCGCGTTCGGTGCGCGTGGTGGCATTGGCGGCATAGCGCGACAGCAAAGACTGGAACAGCGGATCGGCCTTGAGCAGGAAGGCGGCGCGCGCGCCGCTGAGCGAGATGCCCAGTGCGTTGGCCAGCCGCCGGGTTTCGGCGTCACGCTCGCGTTGCAGGGTGCGCGCGGTGCGCTCGCGATCCTGCAGCGTGTCGAGCGCGGCGATGCGCTGGTTGAACTGATCGATCGACACCAGCCCGGATTGGCCCTGAAAGGCCAGCAGCCG
>JAIXQY010000070.1 GCA_027485485.1 Sphingomonadales bacterium | reverse complement strand
TGCCGGCGATCATCAAACTTCACTCCCGTTTGCGGCCGGAATCGGCTACAGTCATCCGCCGTGCCGATCCCGGCTGGGCCAAACACCAAGGACGAACTTTTGATCAAGACTGACCGGGTGGACGAACTCCACGCCATGATCATGAAAAGCCTGGACGATGATCAGGCCGTGGATCCCGTTTCCATTCCGCTGGCCGGCAAGACCAGCATTGCCGATTACATGGTGATCGCCAGCGGCCGCAGCGGCCGCCAGGTGGCATCCATGGCCATGAAGATCGCCGAGAAGATGAAGGCCGATTTCGGCCGCAGCGCCCGCGTGCAGGGCCTGCCCGCCGCCGATTGGGTGCTGATCGATTGCGGCGATATCATCGTCCATATCTTCCGGCCGGATGTCCGCACATTCTATAATCTCGAGAAGATGTGGGGCCTGGATGATGCGCCCAACCCGTCCCCGGCCTTTGCCCCGGTCACTGCTCCCGGCCCGATGATCGGCTCGCCGCGCTGAACCTTCTGTCTTGAAACTGGCCATCATCGCCCGGGGCCGCATCGGCCAATCGCCCGAAGCCGATCTGGTGCAACGCTATGCCCAGCGGCTGAAGGGCCGGCTGACCATCATGGAAATTGGTGACACTGCGGCCTGGCCGGCCTTTGCCGGCGGCCGCACCGTGGTGCTGGATGAGCGCGGCCGCGATCTGCCATCGGCCGAACTGGCGGCCATCATCGGCCGCTGGCGCGATGACGGCGCGCGCGAGGTGCGTTTTCTGATCGGTGCCGCCGATGGCCATGATGATGCCACCCGCGCCGGTGCCGATCTGCTGCTGGGCTTTGGCCGCGCCACCTGGCCGCACATGCTGGTGCGCGCCATGCTGGCCGAACAGCTGTATCGCGCCGCCACCATATTGGATGGCCACCCCTATCACCGGCAGTAGAATGATGTTCACCGGGCAGCAAAGCCGCAGGGTGTAGCGGACGGGGTGAACTATGCTATTCTGTCACCCATCCTGAGGTTGAGTCTGCGCACGATGACAAAAAGCTGGAAGATCGCGTTGCCGGTGGCGGCCCTGTTGCTGGTGCCGGGCTATGCCGCGGTGCAGGCGGCGGCGGAGACCGATACCTACAAGGAACTCGATGCCCTGATGGACGTGTTCGAGCGGGTGCGCGTCACCTACGTCGATCAGGTGGACGACAAGACGCTGATCCGCGGCGCCATCAACGGCATGCTGGCCAGCCTGGATCCGCACTCCGGCTATCTGGATGGCCGGGACTATGCCAATCTGAAGCAGACGACCGACGGCGAATATACCGGGCTCGGCCTCACCGTGACCTCTGAAGACGGCACGGTGAAGGTGGTCACCCCCACCGATGACACGCCGGCGGCGCGGGCGGGCATCAAGTCCGGCGATTATATCACCCATCTCGATGGCGAGTTCATCTATGGCGGCTCGCTGAACGAGGCGGTGGACAAGATGCGCGGCCCGGCCGGCACCAAGATCAAGCTGACCGTGGTGCGCCAGGGTGAGCCCAAGCCGCTGGAATTCACCCTCACCCGCGAAGTGGTGGTGATCAAGCCGGTGAAGTGGGAAGTGCGCGGGACGGTTGGCATGATCCGCATTTCCACCTTCAACAGCAAGACCGGCGATGCCACCCGTGCTGCCGTGGAGGGGATCAAGGCCAAGCTGGGCAACAGCGTTGCCGGTTATGTGATCGATCTGCGCTCCAACCCCGGCGGGTTGCTGGATGAAGCGATCAAGGTGTCTGACGTGTTTCTGGACAGCGGCGAAGTCGTGTCCGAACGCCGCCGCGCCAAGAATGATGTTGATCATTATTACGCCAAATCCGGCGACCTGACCGATGGCAAGCCGGTGCTGGTGCTGGTGGATGAAGGCACCGCCAGCGCGGCCGAGATCGTCGCCGGCGCCTTGCAGGATCACCGCCGTGCCATCGTTCTGGGCCAACGCAGCTTTGGCAAGGGCAGTGTGCAGACGGTCTATCCGCTGTCGGCCGAAACCGCGCTCAGGCTCACCACCGCGCGCTATTTCACGCCATCGGGCCGCAGCGTGCAGGAAAATGGCATCGATCCCGATATCACCGTGCCGCAATTGTCTGATCCGCGCATCGCCGATCGCAAGCCGCTGCGCGAGGCTGATCTGAAGAAGCATCTGATCAACGAAGTGAAAGACAGCACCAACCAGCTGGTGGAGCAGGACAGTGTTGCCGATCCGCGGTTTGCCGCCAAGGCCGATGAATTGAAGGCCAAGGGTGTGCTGGATTATCAGCTGGATTATGCCCTTCGCCTCGTCGGCCGGCTGGCGCCGCCGGCCATCGCCCCGGTGCAGGTGGCCGCCACCGCGCCGCGCGCCGCCAGCCAATGATTGAGACTGTCACATCCGCAGGCTAAGGCGGCTGACGGACCTGGGTTTTGCAAGGATTGCCTGTGCTGCGTCGGCTTTATGACTGGACTTTGGCCAAGGCCGCCGGCCCTGGCGCCGAACGCTGGCTGATTGGCATCAGCTTTGCCGACAGCAGCTTTTTCCCCGTGCCGCCCGATGTGATGCAGATCCCGATGTCCATCGCCCGGCCGGAACGCTCGCTGCGCTATGCGGCGGTGTCCACCGCGGCATCGGTGGCGGGCGCGTTGCTGGGCTATGCTATCGGATCCGTGCTCTATCAGACCGTGGGTGTGCCGCTGCTGCAATTCTATGGCTATGAAAGCAAGTTCGTGGCCTTTGCCGCCGATATCAAGGCGAACGGCTTCCTGTGGATGCTGGCCTTTGCCTTCCTGCCCATCCCCTACAAGGTGGCGACGATTGCGGCGGGCTCGGTGGGCCTGTCGATCCCGGTGCTGATCGCGGCGTCCATCCTGGGCCGCGGCGGGCGCTTCTTCCTGGTGGCGCTGGTGCTGCGGCGGTTCGGGGCCAAGGCGCAGGAACTGATCGATCGCTATTTCAACACACTGGCGCTGGTGGCGACGGCGCTGTTTGTCGGCGGCTTTGTGGTGGTCCGCTATGCGTTCTGATCGCTGGGGCGCGATGCTGGTGCTGCTGGGCAGCCTGGCCCTGCTGGCCGGGGCCTATGGCTTTGAACATATCGGCGGCCTGGTGCCGTGTGAGATGTGCTGGTGGCAGCGCTGGGCCCTGATGGCGACGGCGTTTTTCGCCGCCGATGCCGTGGTGATCGGCGCGCTCTCGGCCGGGCGGCCGGCGCTGGTGCTGCCGGCGCGGCTCACGGCGATGGTGGCGGTGCTGGCGCTGCTGGCCAACGCCGGCATTGCGCTGCTTCACGCCGGGGTGGAGCAGAAATGGTGGCAGGGCATCACCCGCTGCACCGCGCCGATCACGGCGGGTGATGCGCGTTCGATGATGGCCGACATATTGGCGCAACCCATTGTGCGCTGCGACGCCATTCCCTGGCAGATGTTCGGCATTTCCATGGCAGGGTGGAATTTCTTCATCTCCCTGATTCTGGCTGGAGTGGCAGCATGGCTGATTCTGAAACCCCGCGCCTGACGCGCCATCTGCCCGGTGACCGCCGGCCCGACACGCGCGCGATGATTCGCGTCGATCAGGCCGGCGAAACCGGCGCGGCGCGCATCTATGCCGGGCAACTGGCGGTGATGGGCGGCCGCCACCGCGATGCCGGCGAAATCCGCCACATGGCCGCGCAGGAACAGCGCCATCTGGACGGCATGAACCGCATCATGACAGCGCGCGGGGTGCGCCCCACGCTGTTCGGCCCGCTGTGGCATGTCGCCGGCTTTGCGCTGGGCGCCGGCACCGCGCTGCTCGGCCCCAAGGCGGCCATGGCCTGCACCGAAGCAGTGGAAACCGTGATCGACGAACATTATGGTGAACAGACGGATGCGCTGGCCGACGGGCGCGATCCGGAATTGAGGGCGATGATCGATGATTATCGCGCCGATGAAGTGGCGCACCGCGAAGCCGCGGCTGCCCACACCGGTGGCGGTGCCTTCCCGATCATGGAAAGCCTGATCCGCACCGGCTGCCGCACCGCCATCGCGCTGGCGAAACGGATTTAGAGCGTTTTCCGACCAATCTGGATCGGCGGCACGGCGGTGATTTTGGTTCAGGGCAAGGAGCGAGGAGGGCGCGATGCAATTTGCATCGTAACCGACGAGCGACGCAGCCCTGGGCCAAAAGCGCCCCGCCCCGCAGGGGTCGCCGGAACGGCGATTACGCTGATTCAGATTGGTCGGGAAATGCTCTAGTTCCGGATCTGGTTGCGCAGGCGATAGCGGCCGTTTTCAAACCGGTCGAACATCTGGCCCACGCCGGGGTGGCCCACCGGATCACCATCGCCATCCGGCAGCAGATTCTGCTGGCTGACATAGGCGACATAGGTCGATTCTTCGTTCTCGGCGAACAGGTGATAAAACGGCTGGTTCTTCCGCGGCCGGATCGCCTCTGGGATGGACATCCACCATTCCTCGGTGTTGTCGAACACCGGATCGACATCGAAGATCACGCCGCGGAACGGGAACACGCGGTGCCGCACCACATCACCGATGGTGAAGGTGGCCGGCGTTGGGGCTTCATCGTGCAGTTGGCTTGGTTCGGTCATCTTTGTTCACATGGCTTGGCCGGCGAAGGCCGGCGCGTTGTTGCAATATAATGAATGTTGCGCCGGGATGAAGGGGGCCCCCTGTCGCGGCCCGTTTCACGCCCCGTTGGCCGCCTTGTCTTTATCTGCTTGGCAGCCCCCCGCCCAGCCGCTATAGGCGCCGCCTGACCAGCCTGCGGGCGCATCGCGGAGAGGTGCCGGAGTGGTCGATCGGGACGGTCTCGAAAACCGTTGTGCCTTTACGGGTACCGTGGGTTCGAATCCCACCCTCTCCGCCATAT
>JAIXQY010000090.1 GCA_027485485.1 Sphingomonadales bacterium | reverse complement strand
TCAAAATCGATCCAGCCCGGCTTGGCCGCGGCCAGCGCGCTGTTCGATGCGATCTTCACCGTGGGCACCGGAAAGCCCAGCGGCGTGCCACGGCCGGTGGTGAACAGGATGATGGTGGCACCGGCCGCCGCCAGCGCGGTGGACGAGACAGCGTCGTTTCCCGGCGCTGCCAGCAGGTTCAACCCTGCGCGCTGCCAGCGCCCGCCATAGGCCAGCACATCCATGACGGCCGCCTGGCCGCCCTTTTGCACCGCACCCAGGGATTTTTCCTCCAGCGTGGTGATGCCGCCAGCGACATTGCCCGGCGACGGATTTTCGGAAACCGGCTGGCCATGCTCAAGGAAATGCCGTTTGAAGCTGTTGACCAGGGCCACAATCGCTTCAAACACGTCGCGATCATCGGCCCGCGCCATCAATTGGGTTTCAGCGCCGAACACTTCGGGAATCTCGGTCAAGATGGCGGTCCCGCCGGCGCCAACCACGCGGTCCGCCATCACCCCGACCAGCGGATTGGCCGTCAGGCCCGAAAATGCGTCGGAGCCGCCGCATTTCAGCCCAAGCACCAGCTGATCCAGCCCAAAGGCTTCGCGCTGAACGCGGCCGGCGTCGGCCATGAGTTCGATCGCCAAGGCAACGCCCTCGGCCACCTCGTCGGCGGCGCTCTGGGCGCGCAGGCTGCGGATCTTGTGCCGATACGCGGCCGGAATGCGCGCGAGCAGGGCGTCGATCTGGTTGGATTCGCAGCCCAATCCCACAATCAACACGCCGCCGGCATTGGGATGGCAGGCCAGCGCCGCCAGCAGATCGCGCGTGCCATCAAGATCATCGCCCAATTGCGAACAGCCATGGGGGTGAGTGAAGGCGTGAACCGCCTCGACCGTGCCCGACAGATGCCGGTTTGCCGCCGCCGCGATGCGCTGCGCCGTGCGGGCGACACAGCCCACCGTGGGCAACACCCAGATTTCGTTGCGGGTGCCCACGCGGCCATCGCTGCGCTGAAAGCCCTGAAATGTCCCCGCACCCGGCTGGGGGCGCTGCGCTGCAGCGGGCTGCCACTGATATTGCCCTTCCCCCGCCAGCGCGGTCGCGAGATTGTGGCGATGGACATGGGCGCCAACCGGAATGTCACTGGTCGCCAGGCCAATGGGAAAGCCATATTTGCGGATGGCGCCGCCGGCCGGAATGGCGGTGATTGCCAGCTTGTGCCCCACGGGGATCGGCTCCCGCGCCGTGATGGCACGATCAGCGACGGCAAATGTCTCACCCTCTGCAAGGTCACGCAGCGCCACCGCCACGTCATCGGTGGCTGCGACCCTGAGGGCCGGGGGCAGGTCCGGAACGGGCGACAGGCTCATTGCGCCAAGGGCTATAGGAAACCGGTGTCATTGTCCATCTGGCATTATGATCAAGGGTCCGCTAAGAACGATATTCAACCAAAGGTCAGCGCGTGGACGACGACAGCAACAGCGGCGGCAAGCCGACCATCAACGACATCGCCCGGCTGGCCGGCGTTTCGAAGAAGACGGTCAGCCGCGTGATCAACCGCTCACCGCTGCTGAACGAAGACACGCGCCGGCGCGTCGACGAGATCATCCGCACCACCGGCTATGTGCCCAATCCTCAGGCCCGGGCCCTGGCGCTCAGGCGCAACTTCCTGATTGGCCTGGTGCATGACAATCCCAATGCCCAGATGGTGCTGGGCATGCAGCAGGCGCTGCTGTCAGTGCTGCGCGGAACCGAGTTCGAACTGATCGTGCGGCCGGTCGATCGCGGCTCGACCAGTCTTGTCGCCGATGTGCGGGCCTTTCTGGAACGGCAGCGCCTGCATGGCGTGATGCTGCTGCCACCGATTTCCGAGAATGATGGCCTTGCAACCCTCTGCGATCAGCTGGGCTGCCGCTATGTGCGCATGGGATCGGCCTTGCTCGACACGCCAGAGCATATGGTGGCCTCAAACGACCGCGAAGCGGTGCGCCAGGCGGTCAATTATCTCATTGGCCTTGGCCATCGCCGCATTGGCCTGGTTTCGGGGCCGCAAGGATTTCGCTCCGCCTTCGAACGGCGCAGCGGATTTGGCGAGGCATTGTCAGCGGCCGGACTGGCCTTTGATCCGCAGATCGTGGTCGAAGGCACTTATCGCTTCGAATCAGGGCTGATGGCCGGCCGCCAGATTCTGGCCAGCGCGGAACCGCCCACCGCCATCTTTGCCTCAAATGACGAAATGGCGGCCGGCGTACTGCACGCCGCGCGGGAGCTTGGGCTTGACGTGCCGGCTGATCTGTCGATCGTGGGTTTTGATGACACCGCCATCGCAGCCCATCTCTGGCCGCCGCTCACCACCGTGCGCTGGCCGATCCAGGCCATGGGCAAGGCGGCAGCGGCCAAGCTGCTGGGCGGCGAGGACTCCGATGCCAAGCCCGCCCTTTTCCTGTCGGAATTGATCATCCGCGCCTCTGCTGGCCCGGCCCGCCGCTGAGCGCTTGCCGCGAAACCGGCTTGCGCCCGGCGTTGACACCGGTTACCACGCTTGCAGATTTCCGGAGGCCCGCTTGCGTCCCCTCGTGCTCCATCCCGACCGGCTGCTGCCTGCCGACCCGGCCACCCGCGCGGTGGCCCGGCAGCTCCATGCCCTCGTTGCCGGCCTGCCGATCGTCAGCCGCCATGGCCACACCGATCCGGCCTGGTGCGCCGGCAACGCGCCCTGGACCAACGCCACCGAACTTGCTGCCGGACTTGCCCGGCGCGCCGACCGCCTCTGAGGAGCCACCCCATGTTTGCCAAGACCTATCACGCCACCCACCCCGACATGATGGCCGGCGCCAGCAACGAGGCGCTGCGCGAGCGCTACCTCGTCACCGGTCTGTTCGTGCCGGGCGAGGTGGTGCTGAATTACAGCCACAACGAGCGTTTCGTGATCGGCGGCGCCTGCCCCGGCGCCACGCCGCTGGCGCTGCCGGCCCAGACCGAGCCGGCCTCGGCGGCGGGCAAGCCCTTCCTGGAACGCCGCGAGCTGGCCGCCGTCAATGTCGGCGCCCCCGGCCGCATCACCGTCGATGGCCAGAGCTTCGACATGGCCAGCCGCGACTGCCTCTATATCCCCATGGGCCACAGCGACGTGCGGTTCGAAGGGGAGGGCGCGCGTTTCTACCTTGCGTCCACCCCGGCCCATGTCGCCAAAGCCCTGAAGAAGATCGCCATCGCCGAGGCCAATCCGCTCGAGCGTGGCGGCCTCGAAGGCTCCAACGAGCGCACCATCTACCAGATGGTCATTCCCGGCATCTGCGATTCGGCCCAGCTGCTGCTCGGCCTCACCATCCTCAAGCCGGGCAGCGTGTGGAACACCATGCCGCCGCATCTGCACGACCGGCGCTCGGAGATTTACTTCTACTTCGATCTGGGGGCCGACGACCGCGTCTTCCACTATATGGGCGAGCCCGACGGCATGCGCCACATCCTGGTTGGCAACGAGGAGGCGGTGATCTCCCCGCCCTGGTCGATCCACATGGGCTCCGGCACCCGCGCCTATGCCTTCATCTGGGCGATGGGCGGCGAGAATCTCGACTATACCGACATGAACGTCCTCGACATCTGCCAGTTGAAGTGAGCGCCGGCATGACGACCCTGTTCGATCTGTCCGGCCGCATGGCCGCCGTCACCGGGGCCAACACCGGCATTGGCCAGGCCATCGCCGTCGCGTTGGCCGAAGCCGGTGCCGATGTGGCGCTGATCGGCCGCACGCCCGCCGAGGACACGGCCGCAGCCGTCCGTGCCGCTGGCCGCCGGGCGCTGCTGGTTCCGGCCGACCTGTCACAGGCCGGGATTGCCGGCGATGTGGTGAGCGCGGTGCTGGCTGGCCTTGGCGGGCTCGACATACTGGTCAACAATGCCGGCATCATCCGCCGCGCCGACAGCGTGGATTTCACCGAGGCCGACTGGGACGCGGTGATGGACACCAACCTCAAGTCGCTGTTCTTCCTGTGCCAGGCGGCCGGGCGGCACATGCTGGCTCGCGATGACGCCCCGCGCGGCAAGATCATCAACATCGCCTCGCTGCTCAGCTTCCAGGGCGGCATCCGTGTGCCGAGCTATACCGCGGCCAAGCATGGCGTGGCCGGACTCACCAAGATCCTCGCCAATGAATGGGCCGGGCGCGGCATCAATGTGAACGCCATCGCGCCCGGCTATATCGCCACCAACAACACCGAGGCGCTGCGCGCTGATCCGGCTCGCAACGATGCCATCCTGGCCCGCATCCCGCAGGGCCGCTGGGGCCGGCCGCAGGATATTGCCGGCGCCGCGGTCTTCCTCTCCAGCCCGGCTTCGGACTATATCGATGGCCATGTCCTGACGGTGGACGGCGGCTGGATGGCGCGTTGATGAAGATCATCTGTTTTGGCGAACTGCTGATCCGCCTGTCGGCGCCGGGCCGCAGCCTGTTGCTGCAGACGCCCAGCCTCGATGTCGTGGTTGGCGGTGCCGAAGCCAATGTGGCCATCGGGCTGGCCCGGCTCGGCCACAGCGCGCGCGTTGTCAGCGCCGTGCCGCCCGGTCCGCTGGGCGATGGGGTGCTGGCGCAGGTCAGGGCCGGCGGTGCAGACACCAGCGCCGTGCTGCGGCTGCCTGGCCGGATGGGCCTGTATTTCCTCGCCGTCGGTGCCGGGCAGCGCGCATCGGAAATCGTCTATGACCGCGCCGGCAGCAGCTTTGCCAACGCGCCGGCCGATGGCTTCGACTGGCCGGCGCTGCTGGCTGGCCAGGACCGGCTGCATATTTCGGGCATCACCCCGGCGCTCGGGCCCAACGGCTCGGCACTGGCGCTCGCGGCGGCCAAGGCTGCCACGGCCGCTGGCGTGCCCGTGTCGTTCGACGGCAATTACCGGGCCCGGCTGTGGGAAGCGTGGGACGGCGATCCGCGCGCGATCCTGAACGAGCTGGTCGCCCATGCTGACATCATGTTCGGCAATCATCAGGACATCGGCCTGCTGCTGGGCCTTGCGTTCGATGGCGATGGCGCTGAGCGCCGCCAGGCCGC
>JAIXQY010000115.1 GCA_027485485.1 Sphingomonadales bacterium | reverse complement strand
GGCATGATCGCCCTGCTGGTGGTGGTGCACGAAGGCGGCCATTATCTGGCCGGGCGGTTTTTCAACACGAAGATCGAAGCCTTTGGCGTGGGCTTTGGCCGTGAGCTGCTGGGCTTCACTGATCGGCGCGGTGTGCGCTGGCGGCTGAATCTGCTGCCGCTGGGCGGCTATGTGAAATTTGTTGGCGACATGAACGAGGTGAGCCAGGTTGATCCGGCGATCATGGCGTTGCCGGAACGCGAACGGCGCGGGCTGTTTGCTTTTCTGCCCTTGTGGCAGCGCGCGATCATCGTGGCGGCTGGCCCGATCATAAACTTCCTGTTCGCGATCCTGATCCTGGCCGGGTTCAACCTGGCCTATGGCCACCCGGCCTCGCCGCCGGTGGTGGATCAGGTGGTGGCAGGCAGCGCGGCGGCGCGCGATGGCATCAAGGTGGGTGATCGGGTGATATCGGTGAACGGCACCGCGGTTGACCGGTTCGAGGATATCGTGAACCATGTTGTGACCGGGGTTGGCCAGCCGGTTGATCTACTGGTGCGCCGCGATGGCAGCGAACGCCACATCATCGTGCGGCCCACGATGGTGGAGACCAGGGATCGCTTCGGCAACATCTCCCGCCATCCGCAGCTGGGCATCGTGCGCCCGGCCGAGATGGTGCAGGATGTGGGCCCGGTGGATGCCGTGCGGCTGGCCGTTGTGGATACCGGCAGCATCATCGCCACCATCTGGCGCACGCTGCGGCAGGTGATCGTGGGCGAACGTGCGCTCACCGAAATGGGCGGCCCGGTGAAAACCGCGCAGATCGCCGGCCAGCAGGCCAGCCTGGGGCTGGTTTCGGCCATTGCCTTCATGGCGTTTTTCTCGATCAACCTGGGCTTCATCAACCTGTTGCCCATCCCCACGCTGGACGGCGGCCATCTTCTCCTCTACGGCATCGAGGCCGTTCGCCGGCAACCATTGGCAGAAAAGTTCCAGCAATGGGCGTTCATGTCGGGCTTTGCCGCGCTGATGTCGCTGATGGCGGTGCTGACCTGGCAGGATATCGGTTCGGTGGGCCTTTGGCAGCGCCTGGCCGGGTTGCTGGGTTGAAATTGGCGCGCTGAACCAACATGAAGCACCACCGGGCAACGGCAGGGCTGAAACAGGCAGGGATTTTGGTGGGGTTGATGCAGGGAACAGATGCGATGGCGAACAGGCGCGATGGTCGGTATGGCCGTCACGTGTCGCTGCTGCTGCTGGGAACCGCGCTGGCGTCGCCGGTGCTGGGCCAGCAACGGCCGCGGCCCCCTACCGCCGAACCGGCGCGCCCGTCGGCCGAAGCGGAAGCCCGCGCCGCCGAAAGCCGCAATGCGACCGCGCTGCCGGCCACCGCTGCCAACGCTGGCGTGGTGCGCTCGGTTGTGGTGCGCGGCACCGAACGGCTGGAGCCTGAAACCGTTCGCTCCTATCTCAACCTCGCCATTGGCGACCGGTATGACCGTGAGGCGCTCGATACCGCGCTGAAGGCGCTTTATGCCTCCGAACTTTTTGCCGATGCCACCATCCGCGATGACAATGGCGCCCTCACCGTCGAGGTGAAGGAAAATCCGGTGATCAACCGGATCATCGTCGAAGGCGGCAAGCGGGTTAAGGAGGAGAAGATCCGCGAGGAAATCCGCCTCGCGCCGCGCCAGATCTTCACCCGGTCCAAGGCCCGCGCCGATCTGGCCCGCATCCTCGAGCTTTATCGCCGTGGCGGCCGCTTTGCCGCCAGCGTGGAGCCCAAGATCGTCCAGCTGGAACAGAACCGCGTCGATGTGGTGTTCGAGATCAACGAAGGCGCCAAATCGAAAATTCGGCAGATCAACATCCTTGGCAACGAAAAGTTCAAGGAAGGCGAGATCCGCAAGCAGATGGCGTCGAAGCAGTCGCGGCCGTGGCGCTTCTTCACGTCGAACGACACCTATGATCCCGATCGCCTGGCCTATGACCAGCAGAAGCTGCGCCAATATTATCTCACGCAAGGCTATGCCGATTTCCGCGTGTCCTCGGTGGTGGCCGAGCTGACGCCGGACAAGAAGGATTTCATCGTCACCTATCTGGTGGAAGAGGGTGAGCGCTACAAGTTCGGCAAGGTCGAGCTGGAAAGCCAGTTGCGCGACGTGAAGTCCAAGGAATTCAAGCCGATCATCCGCATCAAGGAAGGTGATTGGTATGATGCCCAAAAGATCGAGAACACGGTTGAAAGCCTGAGCGAAACCGCCGGTCTGCTGGGCTATGCCTTCGCCGATGTGCGCCCGCAGTTCGAGCGCAACAAGGAAGACCGGACGATGAGCGTCACCTTCCAGGTGGCCGAAGTTCCGCGTGTCTATGTTGAGCGTGTGTCGATCAACGGCAACACCATCACGCAGGACAATGTGATCCGGCGCGAATTCCGTCTGGTCGAAGGCGATGCCTTCAACTCGATCAAGGTCAAGCGCTCCAAGGATCGCCTGCTCGGCCTGGGCTATTTCCAGGAAAAGCTGGATATCGAGCAAAAGCCCGGCACCACGCCCGATCGCATCGTGCTGGAAACCAATGTGCAGGAACGCCCCACTGGCGAACTGCAATTGTCGGCGGGTTTTTCGAACATCGAACGCTTCATCTTCTCAGCGAGTGTGCGCCAGCGCAACTTCCGCGGGCGCGGCCAGGAAATCCGGCTGTCGGGCAATATCTCGGCCTTTGCGCGATCGGTGGAAGCCGGCTTTACCGAGCCCTATCTGGCCGGGCGCAACCTGGCGCTGGGCTTTGACGTGTTCCGCCGCGATTTCCGCTCGTTCCGCTTCACCGGCAACAACACGCGCGACACCACCTACACCCAGGTGTCCACCGGCTTCCAGGTGCGCACCGGCTTCTCGATCACCGAATTCTGGGCGGCGTCGCTGCGCTATGGCCTCAGCCGCGAAGAAGTTGGCCTGGATCAGGCGACCTTCTTCACCAACGGTGTCTGCGATCCGCTGCGCGCCGGCCGCTTCCTGTGCGAACAGCTTGGCAACCGCACGGTTTCGACCATCGGTTATTCGTTGATCTTCAACAGCCTGAACAACGTCCGCCTGCCGTCGCAAGGCCAGCGCTTCACCTTCAGCCAGGATGTTGCCGGCGTGCCGATCGGCATCAAATTTGTCACCACGCGCCTGAATTATGATTTCTTCACCCCGCTGTTCGGCTCGGGCTTCGTGCTCAACCTCGGGTTTGAAGGCGGCCATGCCACCGGTTATGGCGGCCAGGATGTCATCCTGATCAACCGCTTCTTCCTGGGCCAGCCGCAATTCCGTGGCTTCAACATCCGCGGCGTTGGCCCGCGCGTGCTGCGCCGGCCGCTCGATGCCACCGGCCTGCCCGTGCAGGATCGCCGCCAGGCACTGGACGATTCGCTTGGCGGCCGGTCCTATTATCTCGGCCGCGCCGAAATTCGCATTCCGATCGGTTCGGCCGGCTCGGAACTGGGCCTGCGCCCGTCGATCTTTGCCGATGTCGGCGCCTTGTGGAGCCTGCGCACGCCCACGCTCACCTGCCAGGATGGGCCCACCGGCCCGGCACCGGCTGTGCCGGGCCAGACGGCGGCCTGTCTGCCCAGCGATGGGTTCTCGTCGGGCTTTGTCGAGGAATATCTGGGGAATACACCGAAGCCGCGCGTTTCGGTGGGTATCGGGGTCAACTGGAATTCGCCGTTCGGGCCGTTCCGGTTCGATCTTGCCAAGGCACTCGTCACCCAGCCGGGCGACGACCCGCAATTGTTCCAATTCAACGTAGGGACCGCATTCTGATGAAGATGAAGATGATTGCGCTGGCGCTTGCCAGCGTCGCCGCTCCAGCCATGGCACAGCAGCTGCCGCCGGCCGTGATCGTGCTGGTTGACCAGCAGGAAATGATCGACAGCTCCGCCGCCGCCAAGGCCGCCACGGTTGAACTCAAGCCGAAGGCCGATACGCTGCAGGCGCGGGTGAACACGCTGCGCACCACGCTGGGTTCCGAGGAAAAGACCCTGCGTGACACCCAGCCCGGCCAGGGCGCCCCCCCGGCCGCCATCACCGCGTGGCAGACCAAGGTGCGCGATTTCCAGACCCGCCAGCAGCAGGCCGAACAGGAAGTGCAGCGCCGCCAGGCCGAAATCCAGGCCTCGCAACAGTGGATCGTCAAGCAGATCAACGATGCGGCCCAGCCGATCATCGGCCAGATCATGCGTGAGCGCGGCGCCAGCATCGCCATGGAAGAGCGCAGCACCATCCAGCACACCCCCGGCATCGACATCACCGCCGATGTGCTGGCCCGTCTTGACAAGGCGCTGCCCAAAGTTTCGATCACCCCGCCGGCTGCCCCGGCCGCTGCTGCCCCGGCTGCCGCTCCGGCTGCCTCGGCGGCTGCGCCTGCCGCACCGCCGCGCCGCTGATGAGCGAGGCTGTGCCGCAAACCGCCACCACGGCTGACGTGCTGGCGGTGATGGCCCTGCTGCCGCATCGCTTTCCGATGCTGCTGGTTGACCGGGTGATCGACATGATCCCCGGTCAATCCGCCACCGGCATCAAGGCGGTGACGATCAACGAGCCATTTTTTGCCGGGCATTTCCCGGCCCGCCCGATCATGCCCGGCGTGCTGATTGTCGAAGCGCTGGCGCAAACTGCCGGCGTGCTGGCCATCCACACCGCCCGCGCGAAAGATCCGGACGCTGGGGACAAGCTGGTTTACTTCATGGCGATCGAGAATGCCAAGTTCCGCACACCCGTGGAGCCGGGCTGCCTGCTGCACCTGAAGGTGCAGGTGGTGCAGGATCGCGGCCGCATCGCCAAGTTCACCGGCCGGGCCGAAGTGGATGGCAAGCTGGCCGCCGAAGCCAGCTTCACCGCGATGATTGCCGATCCGCCCGCCTGATGCCGAACACCCCATTGCGCAGCGGGCCCCGCCACCCCAAATAGGGCGCGAAAGGGGATATCCTGTGATGATGGCACCGGCCCTCGCATTGATCATCGCCGGCATTTTGTCGGCCAGCCAGTTCGCCGCCAGCGTGCAGTCGCAAAGCCCGCGCCAGGCCGTTGGCCAGCTGGTGAGCGGCGGGGACTGGCCGCGCGTGCTGGCTGCCATCCGCAGCGGCGCGGCTGACTGGATAGCGCTGGCGCCGCAATTGGCTGCGGGGGCCGATGCGGCTCAAGGAGCGGAATTGACCAGGGCGCTGGCCGCCGCCCTGCCGCGTGCGCCGGCCGAGGTGCTGGCGGTGGTGGACGTGCGGCGGTCATCGGTGCTGGGCGTGCAGGCCGTGTGCGCGGCACCGGCGGCCGGTGGTGCCGCGGCGGTGAATGATGTGCGCGAGGCGCTGGACCTGCTGCCCGATGTGGCCGCGGTTGGCCGGGCCAAGGCCCTGTGCCTCAAGGAACTGGCGCTGGCGGCGGCGCGCTGACCGGCTTGGGCGTCCGCGACGCCCACAGGCAGGCCCCGGCAATGATCGCCGCGCCCAGCACGGTGCTGGCCGCCACGCTTTCATCAAACACCAGCCAGCCGAACAGCGCCGCCCAGGGCAGGGCGCTATATTCCAGCACGGCCGAAACCTGCGCCTCGAGGTGGACATAGCCGCGCGCCATCAACTGCACGCCGATATTGCCGGCCAGGCCCATCGCCATCATCAGGCCCAGATCCCACAGCGGCGGCAGGGCGGGCAGGGTGATCAGCACCGGTGACAGCCACAGCATCGGCACCACCGCAGCGATCAGCGTGATCACCGTCGCGCCATCAGCTGCCGCGCGGGAGCGCAGGATCACCGCCGCCGCGCCATAGAGGATGGCAGCGAACACGGCGGCGCCGGCAGCCAGCAGTTCATTGCTCGACAGGCTGGGCATGCCGCCCACGGTGACGAGCACGCCCCCAAAGCCCAGTGCGCCGGCCGCGACATAGCGCGGCTGCACCGGCTCCTTCAGATAGAGCGCCGCCATGAACGGCACCGCCAGCGGGCCGACGAAGGTGAGGGTGAGCACCAGCGCCATCGGCAATTTCGAGATCGACCAGAAGAAGGCCAGCGCCATAGCCGCGATCAGGGTGCCACGCACCAGATTGGGCTTCAGCCCGCCCGGCGCCACCCAGGGCCGGCCCTGCCACTGCCACACCATCAGGCCGATGATGCTGCCGCTGGCATAACGGCCAAAGGTGGCGACGCCGGCACCATGGCGCAGCGCCAGATATTTGGCGAACGCATCCAGCACACACAGCGCGCCAATCCCGGCCAGCACGAGGCAGATCGCCGACAGGCGTGAGGTTGTGCCGCTGGACATGGCTGCGGCCTTAGCGGCGGGGAGGCGGCCCGTCTACCGCCCCAGCCGGCGGATCAGGCTGGCAGCGAGATAGAGCCTGCTCGGCACGCTTTCCAGATGCACATATTCGGCGTCGGTGGTGTGGTAGCCGGCGCCGGGCAGGCCGAGGAATTCCAGTACCGGCACGCCGGCCAAGGCCGCATAGCCGGCATCGGTGCCGCCGCCAGTGCGCGGCATCAGCGGCATGCGGCGACCCAGCGTGGCATAGATGGCCTGGGCTTCTTCGATAAGGGCCCTGCTGGCCGGGCTCACGTCGAACGGGGGGCGGTTCACCCGCACTTCGGCCACCACCTGTGCACCGGCCACGGCAGGCGATTTGAGGCGTTCGGCCAGTTCGGCGCGGAACTGTTCCACCTCGGCCATGGTGGAGGTGCGCAAATCGCCGATCAGCGTCACATTGTTGGGGATGATGTTGCGCACCCCGCGATCCTGGCTCACCATGGTCCAGTTGAAGCGGCGTTTGCCGAAGCCGCGATCAAGATCCTTGGTCACATCGATCACATGCGCGGCTTCCACCAACGCGTTGATCCCGGCTTCGGGCGCGCCGCCGGCGTGGGATGATTTGCCTGCGACCGTGACGATGACCGTATTTGTGCCTGAGGTGCCGTTCACCATCACCTCGGGATGAGTTGTCGGTTCAAAGCTGAGCACCGCCGACATGCCCTTGGCCAGATCAGTGATGATCGGGCCGGAACCGACGGAGCCGCGCTCCTCGTCAGTGTTGATGACCACGGTCAGCTCGGCATAGTCGCGGGTGCTGAGCAACGGCAGCGTGTGCAGGATCACCGCGATGCCGGCCTTGTCATCGGCGATGCCTGGGCCATAGGCGAGCGGGCCAGTGGCGCCTTCCACCACCTTGAACGGCGCCTTGGCCAGCGCGCCGCGCTGGTACACCGTGTCCATATGGGCAATCAGCAACAGCCTGCCTTTGCCCGTGCCTTTCCAGCGCGCAACGATGATATCGCCAACCGTGCCGGGCAGGGGCTTCACCCGGCTGACACTGCCGCCGTTCTGGGCGAAGCGGGTTTCCAGATAGCGCCCCAGCGTCTCCAGCCCTTCGGCATCGCCGCTGCCCGTTTCGACCTCGACCAGCGATTTCAGCGTGGTGGTGACGGCCGGGGCTTCGGCGGTGGCGGCCTTGAGCAATGCAGCGTCGGGTTTGGGCGTTGCTGCCCACGCCGAAGCCGAAATCAGGGCCAGCACGGCCGCCAATGTTCTTTTCATTCGTCTCTCCCCAAGCGGAGGATAACCGCCTGAGGGGAATTGTCATCCCTTGATTTGCAGGCTCATTTCGTCTCTTCAAACAATTCCCGGCCGATCAGATAGCGCCGGATTTCGCTGGTGCCGGCGCCGATTTCATAGAGCTTGGCATCGCGCAGCAGGCGGCCGGTGGGATATTCGTTGATATAGCCGTTGCCGCCGAGGCACTGGATCGCCTCCAGCGCCATCCAGGTCGCCTTCTCGGCGGAATAGAGGATGCAGCCTGCGCTGTCCTTGCGGGTGGTCTCGCCGCGGTCGCAGGCTTGCGCCACGGCATAGGTATAGGCGCGGGCGGTCGACAGGGCGACATACATGTCGGCCAATTTGCCCTGCATCAGCTGGAACTGGCCGATGGGCTGGCCAAACTGCTGGCGATCATGAACATAGGGCACCACCACATCCATGCAGGCCTGCATGATGCCGATGGGGCCGCCCGACAGCACGACGCGCTCATAATCAAGGCCGCTCATCAGCACGCGGGCGCCATTGCCCACGCCGCCCAGCACATTGGCCGATGGCACTTCGCAATCCTCGAACACCAGCTCGCAGGTGTCGCTGCCGCGCATGCCCAGCTTGTCGAGCTTTTGCGCGGTGGAAAAGCCCTTCATGCCCTTTTCGATCAGGAAGGCGGTCACGCCCCTGGCGCCGGCATCGGGATCGGTCTTGGCATAGACCACCAGCGTTTCGGCGTGCGGCCCGTTGGTGATCCACATCTTGTTGCCGTTGAGCACATAGGCTTCATTGCCCTTGGCCTCGGCACGCAGCTTCATGCCGATCACATCGCTGCCCGCGCCGGGTTCCGACATGGCGAGGCTGCCAACATGCTTGCCGCTGATCAGATCGGGCAGGTAGCGCGCCTTTTGTTCGGCCGTGCCCCAGCGGGCGATCTGGTTGATGCACAAATTGGTGTGCGCGCCATAGCTCAAGCCAACACTGGCCGAGGCGCGGGAGATTTCCTCCACCACCACCACATGCGCCAGATAGCCCAGGCCAGCACCGCCATCGGCTTCCGGCACGGTGATGCCGTGCAGGCCAAGTTCGCCCAGCTTGGGCCACAGATCGCGCGGGAAGCTGTTGCTGGCATCAATCTCCGCGGCGCGCGGGGCGATTTCGGCGGCGGCAAAGGCCCGCACCGTGTCGCGCAGCATCTCGATGGTGTCGCCGTGATCGAAGCGAAGTTGGGTGAGCATCCCAAGGATTCCTTTGTGATTTTTCCCGTTCTAGGCCGTGGCGTGAAAGGCGGAAAGGGGGTTGTGCAAAAAACCACATCTGCGCGTTGACAGCATGAAATGTTGTGTATAGACAATGATTCGTGATGACGAGCAACGACGCCTTGACCCTGCACAACCGCCTCGCCCTGTTTCGGGCGGAGGCCGGCCTGTCCCGCAAGGATCTGGCCGAACAGGTTGGGGTGAACCCGCAGACCATCGGCTTTCTGGAGCGCGGCCAATATGGCCCCAGCCTGGAACTGGGCCTGAAATTGGCGCGGGTGTTCGGGGTGCCGGTGGAGACATTGTTCAGCCTGGAACCCTTTCAGCCGCTGGCCGCGAGCCTGTCGGCCCCCCGCATGATGGAAGGAGGCCGCTGATGGCCACGACTGCGATGTTCAAGCCGCCGCGTTTTTCCGCAATGCGGGTGCGGGTGCTTTCTGGCCTGTCGCTGGCCGCCATGTTGGCCGGCACCATTGGCCCGATGCTGCTGCCGGTGGATGGCGGCGGCGGGGTGATGACCGTCACGCGGGTGCTGGGCTGGGCCCTGGCGGCGGCCGTCGCGGTGGGCAGCCCCGGCTGGCGCTATGTCGCGCCGGGCGAGCTTGATGAGCGCGAGCGCAGCGAACGGGCGCGCGCCGTGGTGATTGGCCACCGGGTGACGGGCATCTGCATCTGCTTTGCCTTCATCTGGCTGCTGCTGGCGACGGGCCGCACCCTGTGGCTGCCCGATCAGTTTCAGGCCGCCTGGCTGATGGCCATGCTGTTCTGGGTGCACGTGATGGTGCCCGGCGTGCTGCTGGCATGGCGCGGCACCAATGATGAAGAGGATTGAGCGATGGAAAGGACGATGACCATGGCCCCCAAGGCCCCCCTCAAGCTGAGCCTGCGCACCGCGCGCATCCTGTCTGTCGCGGTGCTGGGCGGCATCGGCATCGGCTATCTGGGCGGCGCGATCATGGCCGAGCCGGATGGCAGCGCGCCGATTGGTTTCGTGGTCCTGCGCCTGATCGGCCTGTTCAGCGCGGTGGCGCTGTTCATCGAAGGGCGCGGGCAGATGAGCCAGGCCAGCGATGCCATGCTGGATGAACGCGAACGCACGCTGCGCGACAAGGCCTATGTGGGCACGCACCAGATCATGGTGCTGACTCTGTTTGCCTTCTTCATCTGGTCGATCCTGGCCAAGTTCATCAATGGCTGGATGCCGGGGCAGGAACAGGCGCTGGATCTGCTGGCCGGCTTTGCCATCAGTTCGCTGGCGCTGCCCGGCATCATCCTGGCCTGGCGCGAAGTGCCGGTGGCCGATGCGGAGGATGAGGCGTGAGCCAGTTGCCCCTGCTGTTTGCCATGGCGCTGATCGGCCTTGCGGCCCCGGCCGCGGAGGAAACCCCGTTCCTCATCTGCGGGTTGGCGCTGGCTGGCTTGGCCCCCGCGCTGCTGCGCAAAGCTGATTGAGCTTGCCCGCGGCAAGGACCCGAACCGGCAAGAGCCCCGCCGGTTCGGGTCAATCCGCTTCAGGCGCTGGCCACCAGTTGCACCCGCCGCGATTCGACGATGCGGCCTAGCCCGGACAGCGGCTGGCCATCGGGCAACACTGGCCGATGGGCGGCGCGGATCGCTTCGAACGCGGCCCGCACGCCTTCATATCCGGCGGGCGTGGCATAGCCGACGATCATCACCACATCCCAGGCGGCCGCATCGGCTGGATCGGCGCGATGCAACCGGGCCTGCACGAACAGGCCTTGCGCCACGGCCAGCCGGTCCATCGCCAGCCAATTGGCGTCCAGAAAACGCAGCAGCGCTGCCGGATCGGCCGCACTGGCCTTCAGAAACGTCCATTCCTCCACCGCCACGCCGGGGGCGGGCAGGGCGGCGGCCGCGGCCACCGGCACGCCCAGCGCCAGCGCGGTCAACAGCCCGCGGCGGTCCGGGTTCATGCGAACTCCACCAGCATCATGCCATCGGCGACCTGATCGCCGGTGGCGATGTGCACGGCCTTGATGGTGCCAGCCACGCGCGCCACCAGGCGATGTTCCATCTTCATGGCTTCCAGCACCAGCAGGCGCTCGCCCTCGGCCACCTCCTGGCCCGGCACCACGTCCACGGCCAGCACCCGGCCCGGCATCGGTGCCATCACATGGGCATGGCCGCCGCCCACATCCTTCACGCGCGGCGGGCGGCTGCCGATCAGCCAGCTTTGCCCGCCCAGGCGCACATCCACCGCCGCTGTGCCCGGCACCACGGTGGCCATCAATGTCTGCCCGGCCAGATCGATGGCCAGGCCATGGCGGCCAATGCGGCTGGCGGCGACTTCGCCCACCCCGGCCAGCCCGCCAACCCGCCAGCGCCGCCCGCCGGCATGGCGCAGGCTGATCACATGGCGTTCGCCATCCCACCACAGCCGCACCAGGGTTTCCGCCGGCAGGTTGATGCGGAACGGCCGTTCGCCGAAAAGGCCGGCCGCATTGCCTGGTTGCGGCAGGCCAAGCCCGAGCGCAGCGGCCAGCAGCACCGGCGCCGGGCACAGGCTGGGGCCGGCCAGATCGGCGGAATGACGGGCGATGAAGCCGGTGTCCACCTCTCCGGCGCGGAACGAAGGATGATCGGCAAGCCGGGCCAGAAAGGCGCGATTGGATTTCAGGCCGGAAACGATGGTGGCATCCAGCGCACCGACCAGCCGGTCAATGGCGTCGTCGCGGGTCGCGCCGTGCGCGATCACCTTGGCGATCATCGGATCATAATCCAGCCCGATGCGGCTGCCGGTTTCAACGCCGGTATCGATGCGCACACCGGCGCCATCGCCGAACTCCAGCGTGGAAATCGTGCCGGTGGCGGGCAGAAAGCCGCTGTCCGGATCTTCGGCATAGAGCCGGGCTTCCATGGCCCAGCCGGTGACGGTCAATTCGTCCTGCCGCTTCGGCAGCACTTCGCCGCGCGCCACGCGGATCTGCCATTCCACCAGATCCTCGCCGGTGATGCATTCGGTCACCGGATGCTCCACCTGCAGACGGGTGTTCATTTCCATGAAATAGAAGGCGGGATCGCCATTCTCATCCACGGTGTCGAGATCGAGGATGAACTCCACCGTGCCGGCGCCGGCATAGCCGATGGCGTGGGCAGCGGTGACGGCCGCCACGCCGAGCGTGTGGCGCAACCGGTCTGACAGGCCGGGGGCGGGGGCCTCCTCGATCACCTTCTGGTGGCGGCGCTGCAGGGAGCAATCGCGCTCGAACAGGTGGACAGCGTTGCCATGGCTGTCAGCAAACAGCTGCACCTCCACGTGGCGGGGGCGCTGGATCAGCTTTTCCAGCATCACCGATGGATTGCCGAAAGCGGTTTCGCCCTCGCGCTGGGCCGCCATCAGGGCTTCCTGAAAGCCATCGGCGCTGTGCACGGCGCGCATGCCCTTGCCGCCGCCGCCGGCCACCGCCTTGATCAGCAGCGGAAAGCCCACGCCCTCAGCGGCCTTTTCCAGCCGCACCAGCGACTGGTCATTGCCCTGGTATCCCGGCGTGATCGGGACGCCGGCCTTTTTCATCGCGGCCTTGGCCGTGTCTTTCAGGGCCATCACCCGCATGGCGCTTTCCGGCGGGCCGATGAAGATGCGGCCGGCCGACGCCAGGGCGCGGGCGAAATCGGCATTCTCGCTGAGGAAACCATAGCCGGGGTGGATGGCATCGGCGCCGGTGCGCTGGGCCGCGGCGATGATCGCATCCATGTCGAGATAGGGCCGGTCGCCAGCCAGCGGCACGGCCTGGCCAGCCTCCCGCACGAAGGGTGCATCGGCATCGGCGTCGCTGTGCACGGCCACGGTGGCAATGCCCATCCGATGCGCGGTGCGGATGATGCGGCGGGCGATTTCGCCGCGATTGGCGATCAGGATTTTCTTCACTTGGGCGGGCACGGTCATTTTGGTGGACACCCCTTGGGATCAGCGGTCCAGCCGAAGGTGGTCAGCACCCATTTGCCGTCCAGCTTGCTCCAGCCGAAACTGTCAACGCCGCAATGGATGCGCTTGCCATCGATATCCAGCGTGTAGGGTGCCCAGACATGGGCATAATCGCGGGTGACCAGCACTTTGCTGCGCACGATCAGCTCTTCAAACTTGCGCGGCGGGGCATTGCGGAAATTGTCGAACAATTGCTGGCGCGTCATCACGCTGTATCGGCTGCCGCCTTCGGGCGGAAAGCGCAGCACCTGGATGGTCAGCGTGGGATGCGTCATCGCTTCGGCACCGTTGGCATCGCCGCGGTTGAGGGCGGCCATGAAGGCGTTGGTGGCGGCCAGCACTTCGGCCTTGGGATTGGCTGCCGCCGGCGCCGCCAGCAGCAGGGCCATGGCGATCATGGGCTTCATTCGACGATCCATCCCGGTTTCCCCTTGTTCAAGAAGGCCATGATGCCCTCGCGCCCCTCGGCGCTCACCCGGCGGGCGGCGATGCGGCGGGCGCTTTCTTCGCGCAATTCAGTGGTGATCTCGGCCCCGGCAAAATCCAGCGCCAGCCGCTTGGCATCGGCCACCGCCTCTGGCGCGGCCTGGCCGATGTGGGTGAGCCAGTGGGAGACGATGGCTTCGGCTGCATCGGCATCGATGGCGACTTCGTCCACCAGCCCGATGGCCTGCGCGGTGGCGGCATCAAAGGCTTCGGCAGTGAGGAACCAGCGCCGGGCACGCGCGCCGATCTTTGCCAGCACGAACGGCGAGATGGTGGCGGGCGTGAGGCCCAGCCGCACTTCGGACAGGCGGAACTGGGTGGTTTCCACCGCCACCGCCATATCGGTACAGGCCACCAGGCCAACACCGCCGCCGGTCACATGGCCGTGCGCCACCACGATCACCGGCTTGGGGCAATCATTGATGGCGGCCAGCATGTTGGACAGGCCCATGGCATCGGCCTCATTCTCGGCCGCGCTCCAACTGGCAGCGGCGCGCATCCAATCGAGATCGGCACCGGCGGAAAAACTCTTGCCCGCGCCGGCCAGCACGATGGCGCGCACCTCGTCCGCCTCGCCCAGCCGGGTGAAGGCCTCGGTGAGCGCGGCGA
Source organism: Sphingomonadales bacterium (assembly GCA_027485485.1). Taxonomy (GTDB): domain Bacteria; phylum Pseudomonadota; class Alphaproteobacteria; order Sphingomonadales; family Sphingomonadaceae; genus Sandarakinorhabdus. The sequence continues at coordinate 2,482 of JAIXQY010000115.1, read as the reverse complement.
TCAGATCGGCGTTGAAGGCATTGTGCCGCTCCGGCCGGTTGAGGGTGAGGCGGGCGGTGCCCCAATCGTCGATGGTTTCATCAAGCATGGCGGTTCGTCCCCAAACCAAACCAGTCATGCTGGCGCAGGCCAGCATCCACCGTGCAACGGGTGCGAGCGGCGCGGTGGATGCTGGCCTGCGCCAGCATGACGGGGAAAGGACGGCGCATCGCCATCACATCCGGAACGTGCCGAACCGGGTTTCCGGCACCGGCTGTTGCAACGATGCCGCCAGGCTCAACGCCACCACGGCCCGCGTGTCTTCCGGCGCGATGATGCCATCGTCCCACAGCCGGGCGCTGGCATAATAAGGATGGCCCTGGCGCTCATACTGCGCGCGGATCGGCGCCTTGAACGCCTCCTCCTCCGCCGGCGATTTGAAGCCGCCGCCCTTCACTGTGGCCAGCACGCTGGCCGCCTGTTCGCCGCCCATCACGCTGATGCGGGCATTGGGCCACATCCACAGGAAGCGCGGGGAATAAGCCCGGCCGCACATACCATAATTGCCGGCGCCGAAGCTGCCGCCGGTGACCACCGTGATCTTGGGCACCGCGGCGCAGGCCACCGCCGTCACCAGCTTGGCGCCATGCTTGGCAATGCCCTCATTCTCGAACCGGCGGCCGACCATGAAGCCGCTGATATTCTGCAGGAACAGCAGGGGGATGCGGCGCTGGCAGGCCAGTTCGATGAAATGCGCGCCTTTCTGGGCGCTCTCGCTGAACAGGATGCCGTTGTTGGCGATGATGCCGACGGGATAGCCTTCGATCTGGGCAAAGCCGGTCACCAGCGTTTCACCATAGCGCGGCTTGAACTCCTGCAATTCGGAGCCATCCACCAGCCGCGCGATGATCTCGCGCACGTCCACCGGCACGCGGGTATCGATCGGGGCGAGCGCGTTCAGTTCGGCGGCGTCAAACAGCGGCGGACACGATTCCCCGCGCGGCACGGCCGGCGCGGCGGGCAGGGTGCCAACGATGCGGCGGGCGATCTGCAGCGCATCCTCATCATCCTCGGCCAGATGATCGGCCACGCCAGACAAGCGGGTGTGGACATCGCCGCCGCCCAGATCCTCGGCCGTGACCTCCTCCCCGGTGGCAGCCTTCACCAGCGGCGGTCCGCCGAGGAAGATCGTGCCCTGGTTCTTCACGATGATCGATTCATCCGCCATGGCGGGCACATAGGCGCCGCCGGCGGTGCAGCTGCCCATCACGGCGGCAATCTGGGCAATGCCCTGCGCGCTCATATTGGCCTGATTGAAGAAGATGCGGCCGAAATGATCGCGATCGGGGAACACCTCGTCCTGCCGGGGCAGGTTGGCGCCGCCGCTGTCCACCAGATACACGCAGGGCAGCCCGTTTTGCGCAGCGATTTCCTGGGCGCGCAGATGCTTCTTCACCGTGATCGGATAATAGCTGCCGCCCTTCACCGTGGCATCATTGGCCAGGATCACGCACAGCCTGCCAGACACCTGGCCCACGCCGGCAATCAGGCCGGCGGCCGGCACATCCTCGCCATAGACATCATGGGCGGCAAACTGCCCGATTTCCAGAAAGGCGCTGTGCGGATCGAGCAGCGCTTCCACCCGTTGCCGGGGCAACAGCTTGCCGCGCGCCACATGTTTCTCCCGGGACGCGGCCGGCCCACCCAGTGCAATGCGGGCGGCTGTGTCGCGCAGATCGGTCAACAAATCGGCCATCGCCGTGGCAGTGGCTTTGGCGGAGGGCGGCAGGGGTTGACCAATCTGGGGCATGATTGGGGTATAGAGGCCACAGCGCCAGTCGCCAAGTGGCGCAGGCTGTTGCATTGCCGGGAACAAGTCGCTATGCGGCACCTTCGCTTTTCTCAGGCATTTTCTTTGGGCCGGTCGGAACCGGTCCGCAGGCAAGGAAAACCATCATGAAGTCCGGCATCCATCCCGAATACCACAGCATCACCGTCAAGATGACCGACGGCACCTCCTACACCACGCGTTCGACCTGGGGTAAGGAAGGCGATGTGATGACGCTGGAAATCGATCCGACCAGCCACCCGGCCTGGACCGGCGGCACCGGCCGCATGCTCGATGCCGGCGGCCAGGTGGCGCGCTTCAACAAGCGTTTCGCCAGCTTTGGTCTGGGCGCCAAGAAATAAGCCTGTTCATCGGGCTGAACTGAAAAGGGCGGTCCAAACGGGCCGCCCTTTTTCGTTCCTCCCCAAACTTGTTTTGGGGAGGTGGCGCCGAAGGCGACGGAGGGGCCCTTGCTGCAAGCAGCCCCTCCGCCTCGCGTTGCTCGGCACCTCCCCAAACAAGTTTGGGGAGGACCTAGGCGGCCACCATCGCCTTGGCCGCCGCATAATCCGCCTTGCCGTTGGGCGCGCGCGGTACCTTGGCCACGATGTGTACCGTCTTGGGCGTCTTGTACCCTGCCAGATGCTGGCGCACATGGGCGCGCAGCTCTTCGGC
>JAIXQY010000081.1 GCA_027485485.1 Sphingomonadales bacterium | reverse complement strand
GCTGCAGCACACCCAGCCCAAGCTGGGATAGAAGCCCCATCAGGATGGGGGCGATGAGGGCGATGATGTGCTGCAGCACACCCAGCCCAGGCTGGGATAGAAACCATTCTGGAAGATGGGGGTGACGACGAAAGACAGTGCTGCAGCACACCCAGCCCCCGCTGGGATAGAAACCTTCACCAGAGTGTCCATGGTTTTGCCGAACAAGTGCTGCAGCACACCCAGCTCACGCTGGGATAGAAACGTCCGATCGCAGGCTCTTCTTACAGGCATCGATGGCCGTGCTGCAGCACACCCAGCCCACGCTGGGATAGAAACCCCTCAACCCGTTCGGCAAGGGCGATAAGATCGTGCCGCAGCATCCCCAGCCTCTGCTGGGATAGAAACACACACGCTTGGCGAGTGGGCTGGGCGGCAGCAAGGGCTGCCACGCAAAGCACCCGGCTGTATCCGCCGTTCAGGCGCCGCTGGATTCCGCCAGCGGCGTGCCCACCATGGTGAGGTCGGTGCCAGGTGGCGGCGGGTTTTCCTTGGCTGTCTTGAACTGCTTGGTCATCTTGCTGATGTCGATCACGAGAAGGCGGGAGTAGCCGTCAGCCGGCGCAAGCAGGCTGCCGTCTCCGGCCTTCGTGCTGCGATCGGCCAACTCAGCCATGGCATCGATCAGCCAGCCCCTGGTGCGTGCTTCCTCGATCGTGGGCGTGTGCACCGTGCCCCGCGTGGTCAATATCGATTTCACGGCGCGCCAACGTTCGAATTTGCTTTCCAGCATGCGCTGCGCATCGGCCCAGAATATGTCGTCAAACTCTTCGTCGGTAATGTTGCCATCCGCATCGCGGCTTACGATGATGTGCCAACGCCAGCCCAGATATGGCTGGCGACGGCGGGTTTCCTTGGCGTCTTGCTGGCGCGCCACAAACCAGGCCGTGACCAGCGGAAACAGGATCACATCCTTGAAGTTGCCGAACCACCATTCGGCATCTTTCGTGTCTGTTATGACGGCCTCGGTAAAATCCCGGCCAAACGCTGCGACAAGCGATGCAATCGCAATCACCAACAGCAGAAAAAGCCAGCTGCCATCATCCAGGTTGATCCGGAAACGGCCCTGATCCGGTTCAGTCATCCAAGCCTCCACAGAACGGCACGACAGTGAAACGTTCCAGCCGAGCGCCAAAGCCGTCCATGTCGTCCGCACTCAATTCCCGGCGGCGGGCAGCGGCGGGCCGGTCAAGCGTGAGGGGCCAGTATTCACCGTCTGCGGCAAAGACCGCCGGAGCCACCGGCACGTGCAATGTGCCGAACACCCGATCCCCCGGTTGCACCACGGCCACATCAAAATGCGGCACCATGGTGGCCGCAATGCCCTGGCGCCGGGCCCATTCCACCGCGCCCGGATGGCCGGAAACAAACCAGTCGGTCACTTCATCACGGTCATGGTGCGCGGATCCCAGCGCGCTTCATCGTCAAGGCTGGCATCGCCGTCAGGGTCCCTGAAAATGCGCTTCCCATCAGCGGTCGTGCCGCCGATGATCCATTCTTCCCCCAACCAGCGCACCCGTGTGCCGGCGGGTGGCCCGTGCGCCGCCAATGCCGCCTGTGCGGCCTGTGCTGCTGCCGCCTTGGCTTGTTGTTCCGCCGCCAACTGCCTCGCACTGATCAAACGGCCAAAACCCATGCTCGTACGGGCACCAATGCCGATGTCGCGCAGGCCCTGGGCCAGCCAGTCCAGCGCCTGCTGCGCCGCATTCGCGTCAGGCGCGCGCACGCCCAATCGGAATGGCAGAGGTTTGGCCAGGCTGGCCTCCACCGCCAGCATAGTGACCGGATTGGGGTGGTGCCAATCGGCGGGGCGTTCCATATCGCCGCGGGGTTTGCCCAGCGCCGGATTGAATTCCTTGATCGGCGCCTGATAGTAACCAGGGTAATGGTTGGTAATCTGCTCGGCGACGAGTGTGACCGGGGCCATCGGCAGCGCATCCAGAAACTGCAGGCTGCCATGCCCGAGGGGCTGGCCCGCCGCATCCACCGCACCAAACAGCGCCGCCAGATCGTTGCAGCCCGCCGCCGCTGCCGCCGCCCTTGCCACCTGTTTCAGCGCGGTGCCGCGCAAATAGGGCACCGCCAGAGTTGGGTGGAACAGCAAGCCGTTTTCCACCGGATGCGGCAGGCCGATACCAATCAACAGGCGGGAAACGAGTTGCACGTCCAATGTGGCGGTGGCCAGGCGTTGCAGCCGGGCATTGGCTTCGGAAAGCCGGCCAGCATCACCGACCTTAAGGCTCGGCGCTTCGCCCTTTTCCCGGAAGGCAATTGGATTTTCATTAGGCTTGGTAGGATCAAGCCAATCCAGCACCGGGGTGGTGCGTTCTGCTTTTGCATCCCGCGGGGTGCCATCTGGCTTCAGCCGTACGATGGTCACTGCTTCCAGCAAGCCATCGCCCAGTTGTCCGCCCCAACGCCCGAAAAACTTGGTGAAGCGCAGGCCATGATCGGCCCCAGGTTGTTTGGCAAGTGTCCGTTGCAGCGGGGTGGCATCGCCCGCTTCGTCATAAATCCGGAAGCGAGTTTGTGCGCCTTGCAGCGAACGAATGGGATCAGGCATCGTCTGTTCCCTTTGCGCACAAGGCCTGTGCCAGCCGCTTGATCGCAGTGGCAAAGCCCAGCGCTTCCACCTGCGCCGCCCGATATTGCGCGCGGGTGCCCGCGGTGATGGCAGCGATGGCGGCAGGGACATCCCGGCCAGTCGCGCCAGGATACGGCCGATGCGGACACTTGTGCAGTAGCCATTCGGCAATCATTCCGCCGAGTTCGGCACGATCATCGCCCTTGGCAATCAGCACGGAAAGGCCGGCCCCCAACCCAAGACTGCGAAGAAGGAACGGTGTTTCCTCGGCTGCGGTCTTGAAGCCGGCACCCTTACCCTTCACCAGCGGCAGCGCCGCCTCTAGCCGGATCAACTCGATGGAATCGCGCTGAGGCATCAGGCAGCTCCCCCAATGATCTTCACGCTCAGCCAGCCCTGGCCCACGCTTTCATTGCCGCCAACCTGCAGATAGGCGGCCTTCTGCAAGGCATCGGCAAAGCGACCCACGGCGTCTGCATGCCCATCATTGCGGGTGCCGATGATGGCGTGGAACAGCGTGTCAGGCGGCAGGGTTTCCTCGTACCACAGATTTTTCGAAAGCTTGTTGGCGTCCAACTGGTTGCGGGCGTCGACCGGCAGCGCGTTCGCAGCGAACCAGGCAAATTCATCGTCTGTCATCACAGCAGCCTGGCCGGCGATGCGGGTGGCCACCGTGTTGTCCCTGATCAGGCCTGCGGCCAAAGCATCCATGCCGGCCGGGAATGGCTTGGGGGTGAAGCAATATTCCTCCAGATACACATTCGCTTGTGGCGGCTTGGCCATCAGAAGATCGGTGCCGGTGACCGTTGGCGCTGGGACGGCCAGACCCTGCCCGGTCCGCATGACATCCCGGCGCAACCGTTCCAACAGATAAGGCGTCGTTACCCAGGCGTAAGGCCCATCCAGCCGCCGGATGGGAAGGCACAAGAGTCGCCCGGTGGATATCATCAGCAGCCCGGCGCCACCGCTGCCACCATCAGACTCGGTGGTGCCGAACAGAAGTTTCTCATCGGCTTCGGAAAGCACACCCTTGGCCCATTGCCGAAGTGCGCCCTTCAAGCCGGTGTCAGGGAGATGCGGCAGGCCGGTTGCGCCTTCCCGCGCCACCGGCAAATCCACCACACCGGCGGACTGGCCGGCGCCCATGTGCACCGATGTTTCAGCCAGCAGGCCCAACAACATGCTATTGCCCATCACGCCAAACCCCTGTCAGGAACCGCCCATATCCGCGCCATTGCCGCTCGCCGATCGCCGACGGCAGCTGCTGCCCAGCACCACCCGCAAGGAAAAGGGTTGTGCCCGGTGGCAACACAGCGGCCGTGTTTGTCAATTGCCGCCTGCCATCCTCGCTTCGGACGAAACCGGCCGTGGCGCCCACTTCCGGCACCACTGCCGAAATCAGCGTGCCCGGCAACCCACACACCTGTGCCCCAACGGCAAGGGGCGGCAGGATGGCCGGAGTGATCAGCGACACGCAATAGTGCTGCCCCGGATTGGGCTGTGCCGGCACGGGCGGCGCGATGGCGGCTTCGACAAACACGAACCGACCTTCGCCGCCAAAAGGGATTGGCACTGCAAAAGCTGAGGTGGCCACCTGCACGCCTGCCACATCAACAATCAGGCTGACACCAGGCGGCAACTGCCGGCGCACACTGGCATAAAGCCGGCCAGAGACGGCGGTGCGGCTCGCAGTGTCGCGTTCCAGCCCGACACGGGCTTCGATTGCGCCCAACTGCTGGACATCGACGCCCGGCGGCACCCTGCCATCGTCTATAAACGGTACCCAGCCCGGCACGGGCACACGGCAATCGTCGAACGCGACGGCCCCTTCGGCGAGCAGGCGGCGCACCGCCGTCTCCGGCGCCCAACGCCCAGCGGCCAGCCGGCCGCGGGGCGGCAATGCGAGCAGTCGCACCGGCCCCATATCGGTTGCAACAGCCGGGCCGGGCTGCGCCAGACGGACGCTGACCCCATCACGGAATGCTGCGGCGGGCAGCGGCAGCAGCGGCGTTCCGGCCACGTCAAACCAGGGCCCGGCCACCTGCATGGCCGCCGCGGCTTCCGCTGCCGGACCAAAGCTGCCCAATTGCTTCGGCTCTGCAGCCGTGCCCCGCATCCAGTCGCCTATGCCATCCCAGCCCAGCGCCCGGGCCAAGGCCACCCGGACAGCGCCATAAACCGTGTCGGGCGGCGGCGGGAACCGGCTGGCAGCCGCGGCACGGCCGGCATCATCCTGGTTGAACGGCCGGCCATCGCGCACAAGGAAATTGTCGGCTGGATCAAGATGTAGCCGCATCATGACCGTTGCCGCCCCTGCCAGAGGTTGAGATAGGGCCACATCACGGAGTCGGCCAGGAACCGCGCGACGAGCAGGCCGCCGACATGGCGGGGGCGTGGTTCGGAGGCAGGTGGATCACTGTCGGTTCGGCCCCATGTGCGCAGCAGCCGCATGACCTGCTCTGCCTTGTCTTCAGGCCTTTCGCCCAGTCCCGCCTTGCCGCTGTCGGCCATTTCCTTGGCCAGCAGAGCGGCGACCAACTCATCATCAAATGTGGCATCCTTGGCCAGCATGGCGGAAAACCGGTCGCGCAACACATAAGGCAATCGCGAGGCAATGCTGCGGCCCGATGCCTGTCCGGCAAAGGCCAGCACGTCCGTTACCGGGCTGGTACCATCAGGCCGGTCCCAACTGGCGGCCCAGGCTGCTGTGGTGCCGCCGGATTTCAGCACCGCCAGCGCTACTGCATCACGGCCCATGCCATCTTTGGCAACCTGATCAAGCCGGTCATGCGTCAGGTTGCGCACATCGTTCAACCCGGCCTGATAATCGGCGAAGACGATCGAGGCGGATATAGTGGGCGGCGGCCCAGCATCGGTGAATGCGGCGCTCATGATGGCCTGCCAATGCGCCCTGATCGCCTGTGCACAGTTGATTGCGGTGGCAGTGGGCAGCATGGCCGTCACATCATCAGCCCCGGCATAGATGAGCACCCCATCGTGCTGGCGCACAATGCCGGGCACGCCGTCGGCAAACTTCAGCAGGGCCCGGCTGCATATTTGCGCCTGCCGCTCGGACGCGGAAAACACCTTGCCCATGGCATCACCGTCAAGTTCGAGCATGGCATAAAATGGAGCGGGCGGGCCAAGCTCCGGCGCGGCCTTGCTTATGCACCCAGCAAGCCGGTCAAAGCTTGCTGCCAATTGTCTTGCCTTTTCGGCATCATCGCCAAAGCGCTGCTTTTCGAGCCCGCGCGGGAAGTGCAACGTGCCGTCCAGCACTGCAAACAGTGGAATTTTGGAATTGGCCAACAGGTCGATTCCCTCCACCCGATGGCGCTGCGGCCGCTCGGCCTGCAAGCGAGGGTCAAACCCCAGGGCCCGATATGCCGCTTCTGCATAGGCCTCCATCTCGGCGTGATCGGCGGCGCCACCGGCAATGATCCAGGGCATGGCCGCCACAAACGCGGTGGAGGGCCAGTTGCGCAGCGCCCGCTGTGCAGCAAGCGGATCCCACTGCTGCGACGCAGCTTTCACATTGGATCCAGCCATATGATCTGGCAGCCAGCCGATTACGCTGGAAATGACCTTCGCCGGCAACAGCGGAAACAGCCGCTTCACCAGTGCCAGGCCGGACAGCCGTTCTCCTTCGCGAATTTCCAGCGTCTCAATGTATCTGCCGTGCGTGTCACCATAAACTCGCTGGGCAACACTGGTGCGCAGCTGCTGCCAAAACACATCTTGTTGTTCACGCTGGAACATCCGGGCATGGCCGCCCAGTTCGCAAAGATCGGGGTGCACCGGGCAGCGATCGCCTCTGCCTGTCAGGCCAACATGTGTTTCATCCAGTGGCTGGTGGCTACGGAAGGACTTGCGCGCTTCCATCCAGCGAGATTCGTCCGCCCAATCCGCCGTGGCCGTCCCTGTCACCCACAATATCTCGAAATAGGCGCCAGACGTCTGGTAATCCCACCGCCGCCTGACGTCTGCATCCCAGCCATATTGTTCGGCCGCCGGGGCCAGGAAATGCTGCCAGACGGCGTCCGCCAGTGCCTTGAACCGGGCCCGCACCACTGTGGCCATGGCAGCGCCATCAAATGGTACATTGGCCGGCAGTTCGGCGCGGAAATGGTTCACCAGCGTGCCGACCAATGGCCCGCTGCGCACCTCGTCAGCTTCGCGCGATGTGCGAGCCAGCGCAATTGCACTTAAGGTGGGCTCGATTACTTTGCCTTCAGGGTCGTGCACCACTGGAATAGTGATGGCCCCCGGTTGCAGTGCCTCCAGATGGTCCATGGCCTGGCCCGCCAACCACGACAGCAGGAAGGAACCAGCCCAGAAATCTCGCGTGCGCCGGCCAGCTGCTATCCAGCCCTTGACCGGCCCGATGTGCACCCGAATGGCGGTGGCAGCGGCGGCAGTCATTTCACAGAACCTACAGGAGCCGGGATAACGGTGTAGCTGCTGTGGATAACACCGCCGCCCGCACCACCGCGCAGTTCAGCGTCAGGCTCGCGAATGAAGTGAGCAAATTCCCTCAGCAGGTGCCAATCGGGGTTGGTTTGAATGGGTCTGGCTGTCGTGCTCGGCGGATTTCCTTGTTTTTGTGGTGTCTTGGCCACGAGCCTGGCGTTGGCCGGCGCTAGCGGCGCCGGAAACACCGACGCCACCGCCACATGCCTGCCATCAGCGAGTGTGTGAAAGTGCAGCAGCAATGGCGATGCGCGTCGGCCAAGTTCGCCGGTACCGGCTGCATTATTCGCCCAGCCTACGTTTGTTGACCCGTAATTGTGTGGCAGGCCAAATATAGCGCGCACATCATTTTTAGAAGATGGAAAATCTTTTGCATAAAATTCATTGTGGTCGGATTTGAATCGATAATTATTCTTCGCCGCTCCACCCTTTTCAGTTGCTAGAATCTGGCCTTTGATCGACAGTTCATGCCTATGACCACCTTCTTTTTTGTCCTTTTGGCCCCAACTGCGATAAAGCTGCATTGCCCAGCCGATCTCATTCATCAACATCCGCACGTCCGGGCCGCTGGCACAGATGTCCACCGCTGCCAGGCTGGACCAGGCGGTGAAAGGCGGCGTGCCCTGCCATTTTTCGGTGCCCAGCGTCCTTGCAACCTGGGCCCGGTAACCTGTCACATCCGCCGGCAGCCCGCTGATGATCTCGTGCTCCCCATCCCGCAATCCCAGGACGGAGAGTGACCCAAACCCCCGTCGCGAACGCGCCCCCAGCCCGCCCAGCAGGCCAATTAACGCGAGGGCATCCAGCAGCAGCTGGCGGCATTGGCGCCATTCGGCACCCCATTTGATCAGCCGGTCTTGCAAGAAATCGCGGTCAGTGACTGGCAATCGGTCGCAAAACGCCTCGAAACCCTCGATATCCGGGTCCCGCAGCCTGATCTCCACGGCAAAGCCATTGATGGACACCGGCGTGCGCCCATCCTTGAACCCCTGCGCCGTCAGATATTGGATGCCAGACCACGCATCGGCTTTGAGGCCATCCTGCCATGGTGCCGGCAGGCCCGCATCCATGTTGACCAAGCGCGCCGAAAACAGCTTCTGCCCAAAAGGCTCTGCCGGCCAGCCAAACAGCACTGCTTCCCAGAACCCGGAAACAGCCTCATCGCCGTAGCGTCCCAGAGCCAGAAACCGCCACCACCATCTCACTTGCGGCAAAAAGCTGGCCAACCGGAATTCAGCGGCATGATTTGCGCCGCCAAGCATCAGCGGAGTGACGATCTGGTATCTGGCTTGAATGATTGACGATAAAGCCATGCAGGTTCTTCCGGTCACTTGATGACAAGGTGACCGATAAGGAAGTGCAAGGCAAGCCTGATTGTGGTGCAAACAGACACTTGTCGATACAATGCCAGTGCCTGCCGATTGCGAACACTTTTGTGCCGCTTCCTGAGCCACTAGAACGGTTTTCACCCAGCTGAGTCGATGGGGCTGCCGGAAGTAGCTCTGCCATTGGTTGCCGCTCTGGC
>JAIXQY010000197.1 GCA_027485485.1 Sphingomonadales bacterium | reverse complement strand
GTGCCAGCAATCCGCCCGCTGATCCGTCGCTGGCCGCCCGGCTGTTCGCGCCGGATCTGCTGGTTCCGCCCGGCGCCTTGTCGGCCATCAAGGCCCCGGTTCACCTGATCATGGGCGAAGCCGATCCGATCTGGCCGCCGGAAAGCCTCTCCGGCATGCTGGCCGCCGTGCCGCACGCCAGGGAATATATCATCCCCGCGGCCGGTCATTCGCCTTATTTCGAGCAGCCAGAGGCCTTCAATGGGCTGCTGACGACTTGTCTTGCTGGAACAGAATCGGCGCCGGCTGGCAGGCCCCTCAACCGACTGGCCATTCCGACATGATGGTGGCCAGATCAAAGTAATCGCGCCAGTAGGTGATGCGGCCTTCGTGCACCTCGTAGACACCGGTCACCGGCAGTTCCACCCAATTGTCGGTCAGGCGGTGGCGGTCCAGCCGCTCCAGCATGACCAGCGGGCCATCACTCACCGCACGGATCACCCGGAACTCGTTCTCCAGCGTTGGTGCGAAGAATGGCCCCAACACGGCGCGTATGCCCTCCGGCCCGCGCACCGTGCCGATCGGGGGCGGATTGGTGTATTCGCAATCCCCGCTCACCAGCTGCAGGGCGGTGTCATAATCCAGCGGCTCCATCGCCTTCATGAAGGCGGTCACGGTCTCGATCGGCATCATTGTTCCTTCTCCCCAGGACAGATCAATAGCGGCTCAACTCCACCATCATATGGCGATAGCCGTGCACGAAGCTGGCCGGCACGCGTTCCGGCTCGCCGATCGGGTTGGCCCGCAACCGGCGTTTCGCCATCTCCTCGAGCAGGGTGACCAGCTGAAGCTCCGCCACCCGGGCGCCGACGCAGCGGTGGATGCCATAGCCGAACGACAGGTGCCGGCGCGCATTGGGCCGATCGACGATGATGCGGTCGGCGTCCTCGAACACGCTCTCGTCGCGATTGGCCGAGATGTACCAGAGCGCCAGCATGTCGTGCTTCTTCAACTGGCAACCGAACAGCTCGGTGTCCTCCGTCACCGTGCGCCGCATGTACGACAGCGGCGTTTGCCAGCGGATGATCTCCTGCACGGCATTGGCGATCAGCGACGGGTCATTCTCCAGCTTGGCCCGTTCGTCGGGAAACTGCGCCAGGCCCCAGGCACAGGCGCTCATCGAGTTGCGGGTGGTGTCGTTGCCGCCAACGATGAGCAGGATCAGATTGCCGATGAATTCCACCGGGTCCATGTCGCGCATGGCGTCGGATTGCAGCATCACCGAAATCAGGTCTTTGCCCGGATTGGCGGCGCGCTGTTGCCACAGTTCGGCAAAGGCGGCGCCCATCGCCTCCATCTCGCCGTTGAACCAGTCCCAGCCGCCCGGTGCGACGATGGCATCGATGTTGCCGCCGGCATCCGACCAGGCGGTCAGCTTATGCCGTTCGTCCCAGGGAAAGCCGAACAGCCGGGCCAGCATGCCGGTGGTCAACTCGATGGAGACCGCCTGCACCCAGTCGAACGGCTGGCCGATGGGCAGGCTGTCGAGCAGGGCGGCGGTGCGCGCCTGCACCTCGGCCTTCATCGCCGCCACTTCGGCCGGGCCGAATGCCGGGGCCACCGTGCGCCGCTGACCGGTGTGCTGGGGCGGGTCCATCGCAATGAATTGCGGCAGCCGACGTTCGCCTGGGCGGGCGCGGTCCGCCTCGATGCCCAGCGTGATGCCGCCCAGCGCATAGCTCGATGAAAACAGCTTGGGCAGCGCCTCCACGTGGACGATCGGCTTGTAGGTCGAGACCGACCAGTAGGGCCCGAACTTGGAGTCGGGCACGAACTGGATCGGCGCATGCTGGCGCAGCTGGCGAAACGGCTCCTGCCAGCGGTCTTCGGCAAACAGGTCGGGGCGGGCCACGTCGATGGGTGGAAATTGCGTGGCGGAACTGGCGATGGTGGCAGACATGCGGTTGCCCCTCTTTGGATCGAACCACGCTGAGCCTAATCGGATGTAGCGATTGCTACAACTCAATTATGAGCCGCCACGTTCGGTCCGCGGCTCCTGCCTAGATAGCGCACGGAACGGGATGCGCCGCCTCATGTGAAACTGGCCAATCCCGCCCTCTTGCCGTCATGCGGCAGCCCAAAAGTCTGCAGATCGTTCCAGCCCGAAGGGTCGATCAAGATTTCCCAATGATTCCAGTGCCCAGTTTTGTCCTCTTTGGTGCACCATTTTCCTGCAATGCGTAGCACGCCCGCGCGGCTGATCCGGCAGGGTGAGTATTTTGCAGCGCTATTTGCCAGCAATCTCTGACAGATTTCCAGTCCACCCGTGAAGCCAGGTTCAGGCAACCGGCGGTGACTGAACCATTCAACCCATCTAAGCGTGGCGTATTCAACGCCTTCAATCGATCGCCACTGCCTGCGTCCGGGCGGGCTGCGCTGTGTCCTGCCGTGACCCGTGCGATAGTGTCCATGGATCATGGCACCGAGGCACATGCGCATGACAGGTCGGCAGCGCGCCAAGGAATTGATTGGGATCAGCAGCTTGCAGACCGGATCGAACCCATGAGCGGCGCAATATTCGTCGATGAATGCGGTCGTCGTTGGAACGCGCGCCGGGGGCTTCGGACTCACTCCGCCATCGCAAACCGGGCCAATTCCCTTCTGCGTATCTTGTTGGCCTGGCGCAGCGCCCGGTTCACTCGCTCTGGTGCGTTGGCCACACCGCCTTTCGGGCCAGCTTCGCCGCAAACTCGTTCGCCAACGCCGCCAGCCATAGAGCGCGCCAGTTCAGCCGCTTGCTATGCGACGAGACCAGCCCATCACTGGCAATTGCGATAGTGCATCGAAGCCGCACGCACATTGATCCAGGACGAGTGGCATTCGTTCGTCGTTATCATGCGCGACGCCGGCTTTGGCGGCCGCAATCGCATGCGCCGCAGCCTGCAGCTGATCGATGGCATGCGGTGGCTCGGCCGGAAAGCCCGAACCGGTGACGGCGTTGGATGGCATCTGATTTTTCGAGGCCATGGCGCTGGGCCGGGATGACAGGTGCCGACCGGCGCGTTGGTGCAGAGCATGTTGCGCCCCTGGCCGCGGAACAATTGGGACGCAAAACCATTGGGTTGGGGGACGAAGCCGAGCAGCGCAGTTCGCCCGGTCGAAGCGACCGCGCCACGCACATGACGTATGTGTAACATACATGTTGACTATTCGTATGCAGCACATACAATACTCACATTACCAAGAATCAACCAAAAAAATCCGGGGAGGGATCATGAACAAACTGCCAAGTCTCGAAGAGCCTGGATGCGCCCGCAATGATCGACAGAACGCAGGCGCATCTCGGCCTGCGACGCGAGCGGCAAGGGGCCGAGCCGTGTCTGGCGCTATTCGGAGCTGCTGCTGACCTGTTGAGGCGTGCGGCATCAAGCTGCACATCCATGTGTTCAACCGTTTTGTCTGCAGTGAAAATCACTTCACATGTGCAACGCAAACGGACGATGCGTTGCGGACAAAGACCCTCGAGCAGTTAAAATTACGAATTACAACCGGGATTGACGGGGGAAATAAGGTCAATCCAGTTCCGTTGTTTGCCAATTAATTGCAAAATCCGAAAAATCATCAAACTGGCTTGTTTTCCAGATCGCATTTTCACGACTCAAATATGCAACAATAGGGGAGTATCTGCATGAAGAACCGGTTTCAATCGGCAAGCATATTTGCGCTTGCCGTTTCCTTTCTCGCCGTCCCGTCAACGGCCTTAGCACAAAGCAAGGAGGCGCCTGACAGCGGCGGCATCGAGGAGATCGTGGTTACGGCCCAGAAGCGCGACCAGAATGTGCAGGACGTGCCGATTTCGATAACGGCCTTTTCCGGCGACACACTGCGGGAACGCAACATCGTCGATGTTTCCTCGCTCAGCGCCCTGGCCCCCAACGTCAACCTTGATGGCGGCACGCCCTTCTCTGGTTCGTCGGCCGTGCTGTCAGCCACCATCCGCGGCATCGGTTCGGACGATTTTGCCTTCAACATCGATCCGGGCGTGGGCATCTATCTGGATGGCGTGTTCCTGGCACGCACCGTGGGCGCCAACCAGGATTTGCCCGATGTGGAGCGCATCGAGGTCCTCAAGGGGCCACAGGGCACCCTGTTCGGCCGCAACACCATCGGCGGCGCCATCTCGATCGTGACCCACAATCCCGGCGATACGTTCAGGGTCACCGGCGATCTCACCACCGGCAGCTTTGCTCTGCTGCGCGCCCGCGCCACGATGGATCTGCCGCTGGCCGATGGGCTTGGCGCTTCGATCACGGCATCCGTGACCAACCGCACCGGCTTCCAGCGCCGCATTGCCTATAACGGGACGCCGGCAGAGATGCGGGCGATCGCCAATTCGGACAGCTTCCGCTCCTTCCCGCACGTTGATTTCTCGAACTCGACCCGCCAAAGCGCGGACAGCAATGTCAGCATGCGCGGCAAGCTGCGCTGGGACAAGGACGGCAAGTTCCGCGCCACCCTGGCGGGCGATTTCACCAACCAGGACACCTCGGGCCAGAACAACTCGATCCTGGCAGCACCCTTTGTCCCCAATGGTCCGTTCGCGCCATCAAACCCGCTGCCGGGCACCGGGATCAATCCGCGCAATCCCCAGAACGGCATGTTGTTTGCCGGGCTCTACAATTTCTGCATCGGTTCCACCCCCGCGCAGATTGCGGCCCGCGGCGCCGGCGCGATTTGCGGCGCGCGCGGCACCAATCTTGATCCGGGCCGCCTGCTGGCACCGCTGGCCAGTGTGAATGTTGATGCCGATCCAACCAATGATCGCCTGCCCTGGGACAGCCGCTTCATCACCGGCAATCCCGACACCACCTATGCCGCCGGCCCGACGGTCAACCTGCTCACGGCATGGGGTGTTGCCGGAACGCTGGATTATGATCTGACCGACAACATCATGGTGAAATCGATCACGGCATTCCGCAAGACCGACTGGACCGCCTCGGTCGATGCAGACGGCTCGCCGCTCAGCATTCTTGAACTGACCTTCACGCAGAATCAGGAACAGATCAGCCAGGAAGTTCAATTGCTTGGCACTGATTTGCTCGATGGCAAGCTCAACTTCGTGCTGGGGGCCTTCTATTTCGAGGAATCCGGCCAGCTGCAAAGCAACGTGGTGTTCAACGAAGGCTTGCTGCAGGCAGCGGGCATCAACAGCTTCGACACCAGCAATTATGCCTTTTTCGGCCAGGTGGATTACCGCTTGAACGACTGGATCGGCTTCACCGTTGGCGGTCGCTATACCAAGGAGAACAAGGCGTTCGAAGGCGGCCAGCGTGATCTGAACGGCGGCAGCTACAAGTTCTTCAACTGCGCCACCCCCGATGGCACAATCGCCCCGTTTGGCAATCACCCGCTGCAACCACCGGTGTCGGCGGGTGGCCAGAACTGCCTGACCGCCCTCGCCTTCCCGGATCCCACCAACCCGGTTCGGCTCTACCCACCGGGCGTGAACCGCAGAACATTCTCGAACTTCGCGCCGCGGGTGGGCGTCCAGTTGTATCCGAACGACGATATCATGGTCTATGGCAACTATTCCGAAGGCTACAAGACCGGTGGCTGGACAACGCGCCTGTCAAACCCGCAAGGCAATGTTGCGCCAACCTTTGACGAAGAAATCGCCGAAACCTGGGAAGCGGGTTTCAAATCAACGCTGTTCAACCGCCGCCTGCAGTTCAATGTTGCAGCCTTCACCACCAACTACCGGAATATCCAGCTGAACCAGCAGGATGGCCCGTCCCCGGTGATTGACAATGCGGGCACGGCCCGGATCAAGGGCTTTGAAATCGAAGCGGTGATTGCCCCGGCACGCGGCCTCACCATCAACGCTGCCGTCGGCTATCTCGATGCCAAGTTCACCGAACTGCTGCCCAGCGTCCAGCGCACGTCCGGGGTCATCCCCGGCTTCCGGGCGGGCGCATCGATCGGCAGTCCGCTGCCCAAGACGGCCAACTGGTCAGTCAATGTCAGCCCGCGATATGAAACATCGCTGGGCAACGGCGGGGCCTTGATCGTGATGGCGGACTGGACCCACCGGACCGAGGTGTGGAACGAGGTGGCCCGCTACTTCTCGCTGCGCCGCCCGGCGACCGACGTCGTCAACGCGAACCTCACCTATCGCGAACCGGATGAGCGTTGGACTCTGAGCCTGGGGGTCACCAACCTCACCGATCAACGCTTCCTGATCTCAGGCGCCGCCAATGACGCGGCCGGGGCGCATTACGGCAGCTTCAACCGCCCCCGCGAATGGTTTGCACGCGTGGGCTTCAACTTCTGATCATGATGAGGCCCGGCAGCAATGCCGGGCCCCACACCATGGCGCCTGATGGAAGAACGCTGATCCATCATGGCCGGCTTGTGCTCCTTATCCAGCCAATCAGGCTGGCATCGGCTCTGTCAGCAAGCAGACCATGGAGCTGGGCGAGGTGATTGTTGGCGGGGTCGGTGCGGGCCTATATGGCATGCTGCTGCTCGCGGTGTTCATCGCCGGGCTCATGGTGGGCCGCAGCCCGGAATATGTCGGCAAGAAGGTGGAGGTGCGGGAAGTGAAGCTGGCGGTGCTGGCGATTGCCGTGCTGCAGCTGATCATCCTGGGCGGCACCGCCAACAACGGCTCGGCCTTTGCCGGGCTCGGCGCCGGCGCGCCGTTTTACAATGGCCTGCTGGGCGTGGCGATGTGGGTGGGGCGTTTCTTCGTGATCATTCCCGTGCTGGCCATCGCCGGCAGCCTGGCGGCCAAGCGGCAGATGCCGGCCGGCCCGGGCAGCTTCCCCACCACCGGGCCATTGTAGATCGGCCTGCTGGCTGGCGTGGTGCTGGTGCTGGGCGGGCTCACCTTCCTGCCGGCGCTGGTGCTGGGGCCGGTGGCCGATCATGTCGCCATCGGCGCCGGCCAGTTGTTCTGAAAGTCATCCCATGGCTCGCACCACCCAATCCCTGTTCGCCGCCGAACTGCTGCTGCCCGCGCTGGGCCAGGCGGTGGCGAAGCTCAATCCGGCCACCTTGTGGCGCAATCCGGTGATGTTCACCACGGCGGTGGTGGCGCTGCTGCTCACCCTTTTGCTGTTCGTGGGCGATGGTGGCCTGTCGCTGGCCTTCCGCCTGCAACTGATCGGCTGCTTGTGGCTCACCGTGTTGTTCGGCAATTTCGCCGAAAGCCTGGCGGAGGGGCGCGGCAAGGCGCAGGCTGCCAGCCTGCGCGCGGGTGATTTCGGACTGGGTGCGTGTGCGCATCACTGCCGAGGCCGGGGTGGATGATTTCCTGGCCGAAGCCACCCCTGAGGACAAGCTGGCTTATATCCGGCGTGAACAGGCGACCGGCAAGCTGGTGGCGATGTGCGGCGATGGCACCAATGATGCGCCGGCCCTGGCGCAGGCGGACGTGGGCGTGGCGATGAACACCGGCACCCAGGCGGCGCGCGAGGCCGGCAACATGGTCGATCTCGACAGCGATCCCACCAAGCTGATCGAGGTGGTGGGACTGGGCAAGCAACTGCTGATGACCCGCGGCAGCCTGACGACTTTTTCCATCGCCAATGATGTCGCCAAATATTTCGCCATCCTGCCGGCGATCTTCGCAGGTCTCTATCCCGGCCTCGGCGCACTCAACGCCATGGGGCTGGGCAGCCCGGAAAGCGCCATATTGTCAGCCATCATCTTCAATGCACTGATCATTCCGGCGCTGGTGCCACTGGCGCTGAAGGGCGTGGCCTACCGCCCGGTGGGTGCCGCCGCCCTCCTCAAACGCAATCTTGCGGTCTATGGCCTGGGTGGCCTGATCGCGCCCTTTGTTGGCATCAAGGTGATCGATATGCTCGTCAATGCCCTCTTGCTGGTCTGAAAGGCCCAAGACCATGCGTGCCCTCATGCTCTACCTCCTCATCACCGCGCCGGCGGCCGCGCAGGTGGCGGTGCCCACCGCGTCGACCGCCGAAGCGCCGATCTGCACCGATCGGCCGACCAAATCCAACTTCGCCTGCACCGTGCCCAAGGGGCTGGTGCAGATCGAGGCGGACGGCTTCAACTGGTTGACCAGCACGGCCGGCGGCACCCGCACCGACCAATTGCTGTTCACCAACCCCACGTTCAAATTTGGCCTGACCAGCAGCAGCGACATCGAGCTGAACTGGGTGCCCTTCACCAGGCTGCGCAGCCGCGATGCCGCCGGCCGTGTCTCCACCCTGTCGGGCGTCGGCGACGTCACGTTGCGCTTCAAGCAGCGGCTGACCGCGGCGGAAGGCGCGTTCCAGCTGGCCGTCCTGCCGTTCGTGAAACTGCCCACGGCGCGGCTGGGCATCGGCAATGGCAAGGTGGAAGGCGGCATCGCCGTGCCGATCAACTACAGCATGCCCGGCGGCTGGACGATCACCCTGGGGCCGCAGCTGGATGTGCTGGCGGATTTCGATGGGCAGGGTCGGCACGCTGGTCTCTCCGGTCTGGTCAACATCGCCAAGCAGTTCGGCGCCTTCACGCTCTATAACGAGATCTGGACCAGCCAGAATTTCGATCCGTCCGGCACCGTACGCCAGTATAGCTATGACGTGTCGCTGGCCTGGCTGCCCCGGCCAACGCTGCAGTTCGATATTGGCGCCAATGTCGGGCTCAATCGCAACACGCCCGATCTTGTCGCCTATGTCGGCATCTCCACCCGCTTCTGAAGGATCGGCCGATGCTGAATCCTCTCGCTTCGTCCCTGCGCCCGGCCATCACGCTCGGGCTGGCGCTGTTCGCGATCACCGGCCTGGCCTATCCGGCGCTGGTCACCGTTGCGGCCCAGGGCCTGTTCCCGCATCAGGCGGGCGGCAGCCTGGTGATCGACAAGGGCCGGGTGATCGGTTCCGAACTGATCGGCCAGGGCTTCACGCAGCCACGCTATTTCCACGGCCGGCCTTCGGCCGCAGGCAGCGGCCATGATGCGATGGCCAGCGCCGGTTCGAACCTCGGGCCGGGCGCCAGGGCCCTGCACGATCGGGTGCAGGCCGATATTGCCGCCGTGCATGCAGCGGGCGAAACCGGTATGATTGCGCCGGACCGGGTCACCGCCTCGGCCTCCGGGCTTGATCCCCATGTTTCGCCGGCCGCAGCGCTGGCCCAGGTGCCGCGCATTGCGGCGGCCCGCGGCCTGCCCGAAACCCGGGTGCGGGTGCGCGAAACCGTGCCGGACCGGGTGCTGGAAGCCGCCGACATCCAGGTGGTCGATCTGCCGCCCGACGAGCTGATCCAGCGCCTGAAGGACGGCAAGGTCCATGTGCCGGATGAGGCGGCGCGCGCGTTGGCGCATTTCTTTTCACCAGCCAATCTGTCGGCGCTGCGCGAACTGGCGCTCCGGCGGGCAGCGCAATCGGTCGATGCCCAGATGCTCGATCTGGTGCGCGGCCTCGGCCTGCCCGGCCAGTGGCCAGTGGCGGAGCGCATATTGGTGGCCGTGTCGGATCATCCCGGCAGCGAAGCCCTGGTGCGCGCCGCCAAGCGCCTGGCCGATGCCGCGCGTGCACCGTGGACGGCGCTCAATGTCATCACGCCGGCCACAGCACCGCCACACTCACCGCCAGCGACTGGCTGTTCCGGCCGTTGCTGAGTGCTGCCGGCCCGCTGGCGGTGCTCGGCCTGCGCCGCGATGATGGCCGTGATCCGGTACAGGGGGGCCAGTTGCCGCGGCTCGCCGGCCTGATCGACCAGGCAGCGCTGGCGCTGGATCGGGCGCGGCTGGCCGGCGATGCCCGGCAGCTGGCGCGGGTGGAAGAGCGCGACCGGCCGCGCGCCACGCTGCTGCAATCGGTGGCGCATGATCTGAGAACCCCGCTCACCATCATCCAGGCCTTCGCCGCCGAACTGGAACGCGGCGCGACACCGGCCCTGATCGCCACGGTGCGGGCCGAGGCAGAGCGATTGAAGCGGTTCGTCGGCAATCTGCTCGACAATGCCGGCCGCTATGCCGCCGCCGCCTCGCCGCTCGACATCATCGCCACGTGCCAGCCTGATGGGCTGGATCTGGCGATCAGCGACACCGGCCCCGGACTGCCGCCGGGAAGCGATCCGTTCACCGCCTTCCGCCGCCTGAAGGGCAGCGACCGGGTTGCCGGCGGCACCGGGCTGGGGCTGGCCATCGTCAAGGGCTTTGCCGATGGCATGGGCGTGGGGGTCAGCGCCGCTAACCGCAGCGACGGCTCTGACGCCGTCTTCACCCTGAACCTGCCCGATGCGCTGCTGGTGCGCGCGCCGGCGGAGGCGATGCTGTGAGCGCCCGCATTCTGGTTGTGGACGATGAAGCCGCCATCCGCCGGCTGGCGCGCGCCGCGCTGGAACGCGCCGGCATGGCCGTGCGCGAAGCGGAGAATGCCCGTGAGGCGCTGTTGTTTGCCAATGCCGAACGGCCGGATCTGGTGCTGCTCGATCTGGGCCTGCCCGATCGCGGCGGGCTGGAACTGGTGCCGCTGCTCAAGGCCAAGGGCTTGGCCGTGATCATCGTGTCGGCCCGCGACGCCACGGCGGAAAAGGTCGCCGCGCTTGATCTGGGCGCCGATGATTATGTGACCAAGCCCTTCGACAGCGAGGAACTTCTGGCCCGCATACGCGCGGCCCTGCGCCACCGGCTTGGCGCGCCGGCCGCCCCCGCCTGATCCGCAACGAAACCGGCATCGGCTATCGCCTTGGGGCCGATTGATCAGCTGATCGAGCCCGGATCGGTTCGGGCCGGCCATTGC
>JAIXQY010000181.1 GCA_027485485.1 Sphingomonadales bacterium | reverse complement strand
TCCATCCCCGCCGCCACCGTGATCCTGGCGCGCGAAGGCCCTGGCGGCGTGCCGGAATTTCTGCTGGTGCAGCGCGGCGAGAATCTGGCCTTTGCCGGCGGCGCATTGGTGTTCCCCGGTGGCCGGGTGGATGCCAGCGACATTGATATCGCGCGCAATCCACTGCTGGCCTTTGGCTATGAAGGCCTGACCGATGTGGACGCCGCCGCCCGTGTGACCTGCGCCCGTGAAGCGCTGGAGGAGACCGGCGTGCTGCTCACCGATGGCCCGGCGCCGGATGCAGCGGCCCTGGCCCAGGCGCGTGCTCTGCTGGCCGCCGGCCCGGATGAGGCGGAGGCGGCGGGCTTTGCCGGCATGTTGGGGGCGATGGGCCACCGGGTGGATGCGGCGCGCTTCCTGCCCTTTGCGCGCTGGGAACCGCCAGCCGCGGCTGCGATCGCCCGGCGATTTGATACGCGCTTCTATCTTGCCGATGCCGGGCGTTCGGCCAGTGCCGCCATCACGCCCGATGGTTATGAGGCCAAGGCCCTGCGCTGGACCACCGCCGCCGAGGCGCTGGCCGATTATGATGCCGGGCGGGCGGCCATGGTGTTCCCCACCTGGTGCAACATGCACCGGCTGGCGCAATATCAATCCTTGGCCGCGCTGTTCGATCGGGTGAGCGCCCTGCCCGCACCTTATGTGCAGCCGGCGTTTGAAACCATCGATGGGGTGACCTGGCTGACCATTATGGAAGGCATTGATTATCCCGTCACTCGCGACCGGGTGGAAAGCCTGCGCCGGGAGTGAGGGGCAGCGCGCGGGGGATTGCGCGGGGTTCAGCCGTTGTTAGGGTGCCGATATTCAAACGGAGACTGATCTGATGCGCCTGTTGCTCGCTCTTGCCCTGCTCACCGCCGCTCCGGCCCTGGCCCAAGCGCCCGCCGCTGCTCCTGCCACTCCGCGCGAACGGCTGTTGGCCGCCGATGCCAACAAGGATGGCAAGTGGAGCAAGGAAGAATGGCTTGCTGCCGGCCGCCGCGAAATGGGCTTCAACATGATTGATGCGGACAAGGATGGCTTTGTCACCCAGCCGGAATTGCTGGAAGGCATGAAGCGGATGCAGGCGATGGGGATGGGCCCGGCGCCGCAATGAGCCAAGCCGGCATCCGCGTAGCGGACTCGGCGGCTTTGCCGCCGGCCGCGACAGCCGTCATGACATTAAGGCCGTAAGCCTCTTCCCTTGCCGCCCGGCTTCAACGCCCGCTGTGCCATGTTGGCAAACTGGCACAGCTCGGCCCTGGTCTGGCGTGGATCAATGATCGCTTCCACGCCATATTTCTCCGCTGTGCGGAACGGCGATCGCACCTGTTCCAGCCGGGCCTTGATGGCCGCCAGATGCGCAGCGGGATCGTCGGCCGCTTCCAACTCGGCGCGATAGGCCGCCTCCAGCCCGCCGGCGATGGGCAGGCTGCCCCAATCGCCTGACGGCCACGCCATGCGCCAGCGGAAGCGATCAGCCGGGGCATGGCCGCTGCCCGCCATGCCATAGGCTTTCCGCAACACCACGCAGGCCCAGGGTACCGAAGATTGATATATCGCTGCCAAGGCCCTGGAACCCCAGCGGATTGTTGCTTCTTCCTCGGCGCGGCGGCCGATCAGGAAGCCGGGGTTATCAACCAATTGCACCAGTGGCAGGTGGAATGTATCGGCCAGATCGACCATGCGTTCGACCTTGCGGGCGGTGGCCGCTGTCCACAGTCCGCCCAGGCACTCGGGGTTGGACGCGATGATGGCCACCGGCCAGCCATCCAGACGAGCGAGGCCCGTCACCACGCCGGTGCCCCATTCGCGGCCGATTTCGAACCAGCTGCCCTGATCCACCACGGCTTCCACGATCGGCCGCACCGGATAGAGCCGGCGCGGATCGCGTGGCACGGCATCGATCAGCCACTCATCGGCGCGGGTGACGGGATCGCTGCACGGCGTGCGGGCGGCCAGTTCATCAACGGACGAAGGCAGATAGGAAAGAAACCAGCGCGTGCGCAAAAAGGCTTCGGCTTCGCTGGCCACGCGATCATCCACGGCGCCATTGGCGGCATGGATGGCGGCGCCGCCCAATTCTTCCTTGGTTCGACGTTCGCCGGCGGCGGCCACCACTGGCGGGCCGGCCACAAACATCTGGGCCAGGCCATCAACCAGCAGTGAGTAATGCGCCATCACCATGCGCCCGGCGCCAAGGCCGGCCACCGGCCCCAGGCCCATGGCCACCACCGGCACGCGCGACAGATTGCTGGTCATCCACTCCCAACCCGGAATCTCGGGGATATATGTGTGGCCCGACATTTCCAGCGTGCGCACGCTGCCGCCGCCGCCCGTGCCTTCGATCATGCGGATCAGCGGCAGGCCATATTCATGCGCCAGCCGTTCGGCATCACTGAGCTTGCGATGCAAGGCGGCGTCGGCGGCGCCGCCGCGCACGGTGAAATCATCGGCGGTGCCCACCACCGGGCGACCAGCGATGGTGGCCCGGCCAAAGATGAAGTTCGCCGGCTGAAACGCCGTCATCGTGCCGGCAGGATCATATTGGGCAAAGCCAGCGAGCGCGCCGATCTCGTGAAAGCTGCCGGCATCCACCAGTGCGGCCAGACGTTCACGCGCGTTCAGCTTGCCGCCAGTGCGTTGGCGGGCCAGTTTCTCCGCCCCGCCCATCTGCCGGGCCGCCGCCAACCGCTGTTCCAGCGCGGCAATCTCTTCGTGCCAGCTCATCTCGTCTCCTCGTTTGTCCAAGTGTGGCAGCCGCTTGCACCGGGCGGAACCCAGCAAAACGCGAGTGAGCGTGAATAGTTCGTTCCAGGCGGGCGTGTGGCTGCTCAGGGGCGCGCGCACGTGCTGCGGTTCGTCATATGGCCCAACCCCCCAATGGGTTCATGCTTGCTAATAGCTTCTGGATTGTTGATAAGGGCTATGGGGTAGCTGTCAGTCGCATGGGGTCGCGGCAATGTTGAGTGGAACTCTGGGTCATGAATTTGGACGCGGCGGCGCACATGCGCTTGACTTTCGCGCCTCTGCCCCACTGTGTCTTACCGTGACAACACGCCAAGAATCGGCCACCCCGCGCAATGAACGGGTCCAGCTGCTCACGGAAGGTGAGCGGGCCTGCCTGCGCCGCGTTTATGCGCACATGAAATCCAAGGATATCGCCCGCGATCTCGGCCTGTCGAATCACACGGTCGATATGCGGCTGCGCACCGCCATCAAAAAGCTTGAGGTCACCACACGAGTCGAAGCGGCGCGGCTGCTGTTTCTGGATGAGCTCGCGCACCCGGCGCCTGCCACCGACTCCCATATCGCGGCGGTTTCCCATACCGAACCATTCACCGGCGACACTTCGCCCTTCGATGGGGTCGCTGGCACATATCAATCGTTGATATACCAAGCACCGGAGATTGCGGGCGGCCCGAATTCGGCGATGTTTGGGGCACCGGCTTCTGCGGAGGTTGGTGCAGCCGCCAAACGTTCCAGCGACCCCAATTTGCTTGAACATGGATCCCTCGCACGGATGCTGCATCCTCCGCACAATCTGGTGGCTGATCCGCTCGGTGGCTCCCTCGCCCAACCCGGTGCATTGGCAGGCAACATGGCCCTCCAGGGCTCGATTGCAACGGATAGGCCGGGCATTGCAGCCCCCGACCCTGGCATTGATGCCCGGCCTTTCCTCAACACCCGGCCTTGGGGCCAACGAAATGATCTTGCGATCGGGCACCGGCTTGGCTGGATCCTCTTCATCGCATTCGGTTCTGCGCTGACATTCGGGGGCGTCCTTTCCGCCTTCGCAGCGCTGAAGTCTCTCATCTAGCACTTCCGGACATCAGTCGTCCGGAAGGACGACCCCCCACGCTGAACGCGCCCTGCGCGTCGGCCAACCCAGGAGTGTGCCATGCTGAAAGAACGTCGTATCGCCGCGAACAAGGTCGCTGAGCAGCTGTTCGCCGCCGAAGCCGCCATTGATGCCGCCGTCGCTGCCGTCGCCCAGCTCACCGCTGTGATGCCGATGGCCCGTCAGGAAGCCAATCTCGCCGCCTGCATCGGTCAGGACGCCCTGATGGGCGCCATGCAGACCTGCCAGCAGCTGATCGAGGCCCGCGGCCGCATCATCGCCACCCACGCCGCCCTGCGCGAAGCCCAGACCAAGATGGGCCTGGGTGCTGTCAACTTCCTGGGCCGCTGCCCGCCGGAAGAAGCCGTGCTGACCGAAACGGTCGCCCCGGTCCGCCACCTCACCATCGCGGCCTGATCGGGCCTCGTCAGTGATCTGAACCAGCGGTGTTGGCTGGCGCTGAACGGCGCCGGCCATACCCTGTTTGAGAGGGGAGCAAATCATGCTGGAATATGGAAGCGCCCTTGCGTTGGTGGGGGCCATATTGGCCGCCATCCGCTGGGGCGGGCGCGATGAACGTCTCGCTGCGGGTGCATTCGTGATTGCCACAATCATGTCGTGGCTGTTGGACAACCAGTATAAAGGTCCACAGATTGACGTGCTGTTTGTGGATTTCGCCTTGTTGCTGGGCCTGCTTGGCCTGGCGCTGACCAGTGATCGCTTCTGGCCGATGTATGCCGCCGCGTTCCAGTTGGTCGGCACCGTGGTGCATGTCGCGAGCATGACCGAGACCGGGGATTTCGCCTGGGCCTATGCCGTTGGGCTGATCTTCTGGTCCTATGCGGTGGTGGCCGCGCTGTTGGCAGGCACCTGGCTGGAAGGGCGACACCGGCGCTATTTCCCGCTGTAACCCATTGATACAAAATCCGTCTATCAAGCATTGATAGGCTTTGAGATGGCGGGCCGCCCGGGCAACAGCACGGGCGGCCCGCTGTGTTGCGACCCCCGCGACACCCCCTGCCCTTGCCCTGACCAGCGTTGCGGCCTAACGCCAGCCTTGCGTGGGCGTGACTTGCGCAATGTGAACAAATGTGGAACATATGGGTCATGCTGAACCAGATTCAGGTGCGCGGCGCGCGCGAACATAATCTGAAAGGGGTGGATGTTGATCTGCCCAAGAACGCGCTCACCGTGATCACCGGTCTGTCGGGTTCGGGCAAATCGTCCCTCGCCTTTGACACCATCTATGCCGAAGGCCAGCGCCGTTATGTGGAATCGCTGTCCGCCTATGCCCGGCAGTTTCTGGAGATGATGTCCAAGCCCGATGTGGACCATATCGAGGGCCTGTCGCCGGCGATCAGCATCGAACAGAAGACGACGAGCAAGAACCCGCGCTCCACCGTTGCCACCGTTACCGAGATCTACGATTATATGCGCCTGCTGTGGGCGCGGGTCGGGGTGCCCTATTCGCCCGCCACCGGCCTGCCGATCACGGCCCAAACCGTGAGCCAGATGGTGGACCGGGTGATGGCCCTGCCTGAAAACACCCGCCTCTATCTGCTCGCCCCGATCGTGCGCGGCCGCAAAGGCGAGTATCGCAAGGAACTGGCCCAGCTGCAGAAGGATGGCTTCACCCGCGTGAAGATTGATGGCGAATTCCATGCCATCGAGGAGGCCCCGGCGCTCGACAAGAAGTACAAGCACGATATCGACGTGGTGGTGGACCGGCTGGCGGTGAAGGAGGGGCTCGAATCCCGTCTGGCCGAAAGTTTCGAAACCGCGCTTAAGCTGGCAGAGGGCCTTGCTATCGTCGAACTGGCGGATGCCCCGGCCGATGCGCCAGAACCCGAACGCCGCATCCTGTTCTCAGAGAAATTCGCCTGCCCGGTTTCCGGGTTCACCATTTCCGAGATCGAACCACGGCTGTTTTCCTTCAACGCGCCGCAAGGCGCCTGCCCGGCCTGTGATGGCCTTGGCGAAAAGCTGCATTTCGATCCCGAGCTGATCGTGCCCAATCACGCCCTCACGCTGGAAAAGGGCGCGGTGGCGCCCTGGGCCAAATCCAACCCGCCCTCGCCTTATTATCTCCAGGTGCTTGCCAGCGTTGGCCGCGCCTTTGGCTTCACGCTCAAGGCCAAATGGGTCGATCTCAAGCCCGAACAGCGCCATGCCATCCTGCACGGCACCGGCGGCAAGGCCATTGCGCTGCGCTTTGAAGATGGGCGCAAGGCCTATGAGGTGCTCAAGCCGTTTGAAGGCGTCATCCGCAACCTGGAAAAGCGGTTGGGCACCGAAAGCAGCATGATGCGCGAGGAACTGGAGCGCTACCAATCCCCCTCCCCCTGCGACGTCTGCCATGGGGACCGGCTGCGCCCGGAAGCGCTTTCGGTAAAGATCGCCGGCGAAACCATTTCCACCGCCGTGCGCCGCCCGGTTGGCCAGGCTCTGCGCTGGGCGCAGGGCGTGGCCGATCATCTCACGCCGAAACAGCGCGCCATCGGTGACCGCATCCTGAAGGAGATCATCGAGCGGCTGGGTTTCCTCGACAATGTCGGGCTGGATTATCTCAACCTTGATCGCAAATCAGGCACATTGTCGGGCGGCGAATCGCAGCGCATCCGCCTTGCTTCCCAGATCGGCTCCGGCCTGTCGGGTGTGCTCTATGTGCTTGATGAGCCGTCGATCGGTCTGCACCAGCGCGACAATGATCGCCTGCTCGCCACGCTGAAACGCCTGCGCGATCTGGGCAACACCGTGCTGGTGGTGGAACATGATGAGGATGCCATCAGGCTGGCCGATTATGTGGTGGACATGGGGCCGGGTGCCGGTGTGCATGGCGGCGAAGTGGTTGCGGCCGGCACGCTGCAGGACATTTTGGATTGCCCCGGCAGCATCACCGGCGCCTATCTGTCTGGCCGGCGCGCCATCCCCGTGCGAGCCAAGCGCCGCAAGGGCTCGGGCAAGAAGCTCACCGTGAAGAACGCCCGCGGCAACAATCTGCAGGGTGTCACCGCCAGCATCCCCTTGGGCACCTTCACCTGCATCACCGGGGTTTCAGGCAGCGGCAAGTCCACCTTCACGCTGGACACGCTCTACAACGCGGCGGCCCGTGAACTGAACGGCGCCCGCGTCCTGGCCGCGCCGCACGATGGACTGGATGGCCTGCAGCATCTCGACAAGGTGATCGACATTGATCAATCGCCCATTGGTCGCACGCCGCGATCAAACCCCGCGACCTACACCGGCTGTTTCACCAACATCCGCGACTGGTTCGCCGGCCTGCCTGAAAGCCTGGCGCGCGGTTACAAACCGGGGCGCTTCAGTTTCAATGTGAAAGGCGGCCGCTGCGAAGCCTGCCAGGGCGATGGCGTCATCAAGATTGAAATGCACTTCCTGCCCGATGTCTATGTCACCTGCGATGTCTGCCACGGCCACCGCTACAACCGCGAAACATTGGAGGTGAAGTTCAAGGGCAAGAGCATTGCCGACGTGCTGGACATGACGATCGAAGACGGGGTGGAGTTTTTCAAGGCCGTCCCGCCAATCCGCGAACGGCTTGCCATGCTGCTCGAAGTCGGTCTTGGCTATGTGAAGATTGGTCAGCAGGCCACGACACTTTCGGGCGGTGAAGCCCAGCGGGTGAAGCTGGCCAAGGAACTCGCCCGCCGGGCCACCGGTAACACGCTCTATATCCTGGATGAGCCGACCACTGGCCTGCATTTCGAAGATGTGCGCAAGCTGCTGGAAGTGCTGCACACGCTGGTGGATCAGGGCAACAGCGTCGTGGTGATCGAACATAATCTCGACGTGATCAAGACCGCCGATCACATCATCGATCTCGGTCCCGATGGCGGTGACAAGGGCGGCCAGATCGTCATCACCGGCACGCCGGAGCAGGTGGCGGCGTGCGAGGCAAGTTGGACAGGCAAATATCTGGCTCCGCTGTTGGCAAAGGCTTCAACAGCAATGGCGGAAGAGGCCATCGCGCCGAAGCGCACACGCAAGGCAAAAGCCTGACAGGCGAGCGTCATTGCTGACCAATTTGGTCTCAAAGGCCGAAGCGGAACCCGTAACCCAGCCCGATCGCGAACTGATCGCGCTGGCCGCGTTGCTGGATGAGCGAGGAACCGGTCACGCTGTCACCCAGCCGGTCATAGCTGGTGAACAGGGTGATGGCGCCGTGCTTGCCGAATTTGCCGAGCGGCTTGATCAGATTGGCGGTGACGCCGGCGCTGACAAGGCCGCTGCCGGTGCGGCTGACCAGCAGGCCGGTGCCGCGGGCCTGGGCGGGGTTCACGCCGAAATAAACATTTGTGTATTCACTGTCGGCCCAGGTGGCGCGCAGGCCAAAGCCCCACAGCAGGCTGGCGTCGCGCCTGCGATCGTTCCAGCCGATGCTGGTATCGGCCACCACGCCATCATGTCCACCGGTGCCCTGCCGCACTTCAGCGCGCAGACGCAGCTTGCCTTTGACAAAGCTCTTCTGGGCAAAGCCGCCAAATTCGCCGGCAAGATCAACATCACCCATACCCTTGAGCGCGTCGGAACCACCGGTGATCAGGAAGGGCGAACCGCCGGTGTTTTCCTGCCGGCCAAAGCGCAGCTTGGCCAGCGGGCCGATCTTCCAGCCATCCTGGTTCACGGCGTTCCAGCCCAGGCCATCCGGCACGGAGAGGAACAGCGTATCCTTATAATTGACCCGCAGATCGGGGAAGATCGACAGGCCATGATCGCGGCTGCCCTGCCACACCGGAGCCACCACGGGCGCCAGGCCCAGCGTGAGCGTCCACGCGCTTTGCGCTGGCGGGCGCTGGCCGGCCGCCTGGGCACACACGGGGGTGGCGGTGAGGATCAGCAGGGCGGGAAGCAGGGAGCGCATGGCAGGCGTGTCCATGAAAGTTTGGGATGTCGGTCGATCTAGCGAGATTGTTACAGCAAGGCAATGTTGGTTGCAGGATACGCATTTGCCACGATGGGCAGGCGGGATTGCCAGGCCCACATTGATGGCAATCACTGGAGTATCATCATGACTCACGCACAGATTGCCGAATCATTGCAGCCGCGACTGCTCACGCTGCACGCCGAAATCGCCGCGCTGGAAACCGCTACCACCCAGGCGCTGCCGGCAAAATTTGCCGATCAGGTGGGCGAACTGGCCGATCTGGCCACCGACGAAAGCCTGGAGGTGGCGCATATCCACGAGGCCGAACAGATCGTGGCGGCGCTCGCCCGCATCGAGAGCGGCCATTTTGGCGTGTGCAGCAGTTGTGGCGGCGAAATCGCCCCGGCGCGGCTGGCGGCGCTGCCTACCGCGATCAATTGCATCGCCTGCGCGGCGTGATGGCAGGATGACAGGCGCCGATGCGGCGGCTAACGCAGGTGCCATGACGATTGAACCGCATAATGCCCCGTTCACCCGCTTTGGCGACTGGTTCGCTGCGGCGACGGCAAACGAGCCCAATGATCCCAATGCCATGGCGCTGGCCACTGCCACGCCCGATGGCGCCCCGTCGCTGCGCGTCGTGCTGTTGAAGGCCTGGGATGAGCGTGGCTTTGTGTTCTACACCAATCTTGACAGCCAGAAGGGCGGCGAGCTGGCGGCCAATTCGTGGGTGCATCTGAACTTCCATTGGAAATCGCTGCAACGTCAGGTGCGCATCGGCGGCCAGGCCGGGCTGGTGGAGGATGCGGAGGCCGATGCCTATTTCGCCACGCGCCCGCGTGAAAGCCAGCTGGGCGCCTGGGCCAGCCTGCAAAGCCGCCCCTTGCCCGATCGCGCCACCTTTGAAGCCCGCATTGCCGAGATGGACGCGCGCTTTCCCGACGAAGTGCCACGGCCGCCGCGCTGGAGCGGCTGGCGGGTGGTGCCGAACCGCATCGAGTTCTGGCAGGCGCGCGATGGCCGCTGGCATGAGCGTGAGGTGTTCTGGCGGGAGGCCGATGGCTGGCGCTTCGGGCTGGTCTATCCCTGATGCGCCTGCCCTTCACGCAAGTTGACGCCTTTGCGGCCGGTGCCTTCACCGGCAATCCGGCGGCAGTGATGTTCTTGGAACAGTATCTGCCTGATGCGGTGCTGCAGGGCATCGCGGCCGATAACAATCTTTCGGAAACCGCCTTTCTGGTGCCACACGCCGGCGCCGATGCGGATTTTGATCTGCGCTGGTTCACGCCCAAGCTGGAGGTTGCGCTGTGTGGCCATGCCACGCTGGCCAGTGGCCATGTCGTGCTGGATGCGCTGCCTGATCTGGCGCTGGTGCGGTTTCAGACCCGGTCTGCCGGCGTGTTGAGCGTGGCGCGGGCGGATGATCGACTGGCGATGCGGCTGCCGGCCTGGCCGGCACAGCGGCGGGTGACTGGCGCACAGGCGACAGCCATTGCAGCGGCGCTCGGCGCTCCGCCGGTGGAAATCTGGGCACGCGGGCAGGATTATCTGGTGGCGATGTTCGATTCCCCCGATCAGGTGCGCGCTTTGCGGCCGGATTTTCGGGCGGTGCTGGCGCTGGCGCCCGGAATCGATCTTATGCTGATCGCCACCGCTCCCGGCGAGAACAGCGACGTGTTGAGCCGGGTGTTCGTGCCGGCCTGCGGCGTGGATGAAGACCCGGTGACCGGCAGCGCCCATGCCGTGATCGCGCCGCTTTGGGCCAAGCGCTTTGGCCGGTCGCAGTTCAGCGCAGTGCAGGCCAGCGCGCGCGGCGGTCGGCTTGATTGCCGGGTGGAGGGTGACAGCGTGATCCTCACCGGCCAAGCCCGCACGGTGATCCGCGGCGAGTATGACTTGCCGGATGATGCCATAAGGCGCTAACCCGCCGCCATGGCGTTGCGGGCTTTCACCAAGATGCACGGGCTGGGCAATGATTTCCTGGTGCTGGATGCGCGTGACATGCCGCTGGCACTGTCGCCTGATCAGGTGCGCGCGCTGGCCAATCGCCACACCGGCATCGGTTTTGATCAGCTGATCCTGATCGAACCCAGCACCGCCGCCGATGTGCGCCTGCGGTTCTGGAACAGCGACGGTGGCGAAGTGGCAGCTTGTGGCAACGGCAGTCGCGCCGCCGCTGCCCTGCTGGGCGGTCACCAAAACATCGAAACGGCGGGCGGGCTGCTGGAGAGCCAGGCGATCAGTGACGGTGCCGCGGTGGACATGGGGGTGCCGCAGTGGGACTGGCAGGCGGTGCCACTGGCCTTTGCCATGGACACGCTTGCCTTGCCTTTGGCTTGGGACGGTTTCGAACAGCCGTCGGCACTGTCGGTGGGCAATCCGCATGCTGTGTTCTTTGTGGCCGATGCAACTACCGTGCCGCTGGCCAGCATCGGGCCGGTGATCGAGCATGATCCGGTGTTTCCGCAGCGCGTCAATGTCGGCTTTGCGAGCGTGAAGGCGCGCGATCACATCATTGCCCGGGTGTGGGAACGCGGCGCGGGGGCCACGTTGGCCTGTGGCACCGGCGCGGTGGCGGCGGTGGCGGCCGGGCAGCGGCGCGGGCTGCTGGATGATCGCGTGACCGTGGACATGCCGGGTGGCAGGTTGGCGGTGACGCGGCGTGATGATGGCCATCTTGTCTTGTCTGGCCCGGCGCAGGTGGCGTTCACCGGCATGATTGATCTGGAGCGTTACGCATGAGCTGGTTTGGCCGCTTGAGCGAAGGCCTGTCGAAATCGACGAAAAAGCTTGCTGATAACATCACCGGTCTGGCAACCGGGACGCTGCCGCTGGACGATGAACGGCTGGATGCCATCGAAGAGGGCCTGATTGCCGCCGATCTGGGTCCCAAGGTGGCGGCGCGTATTCGCGAGCGGCTGGCGGATCAGAAATATGCCAAGGGCATTGATGATGACGGCGTGCGCGCCGTGGTTGCCGATGAGGTGGCGCAGGTGCTGGCCCCGGTGGCGCGGCCAATCGCCATCACGCGGCGGCCGCAGGTGATCCTGGTGGTCGGTGTGAATGGCAGCGGCAAGACCACGACGATTGCGAAGCTGGCACGACTGTTCAAGGCCGAGGGCAAATCGGTGATGCTGGCGGCCGGCGACACCTTCCGCGCCGCCGCCATCGCGCAGTTGAAGATCTGGGCCGATCGGGTGGGCGTGCCGGTGGTGGCCGGGGAACAGGGCGGCGATGCCGCCAGCCTGGCCTTTGAAGCGGTGAAGCGCGCCATGGATGACGCAGTTGATGTGCTGATCATCGATACCGCCGGCCGCTTGCAGAACAAGGCCGGCCTGATGGACGAACTGGCCAAGCTGAAGCGGGTGATCGCCAAGCTGGACCCAACGGCGCCGCACAATGTGCTGCTGGTGCTGGATGCCACCACCGGCCAGAATGCGCTCAACCAGATCGAGGTGTTTGGCCAGGTGGCGGGTGTGACCGGGCTGGTGATGACCAAGCTGGATGGTTCGGCGCGTGGCGGCATGTTGGTGGCGGCGGCTGACCGCTTTGGCCTTCCCATCCACGCCATCGGCGTGGGCGAAGGCATGGATGATCTGCAGCCCTTTGATGCCGCCGACTTTGCCGCTGCGCTGGTTGGGCGCAGCTGAACCGATCAGGCTCGTTGCAACAGTCCGTGGGCGACCGCCTCGGCGGCAAGGATGGCGGCGGGCAACCGACTGGCGGCAACAGGCTGCGAAAACAGGAAGCCCTGCGCCCGATGAATGCCGTTGGCGCGCACCATCGCCAGTTGTTCGGGCTGCTCCACTCCTTCGGCCACCAGCAGCACGCCCACCGATTGGCCCAGTCCCGCGGCCAGGCCAAAGATGCGGGCGGCGACATCATCGCTGCCGATGCCATCCATCAACGTGCCGGAGATCTTCACCGCATTGATCGGCAGGCGCCGCAGCCGATCCAGCGAGGAAAAACCGGCGCCGAAATCATCCATCGCCACGCCCGCACCCAGATCAATCAGTCGGCGCAGATTGGCAAAACAGGCGCCTTCATCGGTCATCAATGCGGTTTCGGTCACCTCGATGGCAAAGCGCTGGCACGGCAATTGGGCATCGCCAAGATCGGCCAGCATCTCATCGATCATGGCGGGGCTTTTCAGATCCGACACCGAGGTGTTGACCCAAAGGGACAATTCGCCGGGCAGATGCGCAATGACCAGGGCCGCCTGGCGCATCACCTGCCGACGCAATTGGCCGATCACGCCGCGGGCTTCGGCCACCGCCACCAATTGTTCCGATGAGATCGGGTCTTCCGGGCTGGCGGGCATGCGGGCCAGGGCTTCGACGGCAACCACTTTGCCTGAGGCCACATCGATGATTGGTTGATAGGCCACTTCGATCATCTGCGTCCGTATCGCGGTACGAACCCGGGATTCAAGCGCGGCAGAGCGAGATGCATGTTCGGCCAAACGGGGATCATAGAGCCGGATCTGATTCCCCGGTTCGGCCTTTGCTGCGAGCAACGCCAGATCAGCGGCGTGCACCAGATTGTCCGACAACACGGCATCGCCGGGGGCCAGCGCAATGCCAATGGCCGCGCCAACGCTCACTTCGGCTTCGGCAAAGCGCGCCGGTGTGTCGATGGTTTCCAACAGGGACTGGGCCAGTGCCAGCGCGGCTGCGGCATTGGCCTCATGGGTGAGCACGGCAAATTCATCACTGCCCATGCGGGCAACGAACAGGCCGGGATCGGCGGTGCGCAACCGGAAACCGATGCGGGTGATCATGCGATCGCCCACGGCATGGCCATGGCGTTCATTCACCTGTTTGAATCCATCAAGATCGATCAGCAGCAGGCTGAGCCCCTCGCCCATGCGCAGGCGGCGATCCAGCTCTTCCCCCAGGGCGCGCCGGTTGGGCAGGCCAGTCAGGGTGCAACGCCGCACCTCTCGGTTCAGCTCGGCAATGGCGTTGCGCTCGCCCGTGCTGTCGCGCAGCACCGCCACCCAGCCCACATCGGGGACTGGATTGCATTCGAGATCGATCACCCGATCATCATTCAGGCGCAACACCCCATTGAACGACTGGCGGGCGACAACCAGCAGCCGGGCATGGGTGAGAAACTCGTCACGGTCGCCGGTGGCCCGGGCCAAATTGGGCGCCATCACCAGCAGATCGGGAAAGCTCATGCCTGGAACAACCATGTCGTCGGCCAGACCCAGCATGTGCCGTGCGCTTTGATTGATCAGGACCACCTGCAAATCCTGATCCAGCAGCACGGTCGACTGGTTGAGATGTTGCAAGGCCGCATCAACCCTCAGCCGCTCTGCCCGTTGCTGTTCACGGGCGCGCAGCATGTCGGACTGGCCGGCGAACGACCGCAGCGACAGTGAAACGCAGGCGCCGCCATAGGCCAACACGCCGATGAAGCTGGCATAATTCCATGGCTGCGGCCAGAAGATCAACGTCGCAATGGCAACCGGAAGACACAGCGATGCCGCCTGGGCAAAGGCCGCGGCCGGCCGGCCGGGGCCACTGCCATTGCCAACGCCCAGTGCGGCCAATGCCACCATCACCAGCAGGGTCTGCAAGATGAACTCGGCCTGCACATAGATCACCGCCAGCACAATGCCGCCCAATCCCGCCGATGCCATCGTGGCGCCCAGCAGATATCGGGATTCCACTTTCACCAGTTGGTCTGTGTTCAATGGCCGGCGGGCGGCATAGCAGGCTGTAACCGAAAAGCCGAAACCCACCAACGCCACCGCCGCAAACGACAGGGCCAGCAGGCTCCCGATATACAGCGAGATGGCAATCGCCAGGCCAGCGGCCACCAGCCCGCCCAACAGGAAGGGCATGAAATATTTGCCCAGCGACTGGGTGAATTCCTGCTTCAGCTCAAAGGGCAGCGTTGAGACGCTGAAGGCCGAGCGCCAACGGCGCCCAATCAAGGCCCAAAGCGAAAACTGAGTATCGAGAGCGGGATCAACCATAATTTGAACAACGACCTAGCATGCAGGAATTGCACTTTGCAAACATCGCTGTGGATGAATCCCTCGGCAGCCGCCCCGCAACGCCAGGATGAGCTGGGTTGACGCAGTCAGATTGAACGCCTAAGGCCGCCACGGGTGCCGGAGGGTGCCCATGCGTCCGAGGATGCACGCCGGCCAGCGAGTTTTCGCCCGCCGGCGCGTTTTCATTTGGAGCAGCGGTGATTTTTGCGCTGCGGCTTTTGGCCGTGGTGATGGGCAAGGAGGCTTCGGCCTTTGTTTGACAGTCTTTCAGAACGGCTGGGCGGGATTTTCGAGCGTCTGCGCGGTCGCGGTGCGCTGACCGAGATCGACGTGCGGGCCGCGATGCGCGAAGTGCGCATCGCGCTGCTCGAGGCGGATGTCGCCCTGCCGGTGGTGAAGGATTTCATCGAGGCAGCCACCCAGCGCGCGATTGGCGCAGAAGTGATCAAATCGGTCACGCCGGGCCAGCAGGTGGTCAAGATCGTCAACGATTGCCTGATCGAGCTGCTGTCGGGCGGGGAAGACACCCCGCCCCTGAAGATCAATGTCACGCCGCCGGCCGTGATCATGATGGTGGGTCTGCAGGGCTCTGGCAAGACGACAAGCAGCGCCAAGCTGGCCAGCTGGCTGGGCACGCGTGAACGCAAGAAGGTCTTGATGGCCAGCCTTGATGTCGCCCGTCCGGCTGCGCAGGAACAATTGCGCGTGCTGGGCGAGCAGACCGACATCGCCACCCTGCCGATCATCGCTGGCCAGACTCCGGTGCAGATTGCCGAACGCGCCCGCCAGTCGGCCCGGCTGCAGGGCTTTGACGTGGTGCTGCTCGACACGGCCGGGCGCCTGGGCGTTGACGAGGCGTTGATGGCCGAGATGGCCGCGATTGCCAGCGCCACAAAGCCCGATGAAATATTGCTGGTGGTGGATAGCCTGACCGGCCAGGACGCGGTGAATGTGGCCAGCGCCTTCAAGGCACGTGTGGCGCTTACGGGCGTGATCCTCACCCGCATGGATGGTGATGCCCGCGGCGGTGCGGCGCTTTCGATGCGCAGCGTAACCGGTACGCCGATCCGTTTTGCCGGCACTGGCGAAAAGCTGGATGCGCTTGAAGCTTTTGATGCCAACCGGGTGGCCGGCCGCATCCTGGGCATGGGCGATATTGTTGGCCTGGTGGAAAAGGCCGCTGCCAATTTCGAAGCCGATCAAGCCGAGAAAATGGCCGAGAAACTGGCCAAGGGCCAGTTCGACATGGACGATCTGCGCCAGCAACTGGCCCAGATGAAGAAGATGGGCGGGCTTTCGGGCCTGGCCGCGATGATGCCGGGCATGGGCGCCGCCAAGAAGGCGATGGACAATGGCGGTATCAATCCCAAGCTGCTCGATCGGATGGAAGCCATCATCCTGTCGATGACGGTGAAGGAGCGGACCAAACCGGAGATCCTCACCGCCAAACGCAAGATCCGCATTGCCAATGGTTCGGGTACCACGGTGCAGGATGTGAACAAGGTGCTGAAGATGCACCAGGAAATGGCCAATGCCATGAAGCGCCTGAAGAAGATGGGCGGCATCAAGGGTATGATGAAGATGCTTTCGGGCATGGGCGCCGGTGCACCCGGGCCGGAAAGCGGCGCACCGGGCAGCGATCCGGGCGGGGCCATCGATATGGGGGCGCTGGGCCGGATGTTCGGTCGCCCTGGCATGGGCAATCTGCCACCCGGCTTCAACAAGTTCGGCAGGAAATGATCGCAACTCTCTGATTTTTCAAGAATGACTGGAAGGAAGAAGTAACAATGGCAATTGCAATTCGTCTGGCCCGTGGCGGCATGAAGAAGCGCCCGTTCTATCGCATCGTCGTGACCGACAGCCGCAGCCCGCGTGACGGCAAGTTTCTGGAAAAGATCGGCACCTATAATCCGCAGCTGCCGCGTGACGATGCCAACCGCGTGACGCTGGATGGTGAGCGCGCCGCCTACTGGCTGGGCGTCGGCGCGCAGCCGACGGACCGTGTGGCGCGCTTCCTCGATGCCGCCGGTCTGCGTACCCGCGCTGCTCGCAGCAACCCGAACAAGGGCGAGCCGGGCGCCAAGGCCAAGGAGCGCGCCGAACTGGCCGCCCAGAAGGAAGCCGAAGCCGCTGAAGCCGCCGCTGCTGCCGCCGCCGAGGCTGCTGAAGCCGCTGCTGCCGCCGCTGCTGCCCCGGCCGAAGAAGCCGCCCCGGCTGCCGAACCGGCTGCTGACGGCGAAACCGCCGAGTAAGGCACCTAGGCGATGGCGGCCGAACAGATTGTGCTTGCCGCCATCGCCGGCGCCCATGGCATCAAGGGCGAGGTTCGGCTGAAGCTGTTTACCGACGCACTCGACAGCTTGACCCGCCACGCCCGTTTTGACGCGGGCGGGCGGGTCATCTGCGTCGAGGCCGTGCGGCCCGACAAGCCGGGCATGGCCGTCGCCCGTCTGGCTGGCGTGCGGGATCGCAATGCCGCCGAAGCCTTGCGCGGCCTGCAACTGGCACTGCCCCGCGACGCGCTGCCGCCGCTGACGGAAGGCGAATATTATGTTGCCGATTACATCGGCCGCGACGTGCGCGATGAGACTGGCGCGCTGGTCGGCACGGTCAAATCGGTGGAGAATTTCGGTGCGTCCGACATTCTTGATATCGCCCTTGTGTCCGGCGGCAGTGTGATGGTGCCGTTTTTGGCCGATGTGGTGACCGAAACCGCCGATGCCCTGATCGTTGACCGGGTGTGGATGGTCTAGTATATACATCGTGTATCTACAAAGGCATCCCGGCCATGGCCCGCACCAAGATCTTCAAATCCGGCAACAGCGCTGCCGTGCGGCTGCCGGCCAGCTTCGCCCCGCCATCGGGCACGCTGGTGGAGGTGCGCGAGGAAGCCGGCCGCTGGGTGATTGAACCGGTGCCGGCGGAGGTGCCGTTGATCAACCTGGATGGCATCTGGGGCAGTTGCCCCGGCATCAAGCCGATCGCCAGCGAGGACCGCGTCTTTGACGAGCGACCGTCCGTCAGGCTCGCGCGTGAACAGGCCGAACGGGAACAGCGTGCGCGTGGCGAGTGAGCTGCGCTACCTGCTCGATACCAATATCTGCATCTATATCCTCGATGCGGCTCGACCATCGCTGCGCGTGAAGCTGGAGCAGCAGCCGCTCGGTAGTCTTGTCACGTCCACCATCGTGCTGGCTGAGATATTGCGCGGCACCGATCTGACAGTCCGCAACGCCCTGTCCCGGCTTGATGCCCTGCTTCGCATCGTGCCGGCCCTGCCCTTCGATGCGCGCGCTGCCGAGGCTTATGCGCGGCTGCCGTTTCGGCAAGGGCGTTTTGACCGCCTGATTGCCGCCCACGCTCTTTCCTTGGGGTTGACCGTCATCACCGCCAATCTGGCCGATTTTGCCGATGTGCCGGGACTTGTGGCCGAAGACTGGATGCAGCCATGAGCTGGCAGGCGACGATCCTGACGCTCTATCCCGATATGTTTCCGGGGCCGCTGGGGCACAGCCTGGCCGGGCGGGCCATGGCTGACGGCACCTGGG
>JAIXQY010000124.1 GCA_027485485.1 Sphingomonadales bacterium | reverse complement strand
TCCGCGGCGGTACTGTTCATGATGGCAGCGCCGGCGCGCCCTTTGTTGGCGATGTGGCGATCAAGGGTGACCGCATTGTCTATGTCGGCACGCGGGCGCCGATGGCCGCCGCCCGGACGATTGATGCCGGCGGGATGATCGTCACCCCCGGTTTCATCGATCCCCATACCCATGCCGATGGCTTTCTCCGCGCACCCGATGCGGCGACGCGCGTGAACGCCGCCTGGTTGCACCAGGGCGTCACCAGCGTGATGATCGGGGTCGATGGCGGCGGAACACCCGATGTCGGCGACGATGCGCGCAAATTGACCGCGTCTGGGGTCGGCACCAATATTGTCCCCTTTGTCGGATTTGGGGCGGTGCGCCAGCGTGTGCTGGGGCAGGCGGCACGCGCTCCCGATGCTGCGGAGCTTGCCCGGATGCGGGAGCTGGTCGCCAAGGCGATGTGCGAAGGGGCAACCGGCCTTTCAACCGGGCTGTTCTATGCGCCGCAGAGTTTTGCGAAGACCGAAGAGGTGATAGCGGTAGCGCGCGAGGCCGCGAAGCGCGGCGGCCTGTATGATACGCATCAACGCGACGAATCGAGCTACAGCATTGGCCTGCTCGGTTCAGTGCGCGAGGTTTTGACCATCGGCCGTGAAGCCGGGATGCCGGTGCACTTTGCCCATATCAAGGCCCTGGGCGTCGATTTGCAGGGGCAGGCACAGGCGGTCATCAACCTGATCGATGCCGCGCGCGCCGCAGGTCAGGCCGTGACAGCCGACCAATATCCGTGGCTGGCGTCCGGAACGAGCATTGATGCGGCGCTGCTGCCGCGCTGGGCGGTCGATGGTGGGAATGCGGCGCTGCTCGAACGGCTCGATGACCCGGTGGCGCTCGTGCATATCCGTGCGGACATGGCGGAAAACCTGCGCCGGCGTGGCGGCGCTGCGTCGCTGCTGCTGATTTCCGAAGGGTTCGAATGGACCGGCAAGACGCTGGAGACGCAGGCACAGGCGTGGCAGGTCGACCCGATCGATGCGGCGCTGCGCATCATCCGCGACGGCATTTCCGGGCGCGCCGCCGGGCGCCAAGGGCGCGGCACCGGGGCCGCCTCGTTCAACATGGCGCAGGCCGATGTCGATCTTTTCATGCAGCAGCCCTGGGTCGTCACGTCATCGGACGGTTCCGATGGCCATCCCCGGATGTTTGCCAGCTTCCCGGAAAAATACCGCCGTTATGTCAAGGAGCGCCCGGTCATCACGCAGGCCGACTTCATCCACCGCTCCACCGGGCGCACGGCCGACATCTACAAGCTCGCCCGGCGGGGCTATTTGCGTACTGGCCATTTCGCCGATGTGGCGGTGATCGACCCCGAAAAATTCACGCCGCGCGCAGATTATCTGAAGCCCCGCGAACTGAGCGAGGGCGTGGTGCACCTGTTCGTCAACGGCACGGCGGCGCTGGCCAACGGCAAGGCGACCGGGGCGCTGCCCGGCCGGGTGTTGCTGCGGCCAACGCCGGCTGAATGCCCCTGAACCGATTTCGGATGCGTTCGCCCTCTCCCGGTCACTTTGTCCGGAAGCGCACACCCACGCGGAACGCGCGCCCCAGAATGTCGCTGAACGTCGGGTTTGCCGACAGGCCGCCTTCGGGCAGCAGGATCGGATCCCGATTGAACAGGTTGGTGATGTTGAGGAACAGCTGCCCATCCGAGCCGCCGACCTTGATCTTGGCGGTGAAGTTCAGATCCGCATAAAATGCACCGGACACCGAATTATTGTCGATGGTCGGGGCCAGCGCTGTGCTGGCCGGGCAGTTTGTGGTGCAGACGACGTTGATGTTGCTGTAGGTGCCCGCGCTCACCCCGCGGCCGACAGCCGTGATGCTGTAGTGCGGTGTGTCGAAGGTGGCCGAGGCGCGGAAGATCCAGCTCGGCGTGCCGCTCTGGGTGCCGCTGTTCTGGCCGACCGTGTTGATCGGCACCGAAATGCCGTTGTCGACGATGTTTTCCAGATAGTTGGTGGCGGTGCCGCGCAACACCAGCGTGCTTGAACTGCCATCGAACCACTGATCGAGCGGCAGCGCATAGCGCGCTTCATAATCGATGCCGCGCACCGTGATGCGGTTGAAATTGAACGGACTGGCCGACACGACGAAATCGCGCACGCCGGTCGAATCGACCGTGATCGCACTGCAGAAATCCAGCCGACCTTCGGTGCAGCGCTGCGCGATGTCGTTGGCGAAGAACTGGCTGATGGCGCCCTTGACCTTGAAACGGAACCAATCGGCCGAGAAGGAGAAGCCGGGCAGGAATCGCGGCTGCAGCACGCCGCCCAGGGTCAGCGCATCGGATTTCTCGGGCTGCAGCGCCCGATTGCCGGTGGTGATTTCCTGGAAGGTGCGGCCAGCATATTGGCCAAAGGCGCTGCCGGTGCCAAAATTGTTGCTGCGCGAGGTGCCGGACTGGAACAGTTCGTTCAGGTTAGGCGCCCGGATGTCCCGCGAGACCACGCCGCGCAGCCGGATGTCGTCGATCAGCTGCCAGGTCAGGCCGGTCTTCCAGGTGGTCACATAGCCCGATGTCGAATAATCGGTGGCGCGCACGGCACCATTGAATTCAAAGCCGACGCCAAGCGGCACGACGGTTTCGAGATAGGCTTCCTTGACGTTGTAACCGCCGAAGGTCGGCAGGAAGTTGCCCACCGACCAACCGGTCTGGAACTCGACCGGGACGAAGCCGGACACTTCTTCCTTCCGGTATTCGCCGCCAACCGCAACGCTGACATCGCCGGCCCAGGTGGCAAACGGGATCGTCGAGAGGTTGAAGCCTGCCACCGTCTGTTTGAAGCGCTGGTTGCGGAACGGATCCCCCAGCACATTGGCAAAAGCCGCCGGGTTGGCGACGCCTATGCCCAGCCGGTTGAGCGGGATGCAGCCATTGGTTGGCGCGGTCAGCGTTGACCGGCAGACGATGGTGCCGGCCGCGACGCCGAT
Organism: Sphingomonadales bacterium; assembly: GCA_027485485.1. Taxonomy (GTDB): domain Bacteria; phylum Pseudomonadota; class Alphaproteobacteria; order Sphingomonadales; family Sphingomonadaceae; genus Sandarakinorhabdus. Next base: position 5,386 of record JAIXQY010000124.1, on the reverse strand, counting down.
CGCATTGCCAGCGGGCGCAAACACCGCGTCAGTCGCCTGGGCCATGCGCGTGTTGTTCATGACGTCGCGCAGCTGCTCGTTGGTGTCGGTCTGGCCATATTGGGCATAGGCGCTCCACACCGCCTTCTTGCCGAACATGTCGAACTCGCCGCCGGCGCCGATTGTATAGCGCTGCACCTCGCGGTCGCTGTTGTTCTTGCGGAACGGCAGATCCTGCGCCGAGGTGCCGACCGTCACGCCGGTCACATTGGTCAGCGCGGCTGCGCCCAGCGCATTGATCAGAAAGGCATTGTCGCGGGTCAGGGTGAAAGCTGCGGCCTGCGGTCCGGAATTGAACAGCGTCTTGTTCCAGTTGAACGATCCTTCGGCATAGACCTCGATCCAGTCCGCCGCTTCATAGCTCACCCGGCCGAAGACACCGCGCCGATTGTCCTCGGCATCAAGCCCGATCCGCCGAGACTGATCATTCAGTTCCCAATCCCCGCCCTGGGTCTGCGTGGCGTCGGTGAGAGCGCCGAAGCGATAGGCACGGGGCGCGCCACCGACATCGAAATAGATGCCGCGCAGTGCCGCACCGCCGGTGCCTGTCGCCGACCGGATGATCCCGCCCGGCAGCGTGTTCCAGGTGCCGGCACCCCTGACCACCAGGTTCTGGGGCTGGCCGTTGGTGGGGGTGTAGTTCGGGTTGATGAGTGTGCGGAAACCGATCTGGTTCCAGTCGCGTTCGGTGCTCAGGATGCCATCCCGGCGCGCAAACTCCCCGGCAACCAGCACATGGCCGCGCCCACCGGCGAACGGCAGGCCCACGGCGGCGGAAAAACTGTAGTTATGGCCGTCACCCGCGTCGTTGATGCCCATGTCGGCATCGATCTTGATGCCGGTGTATTTCTTGTCGAGGATGAAGTTGGCGACACCGGCGACAGCGTCGGAGCCATAGGCCGCTGATGCACCGCCGGTGACGATCTCGACAGTCTTGACCAGCGCCTGCGGGAAGGTGTTGATGTCCACCAACCCGGTGATCGTCGATCCGACCGAGCGCCGGCCATCGAGCAGCACCAGCGTGCGCACTTCGCCCAGGTTGCGCAGGTTGAGCGTGTTGACCCCGGCGAGCCCCGAGCTGATCGCCAGCCGCGAGTTGGCCGGGCGGGTGCTGCCCGCCAGTGCCGGCTGCTGGTTGATGAAGTCAGCCAGGTTGTTGGTCGGCGACTGGCTCTGGATTTCCTGCTGCGACAGCACGGACAGCGGCGTTGGCGAGCGGAAACCATCGCGCACGACGCGGCTGCCGGTGACGACAATCTGCTCTTCGGTGCCTGTCGCTTCGGCCGTCGAGCTTGTTGTTGCGGTTTGGGCCAACCCCGGAGCGGCGCTGATCAAGGCGACCGCCGCCGCGGCAGTTCCAAACCCGCCGCAATTGCCCAACGAACGACGGATTGTGCCATGATTGCGCATAAAAGCCCCCATCAGATCCATGCTTGTCGCAGGATCACCCCATCGGCGCCTGCAGATCACCCCTTGAACAATCCAGGCGCCACCACGCGCACTGATCCTGTTGCAAGAACTACATTGCAGGGGGACTTCCGGTGGTCAATAGTCCTGCGGGGCAGCCGATTTCGAACCTAATCAACGGCTAACATTGGCGCAGGCGATGGGGGGCTGATGATCCAGCGACGAGCGTTTCTGTTGGCATCGGTGGCCGCGCTTGGTCTTCCGGGGCGGCTGGCCGCGCAGGCGCCGGCTATTGCCGTCAGCCGGGCTGGAATCCGAGTTTCCGGGGTCCGTGCGCCAATCGAAATCGTTGAGGACAGGCTTGGCATCCCGCATGTCAGGGCGGAATCGCTGCACGATGCCTTTTTTGGGCAAGGCTATCTCGTTGCGCGGGACCGGCTGTTCCAGATCGATCTGCAGTATCGCCGCGAACAGGGCCGCATGGCCGAGGCGTTCGGCGCCGCGTTCGTGGCGGCCGACACGGCGGCGCGGCTGTTTCATTATCGCGGCGATATCGATGCCGAACTGGCGGCAATGCCCGCAGGCGTGCTGGACTGTGCGACAGGCTATGTCGCCGGCGTCAATGCCCGAATCGCCGAGCTGGAAGCGGACCCGGCACAGTTGCCGCTTGAATATGCCGCGCTGGGCACAAGGCCGCTGCGATGGGACGTGCGCGACCTGGCACGGGCGCGTGGTGTCGAGACCGGTGATGCCGACGATGAAGTGCGACGGGCCAGGCTGGCAGCGTTGGGGCTGCTCGAAGCCGATCGGCTGATGTCGCCGCTGCGCCCGGCGTGGGACTTCAGGATTCCAGATGGTCTTGATGTCGCCGCCGTCACCGAAGCTGATCTGGGCCTGCTGGCGCCATCAGCCCGGCCCCAGCCCTTCGGTTCGCTGCAGCTGGCGGCGCTGGACCCCGAACAGCGCCAGGCCAGCCGCTTTGCCATGGGCAGCAACGCCTGGACGATCGCGGCATCACGCAGCGCGACCGGACGCCCGATCCTTGCCAATGATCCGCATCTGGGCATCGGCAGCTTCAGCCCCCGCCATGTCGTGCATCTGACTGCGCCGGGGCTTGACGTGATCGGCGCCGGCGCCCCCGGCCTGCCCGGCATCATGCAGGGCCATACCGATCGCTTTGCCTTCGGCCGCACCAATTCGCACATCGATCAGACCGATCTGTTCGTGCTGCGCACGTCGTCTGCTGACCCCGAACTTTATTGGCACAAGGGCCGGTGGAAACGCTTCGAGATGTACGACGAGACCATTGCCGTGAAAGGCGCTCCGGCCCGGCAGGTGCGCCTGCGCTATGCTGGTGGCCGGCCGATCGTTGCGCAGGACCAGAGCCGGCAGCGCGCCATGGCCTTTGCCACGGCCGACATGCTGCCGGGCGCCTTGATGTGCTTTGCCATCATCGCGATCAACCTCGCGACCGACTGGCCTTCGCTGATGCGCGCCTTCACGCTGCATGTCTCGCCAACCAATTTCCATTATGCCGACATCAAGGGTGACACACGCTGGCAGATCATCGGCTTTGCCCCGCGCCGCCCCCGCCACGATGGCTTGCTGCCGGCCCCCGGCGATGGTGACCATGATTGGGATGGCCTGATCCCGGTGGCAGAGTTGCCGGGCCTGCACAATCCGGCCGCTGGCTGGTTTGCGTCGGCCAACCAGCTCAACATTCCGGCGGATTATCCCCATGGCAAGAAGATCATCGGTTTCGAATGGAGCGACCCCTTCCGCCACGAGCGGATTTGCGAAGTGCTCGCCGCCCAACCGCGCCACCGCATCCAAGACAGCATCGCGCTGCAGCATGATGTCCAGTCGCTGCCGGCCCGGGCGCTGGTGCGGCTGATCCCGCGCCAGGTCTCAGCAGCGGCAGCGCCGGCCGCGGCCATGCTGCGCGCCTGGGATTGTGCCGTGACGGCCGACAGCGGCGCGGCGCTGCTTTACGAGATGGTGATGCCCGAACTGCTCGCCGCCTGGCGCCTGGCCATGGTGCCCGAAGCCGCGCGGGCCCTGATCCCGACGATGAATCTCCATGCCATGCTGGCGGCGCTGGCCGCACCCGATGCGCGCTTCGGCCGGCAGCCCGCCGTGGCGCGCGACGCCATGATCGATGCGGCGCTGGCGGCGGGATGGCAGAAGGCGCTGCAACACGGCGGCCCCGATCCGGCGCAGTGGCGCTGGGGCACGCTGCACCAGGTGGTGATCACCCACCCCTTGCAGGCAGTGCCGCGCATCGCCGGGCTCTTCCCGCGCATCGCCGGCGGCGGCACCGGTGGCGATGGGCAGACGCCGATGGCGCGCGGCCTCAACGTCCGGAACGGCTTCGGGGTGACCCACGGCGCCAGCTATCTGCAGGTGATCGATGTCGGCGGCTGGGACAACAGCCGCTTCCTGCTGCTCCCCGGCCAATCGGCCGACCCGCGGTCAGCGCATTATCGCGATTTCTACGACCGCTGGCTGGCCGGCGACATGCAGCCGTTGTGGTTCAGCCGCGCCGCCGTCGATGCCCATGCGGCGCGGCGCCTGCTGCTGACCCCGGCCTGACGGCAGCGCCCGGTCAAAGCGCTTCGGCAATGGCGACCAGTGCCTTGTCGATCACGGCGGTGGCGCGGGCATCGGCGCCATCGGGCATGTCGTTGGCGATCGCCGAGAACACCAGTGTGCGGCCGCTGCCGGTTACAAGATAGCCCGACAGGGCCCGCGTGGCGTTCAATGATCCCGTCTTGGCGAACAGCTTGCCCTGCAGGCTGCTGTTCTTGAAGCGGTTGCGCAGCGTGCCATCGACGCCGGCAATGGGCAGCGTCTCGCGCCATGCCTGCCCCCAGGGCTGCCGGGCGGCCCAGATGAGAAGGCGGGTGGCGGCGCGCGGCGTGATGCGATTGTAGGACGACATGCCCGAGCCATCGGCAAAGGTGAAGCTTTCGGCCGGCAACTGCGCCTCGCGCATCACCGCGCGCAGCACCGCCATGCCATCAGCGATCGATCCGTTGCCCGCCAGCCGGGCCAGGTGGTGCAGTACCAGATCGGAATAGAGATTCTGGCTCTTCTTGTTGGTGATCTTCATGTCGGCCACCAGGTCGGGCGCCGGCAGGGACGCCAGCAACTCCGGCTGCGGCGGCCGCGGCGGCGGCGCGCTGCCCCGGATCACCGGATCATCGCTTGGCATCAGCCGCCGGTGCCGGGTGGCGATGTCGCCGTTGACGGTGATGCCGCGCGCCCGCAGCAGCTCGCGCAACGCCCAGGCGGCATGATCGGCCGGATCATCGACACCAAGGCGCAACGTCACCGGCTTGGCGTCGACACCGATCGTGCCGGTCAGCCGCACGACCTTGCTGTTGGGGGCGCGTTCGTCAACAATCGCCTCGCGGTCACCGGCCACCGTCAGCAGCCGGTTGTCGATCCGGTAATAATCCGAGCTCACAACCGTCGGCGTCGAACCGATTGCGCCCGGCGTCACCGTTGCGGCGATTTCATTGTCGTCCAGGGTCAATGCCGAAATGCCGGTGCCGGAATCGGTCTGGATATTGTTCCAGCTCATCCCCGGCCCCCAGCGTTCGGCCGGAAACCAGCTGTCATCGCCGACGACATGGCGGACGCGCCTGGTCTTTGCCGCCACGGCATCGGCCAGCGTCTGCAAGCAGGCAGTGGTGCAATCGGGCGCGCTGGACAGCTGCGCTTCGCCCCGGCCTTGCAGCACGACATCCACCACCCCCGGCCCTGCCGGTTCCAGCCGCACGCCGGTGCCGGTGGCCGCCGCCTGCAGGGCCGGCAAATGGGCAAAGGCCGCGGCAGTGACGAACAGCTTGGTGTTGGATGCCGGGATGAACCGCCCATCCGGGTTGATGGCGAGCAGCGGTTCACCGTCCAGCGTCGTCACCATCACGCCATAGCG
>JAIXQY010000122.1 GCA_027485485.1 Sphingomonadales bacterium | reverse complement strand
TAATAGACCGTCTGGATATTCCCCACCGAGCTGAACTCCTGCCCATCGGTGCGATACAGCCGGTCAAACAGATTCTTCACGCCGGCCTGGCCATACCAGCGGCCGCTGCCGGCATCATAACGCACCAGCGCATTGGCCAGCCAGTAGCCCGGCTCGGTCAGGCCGGGGCGGTTGTCCACGCTGAGGAAATGCTTGCCGACATGGCGGACATCGCCGCCCAGCGTGACTGCGCCATCGCCCACCGGGATGCGATAATCGGTGGCCAGGGTGAGCGTGATCGGCGGGGCGAAGGCCGGTTCGCAGGTGACGGCGTTGCCCGTGGGGTTGCAGCTGAAGCTTTGCGGCGGCACGCGGCGGCCATCGTTGAACACATCATATTGCGCATCGAGATAGCCAAGGCTGCCGCGCAGGGTCCAGTATTTGGTCGGCTTGGCCGTCGCTTCCAGTTCGATGCCCCAGATCGAAAGCTGGCCGGCGTTCAGCACCGGGAACACGCCGGTGGCACCCACCGTGCCGCCGCCCACCCGGGCCTGGAAGTTGCGGAAATCGCTGTAGAACACGGTGCCCGACAGGAAGAGCTTGCCATCGGCAAAGCTGCCCTTGGCGCCGCCTTCATAGGTCCACACGGTTTCGGGATCAAAGCGCGTCACCAGCGTGGGCGCGCCGTTCACCACCAGGGTGAGATCATTGGCGCTGTTGGCGCGGCCGTTGAAGCCGCCCGATTTGAAGCCGCGGCTGGCCGAGGCATAGACCAGGCTGTTCGAGTCCGGCTTGTACGACAGGGTGAAGCTGGGCGTCCACGCGCCATATTCGGCCTTGTTGTCGAGGTTCAGCGGGGCCGGCAGATTGTCAGGGAAGCGGAACGCCAGATTGTTGAGCCCGGCGAACGACGACTGGGTGATGGTGAAGCGATTATAGGTCCGCTCCTCCCAGGTGTAGCGCAGGCCGGCGGTGAAGCTCAGCTGATCGGTGAACTTGTAGCTGGCCTGGCCGAAGGCGGCATAGCTCTTGGTGGTCTGCGCATCGTCAATCAGCCGCGTGAAGGTGAGCGGCCCGCCGAGGAAGGTGAACAGATCATCGGCATAGGCTTCCTGATGCGAGCGCACGCGTTCGTTTAGGTAAAACAGGCCGAACACCCCGGAGAATTTCTCGCCGCTCCACTTCAGTTGCACTTCCTGGCTGAACTGGCGCTGATCAATGCCCACGAACACATCGCCCAGCTCGGCCTGGCTGGCATCGATATCGATGAACAGATCGGGATCCAGCTTGCGCCAGCTGGTGATGCTGGTGAGGGTGAGATCGTCAGACAGCGTCCAGTTCATCGTGGCGTTCAGGCCCCAATGATCCAGCTTCTGGCCTTCGTTGCCACGGAAGCTGGTGGAAGCCTGGAAATCATAGGTGCCATAGGGATTGGGCTGCACCAGCGTGGTCACGCCGGCCGGGAACAGGCTGGTCTGCAACAGCGGCGCGGTGGGATAGCCCAGGGTGAGGGCGTTGCGCTGGCGGTTGTAATCACCCGACAGCAGGACTTCCAGCGCTTCGGTCGGCTGGGCGCGCAGGATGCCGCGGAAGGTCAGGCTGTCACGGTCATTATATTTGCGGCCGGTGCGCGGATCGGTGACCAGACCGTCGCGCTTGTCCCACTGGCCAGCCAGGCTGAGCGCGACCTTGTCACCCGCCAGCGGGCTGGAGACATAGCCGTTCAGGACCCACTGGTTGTAGCTGCCATATTGCAGCGAGCCTTCGGCCTTGCTGTCGGCAAAGCTGGGCTTGCGGCTGACGATGGAGAGCGCACCGCCGGTGGTGTTCTTGCCATAAAGCGTGCCCTGCGGCCCGCGCAGCACCTCGATCCGCTCCACATCGAACAGGTTCAGGAGCGCGCCCTGGATGCGGGAAAGATAAACGCCGTCAACATAGACGCCCACCGCCGGATCAAAGGTTTGCAGCGCATCGGGCTGGCCGATGCCGCGGATGAAGATGTTGGCGCTGGCGGCAGACCCGCGGCCCTGCACCAGATTGAGGTTGGGAGCCGCGGCCTGCAGGCCGGCCAGATCAACCGCCTGGAATTTCTGCAGATCGGCCTGGCTGAACGCCGTGACCGCGACCGGCACATCGATCAGCCGTTCATCCCGGCGGCGGGCGGAGACCACGATTTCGGCGGCTTCCACGGCGCCGGCTTCGGCCACGGCGGCGGGCTGGGCTTGTGCCGCGGCCGGCAGGGCGGAGAGCAGGCTGGCGCCGGCCAGCAGGGCAAAGCGGGTGCGTGCGTTTCGGATCATCATGGTCTCCCCAGCGTGGCCCGGCCGGTTGATGATGGCCGGGCTTGTTTCTGCTTGAGGCTTGCAATACTGAAACCTGAACCATGTTTCAACTCTGGATCGGAACAGGGCGGGCTTTGTGGAATGATGGGGATGTGATTTGGTTGCCGATGTGACCGTGCTGCCACAGGCGGCCGACAAGACGCCGCGCACCGCGCGCGGGCGGCGGACGCTGCGCCTGATCCTGGACGCGGCAGCGGAGGAATTTGGCCAGCGCGGCTATCACGAAGGCAGCATCGCCCGCATCGCCCAGCGCGCCGGTGTCGCCATCGGCAGTTTCTACACCTATTTCGATTCGAAGGAGGCGGTGTTCCGCGCGCTGGTGGCCGACATGAGCCGCCAGGTGCGCGAGCATGTGGTGCCGCACATATTGGCGGCGCCCGATCGGCTGGCCGGTGAACGCGCCGGCCTGGCCGCCTTTCTGCAGTTCGTGCGCACCCACAAGGCGCTGTATCGCATCATCGATGAAAGCGCCTTCGTGGCCGAAGATGCCTATCGCGCCCATTATGTCAGCGTGGCCGACGGCTATGCCGCCAGCCTGGAACAGGCCTTTGGAAAAGGCGAGGTTTCGGATGGCGACTGGCAGGTGCGGGCCTGGGCGATCATGGGGATGAACGTGTTTCTGGGCCTGAAATTCGGCGTGTGGGACGAACACCGTGACCCGGCCGATATCGCCGCCGCCGCCCACGCGCTGATCAGCAATGGAATCGCGCCGCGCTGAATATTCTCGAACATCAGCTCTTGAACATTACCACGATGTAATTAAGTTGCATCCAACCGGCACCGGTGGGCAGATCCCCCCCGTTTTTGTCTCACCGGGTTGCAACCGGGTGCGCTGCCCTGCAGCCCGACTGCAACTGCCGGCCCGGTTGTTGGAGGAGTATTTGCCTTCGCTTGCCCTCGCGTTTGCCAGCATCATCGGTGCCTCGATCACGGCCGCTGCCCGGGCGGCAACCGGCGTGTCGCCCCACCCGATGCTGGCCAAACGCTGATGGCCGAAACCCCGGCCGCTTCCCCTCGTCGGCCGGGGTTTCACCGTTTCGAGTCGGCCCGGTCCACCAGCCAGCCCAGCCCGATCGCCAGCCCAAACCCCAGCAGCGCCAGCGCCGCCATGCCGGCCGGGGTGGGCGGTTCGCCGGGAAGCGCGTTGATCACGCCCAGCAGCAGCAGCGCCAGAAACCAGCCGATCGCCGGCCGCGCCGGCAGCCCGGCTTCGGCCCGGCGGCTGACCCACCAGGCAACGGCCAGGCCGAGCAGCCCAGCCTCCACCAGCATTTCCAGCGCCGGCAGATTCCACAGGCCAAGGCCCAGTTTCAGGCCGCTGCCGGGCCAGAGTTCCAGATCCGGCCGGTGCACCAGCAAATCGGCCACCCAGTGCGAGAAAACCGCCAGCGCCAGCCACCAAGCGGCCACGCCCCAGCGCAATCTGGCCACCAACCCGGCGCAAACCGACCAGAAAATCGCCGCAACCAGACTGTGGGTATAAGGCATGTGATAAAGATCGAGCGGCGATCCCGGCAGGCCCGGCACCAGCCGCAGCCGCTCCACGCCGGCCCAGATCAGCCCGGCCCAGATGATATCCAGCAGCTGCGCCGCGCCCACGCAGGCCCAGAACGGCAGCTGTGGCCGCACCGCCTTCACCGCCACGGAGGCTGCGAAATGCCCGATGAACATCAGGCCCGCCGCCCGAACGGCCAATCGGTGATGCCGCCCGCCCACAGCGCCCACCAGACGATCAATGGCTGGGCCAACAGGCGTGGGCCATGATAGCCCCAGCCCAGAACTTTACCATTGATCGCAATGGCTTCCACCGCATGCTTGATGTTGGCCGGGAACACGCAGACGGCATAGGCTGCCAGCCCCCAGGCCGCCGGCCGGCGCAGGCGCGGGATCATCAGGCCGATGGCGCCGGCGATCTCGGCCAGCCCGGTGGCCAGCACCACCTCGCGCGGAAACGGCACCATATCAGGCATGATCGCCAGAAAAGCCTCCGGGCTTTTCAAGTGGATAACACCCACGGCGCCATAGACCAGCGCCAGCACGAGCCGGGCAATCCGGCGGCTGAGCCCCTCAGCGGCCATCGGCATCCGCCGCCAGCGCAGCGGCCAGATCGACATCGCGCGCCAGGGTGGAATCGCCCATGGTCTGCAGCATCAGCACCACGCCGAACTGCCGCACCCGATCGGCCATGAACAGGGTGCCGGCCGCCCCGCCCCAACCATAAGCATCCGCCGTGCCACCGCCCCAGCCCGACGCCGATGCCGCCTTGCCGCGGGTATCAAACAGGGTGACCCGGCCGCCGGCGCCAAAGCCGTTGCTGCCATCGAAGAACACGCCGGGCGGCATCAGATTGCTGGTCGCCAGCCGGGCGGTGCCGCGCGGCAGGATGGTGCGGCCATCAAATTCGCCTTCGTTCAGAACCATTTGCGCGAACCTGGCATAATCGCGTGCCGAGCTTACCAAACCGCCGCCGCCCGAAAGCAGCTTGGGCCGGGTGGTGAAGCCATCCTTTTCCAGCACCGAAATCGGGATCGGCTTGTCCAACACCTTGGCGGTGCCGGGCGCGGTCCAGAGATAATTGGCGGCCAGGCGGGCCTTGTCCTTGGCCCAGAAGCCGGTGTCAGCCATGCCCAGTGGGCCGAAAACCTGCTGGTCCAGCACCTTGTCGAAGGTCATGCTGGTCAGCCGTTCGAGCAGCGCGCCGGCAACATCAAGGCTGATCGAATATTTCCATGCCGTGCCCGGATCCAGCGCCAGCGGCAGGCCGGCCAGCGCGGTGGCCATCACCTGCAGATCGGGCAGCGGGCCTTCGCCGGGCTGCAAAAAGGCCGGCACGCTGCCGGGCTGGATGCCCATGCGCTTATACTCGCGCTCCAGCGGGCCGTTGCCGTTGATCGAATAGGAAAAACCTGCCGTGTGGGTGAGCAGGTGGCGCACGCTGATCTGCCGGGCCGCAGGCCGTGATTCCAGGCCCTTGGCGGGATCGATCAACACCTTCATGTCGCGAAATTCCGGCATGATATCGGCGATCGGCTGATCCAGCTTCAGTTCGCCGGTGGCAACGCGCTGCATGATCGCCATCGCGGTGATCGGCTTTGACATGGAATAGACCCGCCACAGCGTGTCGGGCGTCACCTTGGTGCTGCTGCCAAAGGCCGTCACCCCGGACGAGACGAACACCGGCTTGTGCTTGCCTGGCTCGACCAGCGCCACCACCGCGCCCGGCACCCGCCCAGCCGCGACATAGCGATCGATCAGCGATTGCACGGCATCATGGCGCAACGGCGCCAGGCGGCGCAGCGGCAATTGCGCGGATGCAGCGCCGGCACCCGTGCCAACAGCAGCCAAAGCAATGGCTTGCAACAAACCGCGGCGATCAAGATTCTGCATTGGTCAGGCTCCTTTCAACAAGCGCAGGGCCTGAGCCCGCGCCTCTGGCGTAACATCAGCGCCCGACAGCATGCGAGCGATTTCTTCCTGGCGTTGATCGGATTCGAGCAGCACCAGACTGGTGCGGGTGATCCCGGCGGCACTGGCCTTTTCAATGCGCCACTGGCTGTGCCCACGCGCCGCCACCTGCGGGCTGTGCGTGACCACCAGCACCTGCGCCGATTGCGCCAGCCGCGCCAGACGATCGCCGATGGCCGAGGCCACAGCCCCACCGACACCGCGGTCAATCTCGTCAAAGATCATCGTGCCGGCACTGCCCGTGCTGGACAGCGCCACCTTCAGGGCCAGAATGAAGCGCGACAATTCCCCGCCCGAAGCGATCTTCACCAGCGGCGCAAAATCGGCGCCCGGGTTGGTGGCGATTTCATATTCCACCCGCTCCTGGCCCTCCGGCCCCCATTCGCTCTCGGTCAAACGGGCGATGGCGGTGCGAAACCGCGCAGCGTCCAGCTTCAACGGCGTCAGTTCGGCGGCCACCGCAGCATCCAGTCGAGCTGCTGCTGCCGACCGGGCCGCACCCAGCGCCGCCGCTGCCTGGCCATAGGCCGCCCCGGCCTTGGCGGCAGCGGCATCGAGTGCGATCAACCCCTCTTCACCCGCCACCAGCGCCGCGGCCCGCGCTTTCAGGCTGGCGGCCAGGTCTGGCAGGGC
>JAIXQY010000129.1 GCA_027485485.1 Sphingomonadales bacterium | reverse complement strand
GCCGCGGTTTCGTGCAGCACGGCCATGATCAGATCGCGCGCGGCGGCGGCCTGTTTGGGATCGGTGGCGGCGTGCACGCTGAACATACCGGTATCGGCATAGGGCTGGAGCGACGCCGACACGGTATAGGCCAGCCCGCGTTCCTCGCGGACTTGCTGGAACAGGCGGGACGACATGCCGCCGCCGGCCGCCAATGTGAACAGCAGGGCGGCGTCCTGCGCCGGATCATGATGGCCCGGCGCCGCCCAGCCAGCGGTGAGTTGTGCCTGTTCGATGCGGCGCGCGTCGTGGTGGCGGCCGGGCTGGAACTGCACCGATTCGCCAGGCAGCGTCTGGACACCGCCGGCAGCCCCCGGGAACGCCGAGGCCGCCATCGCACACAGCGCGGCATGATCCACCTTGCCGGCGGCCACCAGTGTCAGCCGCTGCGGCGCATAATGATCGGCCTGCCAGGCGATCAGATCATCGCGGGTGATGCGCGCCAGGCTGGCTTCATCGCCCAGGATCGATCGGCCCAGGGCCTGGCCGGGATAGGCGGCTTCCTGCAGATGATCGAACACGATGTCATCGGGTGTGTCCCGCGCTTCGCCCAACTCCTGCAGCACAACCTCTTTTTCGCGCACGATGTCATCGGCATCAAAGCGCGCGCCAGTGACGAGATCGGCAATCAGATCAACACCCAGGGCCAGATCACGCGCCAGCAGGCGCGCGTGGAACATGGTGGTGTCGCGGCTGGTCCAGGCGTTCAACTGCCCGCCCACATCCTCCATCTCCTCGGCGATGGCCCGGGCGGAGCGGCGCTGCGTGCCCTTGAACACCATATGTTCAAACAGATGCGCCAGGCCATTCACCTCTGGCCGTTCAAAGCGCGACCCGGTTTCCGCCGTCAACGCAACGGCCGCGGTTTCCAGGCCGGGCAAGGCCCAGCTGGCCACCCGCAAGCCATTGTCGAGCGTGGTGATCTGCGGCTCGGTCATTTGGCTTTCGCACGCTGGGCAATGTAAGCCTCGATCGCCTGCAGATTGGCCAGCGCCACATCATAGCGTTCCGGCCGGCTCATCAGATCCGCCAGGCGCGCCGGCAGTTCGGGGTGCACCCCGCACGCCGCCTGCACCGCTGCCGGGAATTTTGCCGGGTGAGCGGTGGCCAGCGTCACCATCGGAGCGCTGCCGGTGTCACGGCGGGCGGCCGCCAGACCGATGGCGGTGTGCGGATCGAGCAGCTCGCCGCTCTGCGCCAGCGCCCAGCGCATGGTTTGCGCCATCTCCGCGCTGTCCACCCGCGCTGAGGTGAACAGCCGGGCGGCAGCAGCGCGCTGGTCTTCGGGCAGGCGCATCTGTTTGGTGGCTTCAAATTCGGCCATACGCACCGCCAGCTTCGCGCCATCGCGGCCGTCCAGATCGAACAGCAGCCGCTCGAAGTTGGACGATACCTGAATGTCCATCGACGGGGCATCGGTGGGCTGCACCACGCCCTGGCTGTAATCCCCGGCGACAAGCGCACGGTGCAAAATGTCATTCTCGTTGGTGGCCACCACCAGCCGTTCGATGGGCAGGCCCATCTGGGCCGCAACGTAGCCGGCGAACACATCGCCGAAGTTGCCGGTGGGCACCGCGTATGACACCGCCCGGTGCGGCGCGCCCAACGACAGCGCGGTGGTGAAATAATAGACGATCTGGAACATCAGCCGCGCCCAGTTGATGCTGTTCACCGCCGCCAACGGGAAGCGGCCGGCAAAGGCCGCATCGTTGAACATCGCCTTCACCAACGCCTGCGCGTCGTCGAAATTGCCTTCAATCGCGATGTTGTGGATGTTGCCATCCAGCACCGTCGTCATCTGCCGGCGCTGCACCTCGCTCACCCGGCCATGGGGGTGCAGCATATAGACCTCCACGCCCGCCCGCCCGGCCAGCGCATCGATCGCGGCCGATCCGGTGTCACCCGAGGTGGCGCCGATCACCGTCACATGCTTGCCGGAACGCCCTAGGAAGCGTTCGAACACCAGCCCCAGCGCCTGCAGGGCGATATCCTTGAAGGCCAATGTTGGCCCATGAAAAATCTCGGCCAGGAAATGGCGATGATCCAGCTGCTTGAGCGGCACCACGGCCTCATGGGCGAAGCGGCCATAGGCGATGGTGAAGATCTGGCGCAGCGCCGCTTCATCGAGGCAGTCGCCCGTGAACGGCCGGCACACGCGCACCGCGACCTCGACATAGGACAGGCCAGCCATCGCCGCGATTTCGGCGGTGGTGAAGCGCGGCCAATGTTGGGGCACATACAGGCCGCCATCGCTGGCCAGCCCGGCCAGGGTGGCGCCTTCAAAATCGAGAATCGCGGCCTGCCCGCGGGTGGAGATGTAACGCATGACCGGGCCTCGTTATTCGGGCTTCGCCACTGGTGCAACCAGGCCGCGCTTGCGCAGCCACAGGCCGTAGATCGCCGACAGCGCGATGGCGAGGCCGAACCATTGGCCGGCATAGGCCAGGTGATTGTCAGGCAGATCGGCGGCGGTGGGCTGGCGTGGGCGTTCGAACGGCGCGATCGGCTGATCAGGGATCAGCATGAAGCGCGGGCGGCCGGGATCATCGCCATAGGGCCGTTCGATCAGCACGCCCTTCAGTTCATGTTCCAGAACGATGGTCTGATCCTGCGCATCCATCCGGCGTGTCCAGCCCGCCACCGCCACGATATCGGGCGGCAGATCATTGGGCCGACAGGAGAATACCACGAAATAGCCGGAGGTGCCGCCATAGGATGCACCGGGGCGCAGATCATAAGGCTTCTTGGCGCCGCCATGGCAGCTGATTTCGGCACGGCGATACTGGATGCTGTGTTCGCGCGCCATCGCCCGACGGAATTCGCCGGGAGACACCGGCGGCAGATTGGGCGCGGCTTCAAGTTGGGCAATCTTGCGATGCTTCCACTCGCGGCGTTCCAGCTGCCAGCGGCCAAGGCCGCACAGGATGAGCACGCCGATCATGGTGATCAGGGTGGGCAGAATCGGCAGGCGTCGGATCATGAGCGTCCTTCGCCCGCGTCGTTCCGATGTTCAAGCCCGATCAGCAGCGCCTTGGACAGGCGCAGCAACAGCAGCGAGAGCCCCAGCACCGCCGGCAGCCACAGCAGCACATGCACCCACCACGGTGGAGCGAAGCGGAAATCGACCACAAGCGCCATCGGCATGACGATGATGCTGACGACCAGGATCACCCCGGCTGCGGCACCATCACCTACGTTGAAGCGGCCATAATCCAGCCCGCAGGCCGAACAGCGGGCGGCCAGACCCAGCAGACCGGAAAAGAGTGGGCCGCCGCCACAACGTGGACAGCGGCCCCGCAAGGCAATCTGCAAAAGGCTGGGTTGATCAGCCAAGCGGGCTGTGCGCCACGGCCGCCCCGAAGTTCGAACCCCACACATAGATGGCGATGAACAGGAACAGCCACACCACATCGACGAAGTGCCAATACCAGGCCGCCGCTTCGAAACCGAAATGCTGACGCGAGGTGAAATCGCCTTTGTAGGTGCGGGCCAGGCAGACCATCAGGAAGATGGTGCCAACGATGACGTGAAAGCCGTGGAAGCCGGTCGCCATGTAGAAGGCGGCGCCATAGATGCTGTCGGCCATGCCATATTCGGCGTGATGATATTCATAGGCCTGCACGCAGGTGAAGATCAGGCCCAGCCCGATGGTGACCCACAGACCGTTCTTCAGGCCCTTGCGATCATCATGGATCAGCGCGTGGTGGGCCCAGGTGACGCTGGTGCCCGACAGCAGCAGGATCAGCGTGTTGAGCAGCGGGAACACGAACGGATCGAGCAGTTCGATGCCCTGCGGCGGCCACACGCCATCGATGCCTTCATGCACCGATGGATAGAGCGCCGCGTTGAAATAGGCCCAGAACCAGGCGACGAAGAACATCACTTCCGAAGCGATGAACAGGATCATGCCATAGCGATGGTGCAGCTGCACAACCGGGGTGTGATCGCCGGTGTTGGCTTCGTGCACCACATCCTTCCACCACAGGTAGAACATCGCGCACACGGCGGCGAAGCCGGCGAAGAAGGCCGGCATGCCCCAACCCGCCTTGTGCATCCAGCCGATCGCGCCGGCGGCCAGCACCAGCACGGCGGTCGACATCATCAGCGGGCGCGATGATGGGTTGAGGATGTGAAAATCGTGGCTCTTGGCTCCAGCCATGGCTCAGCCCCTGTCCTTCAAGATGTTACTATTTGTCGCAGCGCTTAGCCTGACCCGTGCTGGCTTGTCCAGAGCGGCAACGGCCGCTTCGGGCTTCTCCACCGGGTAGAAGGTGTAGCTGAGGGTGATTTCGTCGATCTTGCGCGCCACCGGATCATCGATGATGGCCGGATCGACATACCAGGTCACCGGCATGTCGACGGTTTCGCCGGGCTTCAACGTCTGTTCGGTGAAGCAGAAACATTCGATCTTGATGAAATACTGGCCAGCAACATCGGGCGACACGTTGAACACGGCGCGGCCGGTGATTGGTTGATCGCTGGTGTTGGTGGCGGAATAAAAGGCCAGGCGCTTCTCGCCGATGGGGATCGTCACCTCATTCTGCTTCTGGCGGAAGCGCCAGGGCAAGCCGGGGGCGATATTGGCATCGAATCGCACCTTGATGGTGCGGCCGGCCACCGCCGACAGGCGATCAGCGCCGGGCGCGGCAGCCGCCACACCCGTGGTGCCGCCAAAGCCCGTCACCTGGCAGAACAGGCGATAGAGCGGGACGGCGGCATAGGCGACACCCATCATCGCCACCGCCATCAGGGCAACAACCATGCCCAGGCGGCGATTCGATTGGGCAAGGCCGGCGTCCACACTCATGGCCGAGCCGCAGCGGCCGGCGCGTCAGGCGCGTTCTTCACCTGGCCCGCCATGCGCACCACGGTGATGCCGAAGAACAGCCCCACCAGCACGAACAGCAATATGCCAAGCGCGCGGTTGCGTGAGGCGCGCTGGGCCATGAACGCATCACGCTCGGCCGGCGTCCAGCGGGCTGGATCGGGGGTGATGCTCATGGCAGCAGTAGACGATCGGCAACCAGAGCGCCGAACAGGCAAGCCAGATAGAGCAAGCTGAACTTGAACAGCTGCTTTTCGGGCGCCATGTCGGCCGCCAGCGTTGCCGTGTTGCGCCACACCTTCACCGCCATCGCCATGAAGATGATGCCCAGCGTGATGGCGGTGCCGCCATAGGCCCAATCGGCAAGGCCCAGCAGGGTGGGCGCGATGGTGACCGGCACCAGCAGCGCCGAATAGGCCAGGATCTGCCGGCGGGTTTCGGTGAGGCCGTGGGTGACCGGGAGCATCGGCACGCCGGCCTTGGCATAATCCGCCTCCATGAACAGCGCGAGCGCCCAGAAGTGCGGCGGCGTCCACAGGAAGATGATGCCGAACAATATCCAGGCCAGCAGCGGCGTGTCCCCCGCCACGGCGGCCCAGCCGCAGATCACCGGGAAGGCGCCCGCGGCACCGCCGATGACGATATTCTGCGGCGTGCGGCGCTTGAGCCAGGCAGTGTAGACCACCACGTAGAACAGGATGGAAACGGCGAGCCAGAAGGCGGCAACCCAGTTGAGCGCAAGGCCCATGATGGCAACAGAACCGGTGCCGAGGATCACGCCAAAGGCCAGCGCTTCGGGCTTTTCCAGCTTGCCGGCGGGCAACGGCCGCTTGGCCGTGCGCTTCATCATCGCATCGATATCGGCTTCATACCATTGGTTGAGCGCGCCGGCGGCACCAGCGGCCACCGCGATGCAGAGGATGCCGATGAAGGCGAGGAAAGGGTGGAGCGTGCCGGGGGCCGCCACCATGGCGCAGGCAGCGGTGAAGATCACCAGCGTCATCACCCGCGGCTTCAGCAGGGCGAAATAATCCCGCCAGTCTGCCAGCATGGTGCTGGGCAGAGTGCCGGACGAGGCGGTGACATCAGACATTTGTATGGCCTTCGGGGGCGGAGCCAAGGCCTCGCCCCCGTGAAGCGGTCACTTGATGACCGGCAGGGTTTCGAACTGGTGGAACGGCGGCGGGCTGGACAGGGTCCATTCCAGGGTGGTGGCGCCTTCGCCCCAATAATTGTCTTCCACCTTGCGACGCGAGGCGAAGCTGACAATCAGGTTGAGGAAGAAGAACAACATGCCCACACCCATGATCGCATAACCATAGGACGCGATCTGGTTCCAATAGGCATAGGCATCCGGATAATCTGGGATGCGGCGCGGCATGCCATCCTGGCCCAGGAAGTGCATCGGGAAGAACAGCACGTTCACGCCGATGAAGAAGATCCAGAAGTGGAGCTTGCCCAGGGTTTCGTTGTACTGCTTACCGAACATCTTGCCGAACCAGTAGTACCATGCGGCGAAGATGGCGAACACGGCGCCCAGCGACAGCACATAGTGGAAGTGCGCCACGACATAATAAGTGTCGTGGAAATAGGTGTCCACACCGGCGTTGGAGAGCAGCACGCCGGTGACGCCGCCCACGGTGAACATGAAGATGAAGCCGATTGCCCACAGCATCGGGGTGTCGAACTTGATCGAGCCCTGCCACATGGTGGCGATCCAGCTGAAGATCTTGATGCCGGTGGGCACCGCGATGATCATGGTAGCGGCGGTGAAATACATCTTGGTGTTCACATCAAGGCCGACGGTGAACATGTGGTGCGCCCACACGACAAAGCCGATGAAGCCGATGGCCACCATGGCATAGGCCATGCCGAGATAGCCGAACACCGGCTTCTTGCTGAAGGTGGAGACCACCTGGCTGACGATGCCGAAGCCCGGGAGAATGAGAATATAAACTTCCGGGTGGCCGAAGAACCAGAACAGATGCTGATACAGCACCGGATCGCCACCGCCATCAGCGGTGAAGAAGTGGGTGCCGAAGTTGCGATCGGTCAACAACATGGTGATGGCGCCGGCCAGCACGGGCAGCGACAGCAGCAGCAGGAAGGCGGTGACCAGCACCGACCACACGAACAGCGGCATCTTGTGCATTGTCATGCCCGGTGCACGCATGTTGAGGATGGTGGTGATGAAGTTGATCGCGCCCAGGATCGAGCTGGCGCCGGCGATGTGCAGCGACAGGATCGCCATGTCCACCGCCGGACCGGGGTGGCCCTGGGTGGAGAGCGGCGGATAGACCGTCCAGCCGGTGCCGACGCCGTTGGCGCCCGCCGGGCCTTCAACGAACATCGAGCCGCACAGCAGCAGGAACGACGGCACCAGCAGCCAGAAGGACACATTGTTCATGCGCGGGAACGCCATGTCGGGCGCGCCGATCATGATGGGCACGAACCAGTTGCCAAAGCCGCCGATCATGGCGGGCATCACGGTGAAGAACACCATGATCAGGCCATGGGCGGTGATGAACACGTTCCACAGATGGTTGGCCTGATCGACATTGCCCTGGGTCATGAAGGTGAGCCACTGGATGCCGGGTTCGGCCAGCTCCAGCCGCATCACACCCGAGATCGCGCCACCGATGGTGCCGGCGATGATCGCGAAGATGAGGTAGAGCGTGCCGATATCCTTGTGGTTGGTCGAGAAGAGCCAGCGCTGGATGAAGCCAAGCTGATGGTCATGATCGTGATCATGCGCCCCGGCGGTTGCGGCGTGAGCCATTTCTATCGTCCTCTTTTCGAATCTTATTCGGCAGCGGTGGCGGCAGCAGCGGCCGGCTCGATGCCGTTTTCCTTCTGCTTGGCGGCCACCCAGGCATCAAACTGCGCCTTTGGCAGCACTTCGATGGCGATCGGCATATAGGCATGCTTGGTGCCGCACAGCTCGCTGCACTGGCCGAAATACAGGCCGGGCTTGTCCACCTTGAACCAGGTTTCGTTGATGCGGCCGGGCACGGCGTCCATCTTCACATAGAAGGCCGGCATGGCAAAGCTGTGGATCACGTCGGCGGCGGTGGTGAGGATCTTCACGGTGGCGCCAACGGGAACGACCAGGCGGTTATCGACATCCAGCAGCTTGGGCGTGCCGCGCTTGGCGGCCTCTTCATTGGTGAGCATGATCGAATCAAAGGTGAAACCACCCTGATCCGGATATTCATATTCCCAATACCATTGGTGGCCGATGGCCTTGATGGTGAGATCGGCCTTGGGCGGATCATATTGATTGGCCAGCAGGCGGAAGCTGGGGAAGGCAATCACGATCAGGATCAGCGCCGGCACCACGGTCCACACCACTTCCACAACCGTGTTGTGGCTGTTCTTCGACGGCACCGGATTGGCGCCTTCGCGATAGCGGAACATCGTCCATGCCAGCAGCACAAGAACGAAGATGGCAACGGCAAACATCATCGGATTCAAGATGTTGTGCACCAGATTCTGCGCTTCGACGGCTATTTCAGTCACCGGGGTTTGCAGATCCATGCCGCCGGTGGGCTGGCCGATGCCGGGCGTGGGCGCCAGCAGGGCGGGCGCTGCCGGCACGGCCGTGGTCGTCACCGCCGGCACCGGGGCCGCAGCCCCCTGCACGATGGCTGATGGCGCAGCGACGTCCTGTGCTGCGGCGATGGCCGGTGCAGCCATCGCCGCAACGGAAAAGATCAAACTGATGATGCGGCGCATGTTGCCCCTGGCCTGAAACGGGCGGAACCATCCGCCAAATGACACTTTACCTATGCCGCGCTGCACCGCAACACGCAAGCGCAAACCGGCGTCACTATCGCGCACGTCCAGCGAAAATGTCAGGCTTTCAGATTTGCATAGGTGGCAGATTGCCGCGTCATCTGCGCTTTCACGGCCTGTTGCATATCCTCGCCCTGCAGCATGCCGGCGTTCCAAACCGCCACATATTCAAGGCCATCGGCCACGCTGTGATCGCGGCCGTGGTTCAAGACCTGCTTGATGCCGGTGATGGCCAGTGGGGACTTGCTGCAGATCTCCTGCGCCATGGCTTCGGCCGCGGCCAGCGCATCGGCCTGGCTGTCTTCCACCCGGTTCACAAAGCCCCATTTCGCCGCTTCGGCCGCTGGGAACTTGCGCCCGGTATAAGACAGTTCGCGGATCAGGCCCTGCGGCAGCAGATGCGGGATGCGCTGCAGCGTGCCGACATCGGCGACGATGCCGACATTGATTTCCTGAATGGTGAAATAGGCATCGGCTGTCGCGATGCGCAGATCGCACGCCGTCACCAGATCAACGCCGCCGCCGATGCAGCCGCCCTGGCACACGGCAATCACCGGCACCCGGCAATTGTCGATCACGTTGAAACTTTCCTGCAGCACCTTCACATGGCGGCGGAACGCCTCGCGCTGGCGGCCCAGATCGCCACCATGATTGGCCAGCGCATTCTGCCCGGCCCATTTCAGATCCAGCCCAGCAGTGAAATGCTTGCCGGTCGATGCGATGATCACGCAGCGCACGTCCATATCGTCGGCGATGGCGCCGAACACCCGCACCATTTCCGGCCAGAAATCGCCGTTCATGGTGTTGAGCTCGGCCGGGCGGTTGAGGGTGATGCGGGCGATACCGCCGGCAACGCTGTAATCAAGGGTCTTGAGTTCCATTGGAGCCTCCATGGCGCTATGCAGCAGGAATGACCAAGTTCACCGTGAACGGCAATCCTGTCGAATTTCTGATGGACCCTGCCACCCCCCTGCTGTGGGCGCTGCGGGAGGCGGCGGGCCTGACCGGCACCAAATATGGCTGCGGCGCCGGACTGTGCGGGGCGTGCACCGTGCATGTGGACGGCAAGGCCACCCGCAGCTGCCAGGTGGCCATCGCAGATCTGGAAGGCACGTTCGTCACCACCATCGAAGGCCTGTCCGACAATCGCGACCATCCGCTGCAGCAGGCGTGGATCGACGTTCAGGCACCGCAATGCGGATATTGCCAATCGGGCATGATCATGGCCGCTGCCGCCCTGTTGAAAGACAAGCCCAACCCGTCTGACGAGGATATCAACACCGCGATCACCAACCTGTGCCGCTGCGGCACCTATCCGCGCATCCGCAAGGCCATCCATCTGGCCGCGTCAGGCGGTGCAGGATCGGGCGTGCCGGGGCCGGAGATTGATGCCGGCGAAGCGGCGGCGCGGGTGCCCAGCCTGAAAGGCTAGAGCGGTTTCCGGCCAATCTGGATCGCTGGCACAGAGGCGATTTTGGTTTGGTGCAAGGAGCGATGAGGGCGCGATGCTTTTGGCATCGCAACCGACGAGCGACGCCGCACCAGGCCAAAATCGGCCCGCCCCGCAGGGGTCGCGCGTCAGCGCGATGACGGTGGTTCAGATTGGCTGGAAACCGCTCTAAACCGGCGCGCCCCACCATAGCGACAGGTCTTCGGACAGATCGGCACCCCGCTGCTGTGTTTCGCTCCACCAGCCGGGTGGACCACGACCATTGTCGGCAATCACCGGCGCCAGATAGACTGCCGGCAGCATGACCTGATCGCGGTTGGCCTGGGTGTGGCGCAGCACCCGTTCCAGCCCGGCCTCGCGGCGGATCCACGCCTCGATCCGCTTCACCCGCACCGTGCGGCCGGCCTGACCCTCGATGCCATAAAAGAATCGCTGCACCAGATCGGCACTGGCCAGCGGTGCGGTGTCGACCGCAAGACACAGGCCAGCCGCAGCGAGTTCCTTGGCCTGTTCGGGCCAGATCCAATCGAGTTCACGCGCCGTCTTGCCCACCGGCGGGCAGGGCTGGCCGGCGGATGGCACCAGCCGCATGCGCGGCAGCGTGATGGCCCGGGCCGGATCAATCGTGCGGCCATCGCCGATCAACACGGCGGCAACACCATGCGTGTGCAGCGCCTTCAGGCAGCCCGGTTCGCAGATTTCGGCCGTGCCAAGCATGGCCAGCGTGCCACCGCGTGGCAGCAAGAGTTTGTCACCCCGATCATCGGCGACGGCGGTGGCCAGTGCCGCATCCGTATCCCGGGCCGATTGCCAGGGCGGCAGCAACGCCAATGCCGCCACCAGCAACACCGCCACGCCCCAGCCGGCCGGGCGGAACAGTCGCCGCGTGGCCAGCAGCGGGACAATCACCGCACTCATGTAGAGAAACAGGCCCGGTGCGACGAGGGCATAGAGCAGCACGGGAATGGTGACGAGCAATATGCCCCACCAGCCGAAAATGCCCAGCCACAGCGCCACGGCGGCCGTGCCGCCGGTGATCATCCACGCCCAGCCGATGCGCTTTTCCCAACGCGAGAGGGGCGGATCGAACATCGCCGGGATCAGAACGGGTTCAGCGTGTAACCGCGCTGTTGATACAGGGCATGGGCTGTGATGGCGGAGAGCGACATTTTCACGCCGGGGATGAGATCGGCCTTGGTGATCTTCTGGCTGGCCGCAGTTTGGCCGCACAGGATGAACTCCACCCCGGCGCCGAGCAGCTTCTTCACCGCATCGGCGCTGGCGTTGGCCTTGCCCTCGTTACGGGCGCCATAAGCGGCCTCGTTCAACAGATCCAAGGCGGACGGGCCGTGGAAGATCAGCACGATGTGCACGTCTTTCCGGGGCACACCGGCCGCCACATGCATGTTGAGCGTGCGCGCCGCCGTTTCGATCTGGCGGCTGAGCTGGCCCGGCTGGGTGCGGGCGGCCAGATCAAAGGCGATCTTGAACACCGTGCCCTTGGGGATCGCCACATCGCTCTCCACCGGCGCGATGGGGCCGACATCGGGCAGCACCGGGCCTGGACCAAAGCCGCTGCGATCCTGGGCGGAGGCCGGTGCTGCGATCAGCAGGGCGGTGAGGAGCGCGGCACGCAGCATGGGACAGCCTTTCAGAACGGGTTCAGCGTATAACCTTGCGCCTGCAGCACGGCGTGGGCGCTGCTGGCAGAGATGGCCAGTTCCACGCCGGGAAGCAAGTCTGCCTTCTTCACGCCCATGGCGTTGGCGGCCTGGCCGCAAATGATGAAGCGCACGCCCTTGGCCAGCATTTCCTTCACCATCGCCTCGCTGGCATTGGCGGCACCATTGCTGCGGGCGGCATAGGCTTCCGGCTTCGTCAGTTCGGCAATGGCGGGGCCGTGCACCACAACGGCCACCGCCACATCACGTTCGGCGACGCCGTTTGCCACATGGCTGTTGATGAAGCGTGCCGCGGTTTCAAAGCCGGGGTTGCGCTTGCCGGGCGTGGCGGCGGTGACGTCATAGACATGGCGCAGCACCATGCCCTTGGGGATCACCACATCAAATTCAACCGGCGTGTGGGTGCCGAATCCCCGAAAAACTGGACCCGACACCGGGCCATCGATGGCGGTAGCCGGGCTGGCCAGCAGCAGCAGGGCGAGGACGGCCGGGCGCATCAGCCGAAATTCCGCAGGCTCTTCAGCGCGCTTTCCGCTTCCGCCACCGTGCGCCGCACAATCTCGCCGGCCGGCAGGATTTCGGTGATGCCACCACCGCCCTGCCCGGCCGCCAGGCACTGGGTTTCCGGGATCACATCAAGCACGCCGGCAATCGGGCCAAGGCGGTTCAGCTGCACCGATTCCATCACCTGCGCCGCAAACGGCTTGGCGTTGCGATTGTCGAAATCGCGGTTGCTGTCATTCACGATGGCGCGCAGCGTCTTGCCGGTGAACACCTTGCTGATCACCGTGTCGCTTTCACTCATGCCAACGATGGCGTCCTTGTATTTCTGCCCGGCGTGCGCCTCGTGGCTGGCGATAAAGCGGGTGCCCATCCACACGCCGGCACAGCCGAAGGCCAGCGCCGCGGCCAGCCCGCGGCCATCATAAAGCCCGCCGGCCGCGATCACCGGAATATCGACGGCATCAACGCACTGCGGCCACAGTGCCACCGAAGCGACGCTGCCGGTGTGGCCGCCGCCTTCCGTGCCCTGCGCGATGATCACATCACAGCCGGCTTCGGCGGCCTTCACGGCATGTTTCACATTGCCGGCCATGCACATCACGACGACGCCGGCCTGCTTCAGTTCGGTGATGATGGCGACGGGCACGCCCAGGCCAGCGATGAAGGCCTTGGCGCCGCCCTTGATGATCACATCAACACTGGCGGTGAGGGTTTCGGGCTGGGCGGTGAGCAGATCGACACCGAACGGCTTGTCGGTCAGGTCTTTCACGCGCGCCATCTGATCGGCGATGAACTTGGGCGGCAGGCCGGCCATGCCCAGCGAGCCAAAGCCGCCGGCTGCGGACACGGCGGCGCAGACTTCGGCATAGGACACGCCGCCCATGCCGGCGAGCAGGACGGGGTGATCGACACCAAGCAGATCACAGATGACAGTGCGCAAAGCCATGATGTTACAGACCTTCGGCGATGAAAACGCGATAATCGGCACCGGCAAAGCGATGCTTCACGGCCTCTTGATAGGCCGGGCTGTTGTACCAGGCCCTGGCTGCCGCCGTGTCGGGGAACTCCACGATCACGGCACCTTCGATCGGTGCGCCTTCCAGCGTTTCGTGTGCGCCGTAAAAGGCCAGCGGCTTGGCGACGTGCCCGGCGAGCGTGCTGCCGGCCTTTTCACCGTAACGGCCAAACTCGACCGGATCGCGCAGCCGTTCGCGCGTGAACACAATATAAGCTGCCATGAGAATCCCCCCAAATGACGTTCGCCGCGCGCCACCGGCGCGCGGCGTTGATGGTCACTCCGCTGCGGCAGCTTCGCCGAAGCCGATGATGGCCTTGGTTTCAAGGAAATCGGCAAAGCCGTGATCGCCCCACTCGCGGCCGTTGCCGGACTGCTTGTAGCCGCCGAACGGCGCCATCAGATCAAAGCCGGCCTGGTTGATGTTGACCTGGCCGGCGCGCAGTTCGCGGGCGACCTTACGGGCATGTTCCGGCTCGCCCTGCACATAGGCGGCGAGGCCATAGACAGTGTCATTGCCGATGGCGATGGCATCTTCCTCGCTGTCATACGGCATCATCGCCAACACGGGCCCGAAGATTTCCTCGCGGGCGATGGTCATGTCGTTCGTCACATCGGCGAAGATGGTGGGTTTGACATAATAGCCGGTGTCGAGGCCCTCGGGCTTGCCGGGGCCGCCGGCAACCAGCGTGGCGCCATCCTTGATGCCCTGTTCGATCAGGCCCTGGATCTTGTTCCACTGCGTCTCGCTCACCACCGGGCCCATGGCGCTGTTGCCATTGGGATCGCCCACAGTGGTGGCTTCGGCAACCTGCTTGGCGATGGCGGCGGCTTCGGCCATTTTCGCGCGCGGCACCAGCATGCGGGTCGGCGCGTTGCAGCTTTGGCCGCTGTTCATCATCACGCTCTGCACGCCGCCGGACACCGCCTTCACCAGATCGGCGTCGGGCAGCACGATGTTGGGCGATTTGCCGCCCAGTTCCTGCGCCACGCGCTTCACCGTGTCAGCCGCGTTCTTGGCCACCGCAATGCCGGCGCGGGTGGAGCCGGTGAAGCTCACCATGTCCACGTCCTTGTGGCCAGACAGGGCGGCGCCCACGCCCGGCCCATCGCCGTTGACCAGGTTGAACACGCCCTTGGGCACGCCGGCGGCATGCAGGATTTCTGTCCAGATATAGGCGCTGAACGGCGCGATTTCCGACGGCTTGAGCACCATGGTGCAGCCCACGGCCAGCGCCGGCGCCACCTTGCAGGCGATCTGGTTGATCGGCCAGTTCCACGGCGTGATGAAGGCGCAGACGCCGATCGGCTCCTTGGTGATCAGCGTGGTGCCCTTGAGTTCATCGAATTTGTAGCTTTTCAGCACTTCGATCGCGGTGGCGATGTGGCCGATGCCGAGCGCGGCCTGCGCCTGATTCGACAGCCAGGCCGGCGCGCCCATTTCTTCGGTGATGGCGGCGGCAATATCGTTGTAGCGCTTCTGATATTCGCCGGCGATGGCGCCCATCAGCTCTATACGCTCTTTCACGCTGGTGCGGCTGAAGCTGGTGAAGGCCGTCTTGGCGGCGGCGACGGCGCGATCGACATCGGCGGCGCTGCCCAGATTGATCCGGCCCGCCACCGCCTCGGTGGCCGGATTGATCACATCGAGCAGATTCGACACCGCCGGATCAACCCACTCACCATCAATATAGAATTTGGTGTAATCGCGCATGGTGCATCCTTCCCCGACTTGTTGTTGGCAAGGGTTGTAGCACGGCGATGGGGCGATTGCGCGCTTGGCGCTTTTGATAAGGCTATTTCGCCGGCAACAGCATCACCGCTGCCGCCGTCATGCTCTCCACCCCGGTCGCGATGGTCGGCACCGGATCGGGGGCCCAGCCGCTGTTGTGCAAGCTGGGGATGGCCGGGCCGCCGGCTTGGGCCGCATCCCATTGCGCCTTGCCCACGCCGCCCAGCCAATAGATCACCGATGGGATCTTGGCCTCCAGCCCGAAATACTGGAAATCCTCCGACGCCATCGACGGATCCAGATCGATCACCCGGGCCTTGCCCAGCCTCGTCTCAAACTGGGCCTTCAGGCGGGTGGCCAGCGGTGTGTCGTTCAAGGTGGGCACGCCCACGCCCGAAACCCGAATCGCCGGCATGTGGGTTTCCGGCAAGCCGGCGGCGATGGCTTCGCCCCTGGCCACCCGGGCAATCCCGTCGAGCAGGCGCTGCTGCTGTTTGGCGTCATAACTGCGGATGGTGAGTTGCAGCGTCACCTCATCGGGGATGATATTGTGCTTGGTGCCGCCATGGATGCTGCCCACGGTGATCACCGCCGGCTGGAAGGGATCATTCTCGCGGCTGATCAGCGGTTGCAGCGCCGTGACGATGCGGGCCGCCAGCGCCACCGGGTCCTTCGTGCTGGCCGGATAGGCGCCATGGCCGCCGATGCCCTTCACCACCATGTCCATCGAAGTGGAAATCGACAGCGCGCGAAACGGCGGCACGCTCACCGTGCCGGCCGGGATGCTGCTGCTGTCGTGCAGGGCCAGGCTGAAATCCGGCTTGGGAAAGCGGGTGAACAGGCCATCGGCGATCATCGCCCGCGCGCCGCCCAGGCCTTCCTCGGCCGGCTGGCCGATCATCACCACCGTGCCGCGCCAGGCCTTGCGATTCTCTGCCAACCAGCGCGCCGTGCCCACCCACACCGCCATGTGGATATCATGGCCGCAGGCGTGCATCACCGGCCTCATCGGCCCATCGCCATAGCGGCCCATGGCGGTGCTGGCATAAGGCAGACCGGTGGCTTCCTTCACCGGCAAGCCATCCATATCGGCACGGATCAGCACGGTGGGGCCCTTGCCGTTCTTCAGCACGGCAACCACGCCGGTGCGACCGACCTTTTCGGTCACTTCAAATCCCGCTGACCGTGCTTCGGCGGCCAATATGCCGGCCGACCGCACCTCCTCGAAGCTCAGTTCAGGATGGGCGTGCAGGTCCTTGTAGAGCGTCAGCAGATCCACCGGCGCCGCGCCCGCCGACGTGGCCAGCAGCAGTGCGGTTACAGCCCCGAAAATCCGTCCCATGCCAATTTCCCCCCTACCAGGATCATCAATGCGTGCATGATGGCATAGAAACGCGGGCCATCAACCCGGCGCACCAGCACGGTGCCAGCCCAGGTAGAGGCCAGCGCCGCTGGCAACAGCGCCGCCGCCAGCGCCATGTTGGCCGGTGTGAAGGTGCCGAGCGCGGCATAAGCCGGCACTTTCAGCCAGTTGATCACCGCGAAGAACACGCTGCTGGTACCGATGAACATGTCACGCGGCAGCTTCATCGGCAGCACATGCATCTGGAAGGGCGGCCCACCGGCATGGGCGATCTGGCTGGTGAAGCCGGCGGCCGCACCCATCGCCACGCCCTGCCATGGCCGCCCGACCCGCGCCGGCGTCCCGCGATGTTCGGCCCAGATGCGCTGGATGCCGAAACCCAGCGCGATCACGCCCACCGCGGCCTCCACCGCGGCCACCGGCACAAACCTGGCCAGCGCCCAGCCGGCAAAAATGCCCAGGCATGATCCCGGCAGCATCAGCGCCAGCACGCGATTGTCGCGATGGGCGCCAAAGGCCCGCACCGAAAACACGTCCTGCACCAACAGGATCGGCAGCAGGATGGCCGCCGCCAGCACCGGGCTCATCCCCAGCGCCATGATCGGCACGCCCAGCACACCCAGGCCAGCAAAGCCGCCCTTGGCCAGGCCCAGGATGGTCACCCCGGCCAGCGCCGCCAACCAGAAGACCAGGCTTTGGCTGGACAGCACAGACAATAGTTCGGGCACCGGTTCAGGCGGCCCGGATTTCGATCAGGATCATCCGCGCGCTCCAGCGCGGCCAAGGCAGCGCCAGCCGCCAATGGTCAGCGCCCAGCGCGGTAAGCACGCCCAGCTGGTCGCGATCCCGATCCTCGCCATAGCGCAGCCGGCCCATGTCATCGCCCAGCCTGACGCTGCCCAGAAACACCAGCCGATCCACATCGGGATAGAGCGTGCCGGTGAACTGCTGCGCCGCAGGGGCTGTTTCCAGCCGCAGCACGATGCCATCGGCCGCCATTGTGCAGGGCCCCCAAGTGCCGGCCTGCACCGGTGGCACCAGCCGGTCTGCCCCCTGCCGCCAGCCCAGCCGGATGATGCGGCAGCGATAGCGGCCCGCCACCGGCAGCGGCCCGGGCGACGCGGCGGCCGGATCACCCACCACGCCCAGCGCCGCCAGATCGGCATCGGCATTGGCAGCGGCAATATCGGCCCTGGCCTGTTCCCATGCGTCAGACAGGCGGGCCAACCGGCTGCGATCGCTGTCCTTGATCACCGCCTGCCACACATCGGCCCGGCGCACGACGGCATAGGGTTGCAGCTCGTCGCTCTTGGTGCAGCCAGCCAGCACCAGCAGCAGCAGGGCAACCAGTGGGCGCATCATTCGCCCAGCATGCCGCGCACGAACCCGGCCAGGCCAAGCTGGCGCTTGCGGCGCAGGCGTTCGGCTTTCAGGATGGCGCGGATTTCGTTCAGGCAGGTTTCGGCATCATCGTTGACCAGGATATAATCATACTCGCCCCAATGGCTGATTTCATCGCGGGCACGAGCCATGCGGCCGGCAATCACATCGGGATGATCGGTGTTGCGCGTGGTCAGCCGCCGTTCCAGCTCGGCAAGGGTGGGCGGCAGGATGAACACCCGCACCAGATCAGACGCCGCATCGGTTTGCTGCAACTGCTGGGTGCCCTGCCAATCGATATCGAACAGCACATCGCGCCCGGCCGCCAGCGCTGCCTCCACCGGCGCACGGGGGGTGCCGTAACGGTTGCCGAACACCGTGGCCCATTCCAGCAGGGCATTTTCTTCGACCATGGATTGGAACTGGCCGGTTGAGACGAAATAATAATCCACCCCATCCACCTCACCGGGGCGCGGGCGGCGGGTGGTGGCCGAAACGCTCATGGTGATGCCGGCATCTTCGGCCAGCACGGCGCGCGACAGGGTGGTCTTGCCGGCGCCCGATGGCGACGACAGCACAAACATCAAGCCGCGCCGGGCCGGCGCATCACGACGGTCAAAAAGTGTCACTTGCGGCGGAACCGATCAAGCGTGACGACATTGCCGCCATCACCACCGGGATCAGCGGCCGGTGGCGGCGATTCCGGTTCCGGTGGCTCCGGCGCGGCTTCGCCATCCTTGGGCGCGAACTGCAGGGCGAAGTTCACCGCCGGATCAACAAAGCCGACAATCGCATCATAGGGCACCACCAGCGTGGCCGGCATCTGGTTGAACGACAGGCCGATGGAAAAATGATCATCGGCCACCACCAGATCCCAGTAACGATGCTGGACCACGATGGTCATCTCGTCGGGATAACGTTCCTTCAAATGGGCCGGGATCGACACGCCGGGCGCGCGGGTGCGGAAGGCGATATAGAAATGATGGCTGCCCGGCAGGCCGCCTTCCTTCTGAATCCGCCTCAGCACGCGGCTCACCACCCCGCGCAACGCATCCTGGACGATGTCGTCATAAGGGATCAGGCTGTCGGGCGTGGTATCGTTCACGGGGATGAGCCTTGGCTGGTGTGTGCCCCCGATTGGCGCGGGGCGCGGGCAAGGTCAAGCGCAATGCCACCGGCTGTGACAAGAGTCATCGGCGCGGCCGGAATCGGCGTAGCTGGGGCAGGAGACCTGAGATGAAAAGGACACTTGCCGGGCTGACACTGCTGGCCAGTCTGCCCGCCTGCGTGGCAACCGATCGCCTGCCGCAACCGGCCATCACCGCGCCGGCGCTGGACCCGATCGGCTTTTTCGCTGGCGAAACCCGCGGGCAAGGGGTGATGAAGATCGCCGCCCGCAAGCCGCAGGCCGTGCAGGTGAGCAGTCGCGGCCAGCTTGGGGCCGATGGGACAATCCGGCTCGAGCAGACCGTGACCTTGGCCGGCAAGCCGCCAACGCAGCGCCAGTGGCAGCTGCGCCGCGATGGCAACGGCGGCTATACCGGCGCGCTGACCGATGCGGCAGGGCCAGTGACCGGCACGATGACGGGCGGCCGGCTGCGCCTGCGCTTTGCGATGAAGGGCGGCTTCAAGGCGGAGCAGTTCCTCGCCCTGCAGGCCGACGGACGCACCCTCAAGAATGTGATGATCGTGCGCAAGTTCGGCCTGCCCGTCGCCCGGCTGGACGAGACGATCACACG
>JAIXQY010000026.1 GCA_027485485.1 Sphingomonadales bacterium | reverse complement strand
GAGGATGTGGCGCTCGTCTCGGTGATGGCGGTGAACAATGAAATCGGCGTGGTGCAGGATCTGGCCGCCATCGGCCGGCTCGCCCACAGCGTCGGCGCGGTGTTCCATGTCGATGCCGCCCAGGGCTTCGGCAAGGTGCCGATCGATGTGGAGGCCTGCTGCATCGACCTGCTCAGCCTGACGGCCCACAAGATCTATGGCCCCAAGGGCGTCGGCGCCCTCTATCGCCGGCCGTTCACCAGCATCACGCCCTTGCTGCACGGCGGCGGGCAGGAGGATGGCCGCTCCGGCACGCTGCCCACCGCGCTGATCGTCGGGCTGGGCGAAGCCGCGCGCATCGCCGGCCAGCGCATGGCTGAAGATCATGCCCACGCCGTCAGCTTGCGCGATGCGCTGCTGGCCAGCCTCAGCGTGCCGCACAAGATCAACGGCAGCACCGCCCGGCGCTGGCCCGGCAACCTCAATCTCAGCCTGCCCGGCGTGGGCGTGCCGCTCATCCAGCGGCTGCCGGGCCTGGCCATCTCGTCCGGTTCGGCCTGTGCTGCCGTCACCGGACGCGCCTCCCACGTGCTCACCGCGCTGGGTCTGGCCGAAGCCACGGCCAAGGCCAGTTTGCGGCTGGGCTTCGGCCGCTTCACCACCCTGTCGGACATCGAAGGCGCAGCTGCACAAATCAACGCCGTGGTTTCGGCCTATCTTGCGGAATTCGCCTGATCGCGGCAAATGCTGCAGTGCAATGATCCGCATCCGTTTCATCTCTGCCGATGGCACCAGCGAACGCCAGATCGACGCCCAGCCGGGGGACCGGCTGCTCGATCTGGCACAGGCGCATGGCCAGCCGCTGGAGGGCACCTGCGAAGGCGCGATGGCCTGTTCCACCTGCCATGTGCATCTGGTGGGCGGTGACATTGAAAAATTGCCGCCGGCCAGCGAGGAAGAAGAAGACATGCTGGATTTCGCCGCCGGCGCCAACCGCCAGAGCCGGCTGGCCTGCCAGATCCGCCTCACCGCCGATATCGCCCATCTCGACGTGAAAATCCCGCGCGGCGTGGTGGACATGAGCCGGTGAGTTGTTAATTGTTGCGCAGTGAAGTGCCCCCGCTTCACGAGAGCAACGAAGAAGGCAAGCAACATGTTCAAATCTGGTCTTGGCCGCGCCGCTGCTGCGGCGGCATTGTTGATGGTCGCCGGCGCAAGCCTGCCGGCCGGCGCGCAGGAAACGCTCACCAATGATGCCGTGGTGAAATTGCTCGAAGCCGGGCTGCCGGCCGAAGCCGTGGTCGCCAAGATCAAGGCCTCGCGCGGCACCTTTGACACCTCGTCCGAAACGCTGATCGCGCTGAAGAACAAGGGCGTGCCCGGCTCCGTGCTCGCCGCCATGCTGGAACCGGCCAACACCGGCGCCACCGAACTTTCCACCGATTCGCCCGATCCGATGGTGCCGCATTATCCCGGCGTCTACATGTTCGGCGCGAGCGACAATCGCATGTATCGGATCGTTGCCACCGCCTCCAACCAGGCCAAGACCGGCGGCATCCTGGGCTATGCCCTCACCGGCGGTATCGCATCCGCCAGCATCAAGGCCACCATCCCCAATCCGAACGCCAAGGTGCGAACCGGCGTTGGCCAGCCCGTATTCTACATGTTCTTCGATGAATCGGTGCCGCGCAATCTGGCGGTGGGCAACACCAGCGTGTGGGTAACCGGCGCCGGTTCCGTCACCAGCGCACCCAGCGAATTGAGCCTGGTGAAGTTCGGTCAGAAGAAGACCGCCCGCGAAGCCCGGGTCGGCAGCATCAACATCGCCGGTTCCAAGCAGGGCGTGATGGACAAGGACCGCATCGGTTTCGAAGCCCTGCAGATCCGCCCCGGCGTGTTCAAGGTCACCCCGACCCAGCCGCTGGTCCCCGGCGAATATGGCTTCATCCAGGCCCTGACCGGCGGCAACGTCAGCGGCGGTGGCGGCGCGCTGACTGCGCGGGTGTATGATTTCGGCATTGGTGGCTGAGGTCACGACCTGAAAAAGACCTCGTCATGCTGAACTTGTTTCAGCATCCATGGCGCACATGCCCCGAAAGGCACGTGTGACGATGAAAGCTCCCATGGATGCTGAAACAAGTTCAGCATGACGAAATCCGTTCACCCCTATCGCACCATCACCGGGCCTTCGGTGCCCACCAGTTTCTCGGTGAGGCTGACGGCCAGCGCATCAAGGCAGCGGGCGTGCGCCCGCCGCGCCCGCCCGCCCGGCGTGCTGGCCAGATCGAACTTGGCCTTGCCTTCGCAGGCCAGCTCCTGCTCAGCCGATGGCATGCCACTGGCCGGCACCAACTGGAACCGCGCTGTCATCCGCGCCGTCTGCGCCGCGGCAATGCCGTTGCCGGGATCATAGCTGGTCACCCGGATCACCAGCCGGGTCATGCCCTGCCCGGCGCCCACCACCACCCCGGCCTGCGCCAGTTGCTGGGCAATCACGGCGCGAAAACCCGGCGCATCAAACGCCACCGGCCGCTTGCCCGCCGCTTCCGGTTCCAGGTTCAGCACGATCATCACCGGCTGGCCGGGGGCCAGCATCGCAGCGGCAGCAACCATCAAGAACTGCATCATCAGGGCCACATCCAAAGGCCTGCGCGCGCCCATCGGCACCACGCAGCGGCAACCCTGCCCCGGCAGATTATCCGCTGGCCAGCCCTTGGCAAGCCGCCGCAAATCATATTGTAAGGTGGGAACCGGGAACGACCCAAAGCGGGTTCGTTACGGCTGCTTCCTTCCGGACCTGACCGGGTTGGCGAGCGCTCTGTCCGCCCGGCTCCCACGCGGCATATGGCGGCGGTGGATGGAGAATGCAAGCCCTGTGACCGGGGCGGCGCCCAACCCGGCGCCGCAATGGCTTGACTTGCGCCTGCCCGCACGGAATTCCTGATCATTATGGGAATTCCGATGCGCAATCCGATCTGGCCGGCCCTGCTGGCTGCCGCCGCCTTTGCATTGACCGGGTGCGGCGGCGGCGGCGGCACCACTGCCCCGCCAGTGACGGCCCCCAGCCCCGCCCCATCTCCGGCGCCCGCTCCCGCACCTGCGCCAACGCCCACCGCCACCGCCCGGGTGTTTGCAATTGCGCCCGCCACCGGCCGGCTGGATTTCAACAATTCGCGGGATACCAACGATGGTATTGTGCAGGGATTCAACGCCCGCGACGGCCGCTATTTCCCTGGCTATGCCAATTCCATCGGTAATCTGGTGGGTCAGGGCGCGGGTGGCAATGCCGCCCGCGACAACAGCGACCGGTTCAAGCGCGCGTTCGTCATCGATCATCAAACGGCCACGACGATCAGCCTGATCGCCCCGGATTATGCCCGCATGGTCAGCCCGCTCACCGCGCTGCTGTGGGAAAGTGGCACCGATCAGACCCGGTTGAAGATTCAGCTCGGCCTGCAACAGGCCGGACTTGCCAGCAGTGTATTCCGCATGATGCGGGATCCCGATCTGGCCAATTATGATCTGGTGGCCGAAGGCGAATCCGGCGATGCCGAACGCGCCGCCGATGCCGCCCGCATGGCCGGCGCGGCCCTGCGCATCCTGGCGATGGAAGCCGCCTTCAACGCCATCAACGGCAATGTCGCCAGCCCGGACACGGCAAGTGAGGTGCTGTCCCTGGGCTTTGCCACCGGTGTTGATGCCGGGCAGCTTTCCCGCTGCCTGCGCGATCTGCCCACCGCCGATCTGATCTTCTCGCGCCAGGCCATGCTGCCCATCCTGCGCTGCCGGCTCGGCCCGCTGCGCAATGCCAGCGGCGCGACCGTCACGCTGCGCCCGGCGGTTGAAGAAGCCATCGCCGGCCTGATCGGGCTCTACACCGTCGCCATCGGCGTGCGCCCCGAAGAACCGCGCGAACGCGGGCGCTGGCTGCTGGGCATTCGCGGCTATCTGATTCCAGCGGTGGTGCACATGGCGGCGGCCAACTCTGATGCCAGCCTTGACGAGGTATCGCGCCTGGCATCGCCAGACATTGTCCAGGCCACTCAACGCTATGTCGATCATTACGGGTATAACCCGACCGGCCTGTTCATGCCGGCGCCCGATTTCATCACCATGGCCGCCGGCAGCAGCCGCACCATTCAAGCCAGTCTGATCACCGGCAATGATCTGCAGATCAATGGCGGCGCTTCGGGCCTGGGCGGGCTGGGCCCCTCCTCCTCCCTGTTGTCCATCAGCGTGCCCGAAGCCAACCGATCGGAGGTCATGGTTACCCGATCGGGTGATGACATCGTGATCACGCCGGCCGCCGGCTTTCGCGGCGTCACCTGGTTTGATTATCTGGCGCGCGGCCAGCTTGCCGAGGAGCGTATGGCCCGGGTCTATATCCGGGTGCGTTGAGGTGCCATCCAGCGCGTGACGCCGTCCACCCCGCCCGCTACAACAACGCCAATGTCTGACGAATCCGATATGGCCTTCCCCGGCCTCGACCTGCCGGCTGCGCCCGCAGCGCCGGCCTATCGCGTGCTGGCGCGCAAATATCGGCCGGGCAGCTTTGATGGGCTGCTGGGCCAGCAGGCGATGGTGCAGACGCTGGGCAATGCCATCGCGCGCGGCCGGCTGGCGCAGGCCTGGCTGCTGACCGGGGTGCGCGGGGTGGGCAAAACCTCCACCGCCCGCATCATCGCCAAGGCGCTGAACTGCATCGGCCCCGATGGCCAGGGCGGGCCGACGATCAGCCCGTGCGGGCAATGCGAACCCTGCGTGGCGATTGCCGCCGGCCGCCACATGGACGTGGTGGAAATGGACGCCGCGTCCAACACCGGCGTGGATGATGTGCGCGAGATCATCGAAGGCGTGCGCTATGCCGCCGTGTCGGCGCGGTTCAAGATCCACATCATCGATGAAGTGCATATGCTGTCGAAGGCGGCGTTCAACGCGCTGCTGAAAACGCTGGAAGAACCGCCGCCGGGCGTGAAGTTTATCATGGCCACCACCGAAGTGAACAAGGTGCCGGCCACCATATTGTCGCGTTGCCAGCGCTTTGACCTGAAGCGCATTCCGGCCGACATGCTGGCCGGGCATTTCGCCCGCATATTGGATGCCGAAGGCGTGGCCGCCGAAGCCGATGCCCTGGCCCTGATCGCGCGGGCCGCCGAAGGCAGCGTGCGCGATGGCCTGTCCATCCTGGATCAGGCCAT
>JAIXQY010000014.1 GCA_027485485.1 Sphingomonadales bacterium | reverse complement strand
CAGCGGCGCCGGCAGCGCCGGCACGTCCAGCTTCGTCGGCGCCGAACTCACCAAATCGGCCCGCCCCGAACTCACCGCCGCCAAGATCATCGTCTCCGGCGGCCGCGCGCTGGGTTCTTCCGAGAAGTTCCACGAATATATCGATCCGCTCGCCGACAAGCTCGGCGCCGCCGTCGGCGCCAGCCGCGCCGCTGTGGACGCCGGCTATGCCCCGAACGATTATCAGGTCGGCCAAACCGGCAAGATCGTCGCCCCGGAACTCTATGTCGCCGTCGGCATCTCCGGCGCCATCCAGCATCTGGCGGGCATGAAGGACAGCAAGATCATCGTCGCCATCAACAAGGACGAAGAAGCCCCGATCTTCCAGGTGGCCGACGTCGGCCTGGTGGGCGACCTCTTCACCA
Source organism: Sphingomonadales bacterium (assembly GCA_027485485.1). Classification (GTDB taxonomy): domain Bacteria; phylum Pseudomonadota; class Alphaproteobacteria; order Sphingomonadales; family Sphingomonadaceae; genus Sandarakinorhabdus. The sequence continues at coordinate 4,098 of JAIXQY010000014.1, read as the reverse complement.
TCGTCCCGGAACTCGCCGGCAAGCTGTGATCAGCACCTGCCGCGAAACAGAAGGGCCGTCGCTCGGTGGAGCGGCGGCCTTTTTCGTTTGGGGGTTAGGAAGAGGGGCCTCCGGCGGGCAGGGTCGCAGACCCTGCACCCGTTGGTTTTCAGGTGCGCTCTACCCAACAGGAACCCGTCATGCTGGCGAAGGCCAGCATCCACCGCCCAGCGGGCGCACACGTGGCCATCATTGGCCCCAGCCCCACCATGGATGCTGGCCTTCGCCAGCATGACAGATGATTGGCGACCGGTTTCGCTCATTTGCTGACATTCGATGATGAAGTAAGCTCCAGCTATGCCAAATCACATTTTTACGGTTGTTTGCGATTACGATGGTGGGACCTATGTGTCGCAGTTTGCAGCGCGCGATGCGACCCATGTTGCCGAGCAATGGGCAGCGATGCTTCGTTCCGAGAAGCCGGTTCCCCGCTCCTCAGTTCATATAGCCAATGGAGTGGCCCGCGATTTGGGTGAAGGCGTTGGACCAGTGGCCTTGGACGGTCTAACGAACGTCTGGCAAATAGGCGGCCAAGCAGGGCAAGCTTTCTATACAGCGACGTTTGTGAAGTCAGCGTAACGGCAGATTTCCACCCCAACTCAGCCAACAAGCGCCGCCCAAAACCAAACGGGTGCAGGGTCCGCGACCCTGCCCGCCGGAGGCCTCTTTTCTTCCCAACCCCTCACGCCGCGATTGCGCGTTCGATCCAGGCGCGGGTGTCGGGGATGGCGGCTTCGACTTGGGGGAGATCGTTGACGCAGAGGAATTTGAACTGCGGTTGGCAGGCGCGGGCGAGGAAGGCGCGGACTTGGGGCAGGGGGTAGTCCAGCACGGCGCCGGTGCGCAGGTGGAGATGGTCTTCGCCGGTGTGCAGCACCGCCTCGCCGGCGGCGATGCAGGCGTGGTTGTGCAGGCCTTGGGGCAGGAATTGCGAGACGCAGCGGAAGCGGTGGCCGAGGTTGGCGACGAACGCCGCGTGGTGTTGGTGGTAGAGGCCGGCCAGCACGGAGCGGCGCAGCGGGTGGACCACGTGCGCGGCGCGGAACAGGCGGTTGGCGCCGAAGCCGGCCAATGCGGCGGCGTTGATCTGGGTGAGGGCGTTCAAGAGCGCCGGGTTTGCGCGGCTGGCCGGATCGGCGGCGATTTCGCTCTGGTCCACCCAGGCCCCGCGCAGCACGGGGGCATCACCCTGGAACACATCGCCGGGCGCCAGCGGCCCGGTGAGGAACACATCATCGTTGAAATAGACGAAGCGCTCGGCCAGGCCGGGGATGCGCCACAACAGGGTTTCGATGGCCAGCGAGTTGAACGTGGGCAGCGCGGCTTCAAAGCCGGCAAACAAGGTGAGGTGATCGACGATGCTGATCCGCGCCAGCAGATCGGCGGGCAGGCCGGACAGATCGGGGATTTGCGCATCGGTGATGATCCAGATCCGCCCGATCCACGGCGCGTGGTTGGCGATGGAGCGCAGGCAATAGCCCAGCTCGTCATTGCAGGCCCAGCGGTGCGGGTTGGTGGCGTTGGCGTTGCGCGGGGCGTGCGGCTGGTGGCGCTGCCGCTTGGCGCGGTGGGCGGGATCATCGCCGTCCACCCAGGTGATGACGGCGTCAATCCGCGCCTGTGGGCGCGCGTCGTCGCTCAAAATCTGCATTGGTCCCGTCCAGGCGAGCGTTTTGGTCCGCCACGATAGAACAGGACGCGGCAGCCCATTGGGCCGGGCGTGTTACAAGTCAATGACAAGCCCGGATTTGGGCCGCTGCTTTCACTTCTGGAAGGCGGCGGCAATCTCCAGTTTCACCTCGTCGCCCACGATTGGCACGCCATAGCCCAGGCCGAACTCGCTGCGCTTGATGCTGCCGGTGGCGCGGAAGCCGATGTTTTCCTTGCCGCCCATCTGTGGCGGCAGCTTGCCGGCGCCATAGAAGGTGACGTTCAGCGTGACCGGGCGGGTGACGCCGTTGAAGGTGAAATCCCCGGTGAGTTTCGCGGTTTCGCCGCTGGTTTCCAGTTTGGTGGAAACAAAGCGCGCATCGGTGGGCACGGGGCCGAAAAAGTCCGGCTTGCCGCCATCCTTGCCGGGGCGGAGCAGGTGGCTGGTCAGGCCGGCGCTGGCGGTGGTCACCTTCAGAACCGGGATGGTCACATCCACCCTGGCCGCGCCGGGCTGTTTGGGATCGATGGTCAGGCTGCCGGTCACGCCGCCGAAGATGCCGGTGTAGGGCGTGAAGCCGAGGTGATCGAGCGTCCACATCACCAGCGTGTGTTCGGGATCGGCGCTGTAGCTGCCGCCGCTGATCGCGGCCACATTGCGGCTGCCGGGGACTTGTGCAGTGGCGGTGGTGGCCAACAGGGCGACGGCAAGCAGGGGGAACAGGCGCATGATCAATCCTTCGCAGTGCGGAACAGCGGGCCAGCACAAGCATATTGGCAGCGGACAGCATAGACAAATCTGCGGGCCGGGGCACAATGGATCAGGGCCAATCGGGGCAAGTTCATGCGATCCAGTATCTTCTGCAAACAGTCGGTGCCGGTGGCGGCCTTGTTGTGGGCGCTATGTGGCCCGCTGGCGGCCGAACCGGTGACCATCCACCGCGATGCCATGGGCGTGCCGCATGTGTTTGCCGAAACATCGGCGGCGGTGATGTTTGGCGCCGGCTATGCGCTGGCGCAGGATCGGCTGGCGGCGATGGAGTTGCAGCGCCGGGGTGGGGCGGGCCGGCGGGCGGAGATCCTGGGGCCGGCGGCGGTGGCGGGGGACAAGACAGCGCGCGATCGGTTGCTGCCCGATGCCGAACTGATGCGCATGTATCACGCCATTCCGGCCGAGCATCAGGCGATGATGATGGCCTATGTTGACGGCATCAACCGCGCGGTGGCCGAGGTGCTGGCTGATCCGGCGCACAAGACGCCGCTGGAGTTTGTCCGTTGGGGGATCAAGCCGACGCCGTGGACGCTGCTGGATTATCTGCGCTATGTCGCCTCGGTGCCGGGTGGCCGCGATGCGCATGAGATCGAGAATCTGGCGTTTCTGAACGCGATGATCAAACGCCATGGCGATCACATTGGCCGGCGCATTTTCAATGATGTCGTGCCGCTGTCCGATCCGGATTCACCCACCGTTATTGCTGCCGGCGAAGACCGGGCACCGGCGCGGCCGATGCCGGTGGATCGCCCGGTGTCGCTCAGGGCCGGCGGCGTTGATCTCAGCGCATCACGGGCCTCGCCGCCGCGCACCGAACCGCCACAGGGCGCCAGCCGCTGCCTGGTGATTGGCCCACAGAAATCCGCCAGTGGCCGGGTGCTGATGCTGGAGGCGACCGCCGATGGCCCGGAAATCCATCTGCGCGGCGGCGGCTTTGATCAGGCCGGCTTCAGCTTCAATGCCTATGGCCCGCCGTTCATGGGCCGCGGCGTGCAGCATGGTTGGCTGCTCACCTCCGGCGTGGCGCAGGCCAATATGGTGTTTGCCGAAAAGCTCAATCCGAAGAACAAATATCAATATTGGTTCAACGGCACCTGGCGCGCCATGGAACGGCGCACGGAAACCATTGCGGTGAAAGGCGCGGCGCCGGTGGTGCACGAGGTGGCGCGCACGGTGCACGGCCCGGTGATCCGGTGGGACACGGCCAACAACGTGGCCTTTTCCCACAGCTTTGCCATGCGCGGCCGGGAGATCGACAATTGGGTGGGCATTGTCGAGATGGGCCGCGCCCGCAGCATTGATGAGTTCGAAGCCAAGGGCGTCAACCGCATGGGCTGGAATCTGGGCATTTGTTACGGTGGGGAGGATGGCCAGATCGGCTTCTGGGAAGCCGGCAATCTGCCGAAATTGCCCGCCGGGGTTGATCCGCGGCTGCCTTTGCCGGGCACGGGCGAACATGAAGTGATGGGCTTCCTGGCGCCAGCCGAACAGCCGCATGTGCGCAATCCGAAACAGGGCTATCTCCACGCCTGGAACAGCAAGGCGACCGGCTGGAGCCCGGAAGGCACCGAGGCGCGCATTGGCGCCACCTTCCGCACCTGGGCCGGCAACCAGCTGGCGGCATCCGGCCGGGCGCT
>JAIXQY010000238.1 GCA_027485485.1 Sphingomonadales bacterium | reverse complement strand
CACGCTGCTGACGCCAATGAGCGCCCCTTCTTTCAGCACGAGCTTTTCCATGTCTATCACGAAGCAATCATGAAGGACTGTGACGCCATGTGGTGCTCGCTTTGGGAGGAAGGCCTGGCGACATATGTTGCGGCCAAGCTCAATCCGGGTGCCAAACCAGGCGAACTGTTGCTGGACGGAGCCACACTCGACAGGATCAAGGCAGACCCGGCGGCGGCCTGCGCCGTGCGGAAGCTCGCCTTTTCCACGCAAGACGAGGACTATAGGCGCCTGTTCAACGGCGGGGCCAATTTGCCGGGGCAGCCTGATCGTCTCGGCTATTATGTCGGCTATCTGGTCGTTCAAAAGGTCGGTGAGGGCCGTTCGTTGCGGGAATTGGCGGCCATGCCGGTTCCCGTGGCCAGACAATATGTGACCGCCGCATTGGCAGATCTCGCGCCCGACTGCACCACCGGGCAATCATGAAGACGGCCCGGGCAGAACGGAATGGCTGGCGGTTGCACCAGCTGGGCGGCAGCATAGTCTGGAGCTGAACCAAGACCTTGTCCTGGAAAAACATGCAGCGGATTGCGCGGCCGGTCAGCCGCCGTGGCCCAGCGCCAGATAATCCGCGGACTGCATTTCCATCAGCCGGCTGGCGGTGCGTTCAAACTCGAAGCTGGAGTCGCCTGCCACATACAGCGCCGCCGGTTCGGCATCGGCCGTCGCGATCAGTTTGACCCGCCGTTCGTACAGCGCATCGATCAGGTGGATGAAGCGGATCGCCTCGTTGCGGCTTTCCGGGCCCATCTGCGGGATGCCAACGATGATCAGCGTGTGATATTGCCGGGCGATTGCCAGATAATCCGCCGCGCCCATCGGCTGGCGGCACAGGCGGGCAAAGCTGAACACCGCCACGCCCTTCAACGATTTGGGCACATGGCAGCTGCGGCCACCGGGCAGCGGCAGTTCGGCCGATGGCACATGCGCCCGGTCTTCCGGCGGATAATCGGTGAGGCGGAAAAAGGCGGCTGACACCGCGGCCGTTGCCTCTGCGCCGTTCGGCACATGCCAGGTCGGTGCGCCGCCCAGCCGCTCCAGCCGGTAATCGGTGGGGCCATCCAGCGTGATTACATCCAGCCGCCGCCCGATCAGATCAATGAACGGCAGGAACAGATGCCGGTTCAGGCCATCCTTGTACAGATCGGCGGGCGGCCGGTTGCTGGTGGTGACGATGGTGGTGCCGCGCTCCATCAGGGCGGTGAACAGCCGCGACAGGATGGCCGCATCGGCAATATCCTTCACCTGCATTTCGTCAAAGCACAGCAAGCGCGCCTCGGCAGCGAGGGCAATGGCCACGCTGATCAGCGGATCAGCCTCCCGGGCGGCGCGGGCGGCATGGATGCGTCCGTGCACTTCGGCCATATACTCGTGAAAATGCGACCGGCGCTTCGGCATCACGGTTGAGGCAGCGAAAAACAGATCCATCAGCATGGATTTGCCGCGCCCCACCCCGCCCCAGATATAAAGCCCCTTGGGCTTCGGCAGCTCGGCCTTGCCAAACAGGCGGCCCAGCAGACCGGCTTGCGGCGCCGGCCGCAGCAGCTCGGCCTCCAATCCCGCCAGACGCGCGGCCACGGCGGCCTGTGCCGGATCGGGCTTCAGCTCGCCCGCCGCCAGCAACTGGCCATAGCGGGCAAGAAGATCAGTCAACCTGGGTTTCGCCCGGCCTTGTGGCATGGCCCTCGCCGGTGGGCCGGGTAGCGCGCGGGATCTTGCGCATCGTGCCGGTGAAGCTGGCCAGGTTGACGCCATCCTGCGTCACCAGCCCGCGCACAAACAGCATCTTGCCGGTTTCCTTCAGGATCTCGCCATGCGCCTCGATCGGCTTGCCCACGATGCCGGCCGACAGGAAATCGGTGGCGCAGCTGAGCGTGACGGCGGCCGAGTTCTCCAGCTGGCGGAAGATGAAGGCAAACATCGCCATATCGATGAACGACATGATGAAGCCGCCGTGCAGATAGCCCAGGCCATTGCTGTGCTTGCGCGCGGTTTCCATCCGGCATTCGACGCCGCGCTCGCCTTCGCGGAAATAGAAATCGCCCAGCATGGAGGCAAAACGGCCATCCGGATCCCGGCGCCAGCAAGTCCAGCCCGCATTGGGCCCTTCGGTGATGGTTTCGCGCGACATGGCTGCCGGTTAGCGCCGGGGTGCAGTGTCGTCCAGTGGCGAAATTCACCGCAGGGCGGGCGAACAGCCGGTTGACCGGCCCGGTGGCAACCGGCATTGACGCCCCCGGCGACTGCCGCGATCGGAAAGTGTGAACAATGGCTCAGGGCAAACGGGATCAGCTGCGGGTCGGCTTGATCTTTCACTCGTCAAAATCGGGGAATCTGGGCGTGGGCGCGCTCACCAGCGCCGGCCTGTCGATCCTGCGTGACGTGGCGGCGGATCTGGCGACCGATCTGAAAGTGGTGTCGTTCGAACCCGATGAACCGATGGCGCCCTATATCGAAGGTGATGATTTCGAAATCGTCCGGCAGCGCACGATCAACCTGATCAACCCCATGGATTTCTATGCCCAGGTCAAGGGCATGGACATGGTGATCGATATCGGAGCCGGTGACAGTTTCGCCGATATCTATGGCAATTCGCGCTATCGCCGGCTGATGCTGATGAAGGGCCTGGTGCATGCTGCCGGGGTGCCGTTGATCCTGGCGCCGCAAACCCTGGGGCCGTTCAACCGGCCGTGGCCGCGCAAGGCGGCAAAATGGACGATGAACCGCAGCCTGCTGGTCGTGGCGCGCGACGAAACCTCGGTGAGCGCCGCGACCGCCATGGGCGTGACGCGGCCGATCCTGCTGGCATCGGATGTGGCGCTGCGCCTGCCCTATGAGCCGCGGGCGCGCAACACCGGCGGGCGGCCACAGGTGGGGCTGAATGTGTCGGGCCTGCTGCTGGCCGGTGGCTATTCCAGCAACAACCAGTTTGGCCTGCGCGGCAATTATCCGCGCATGGTGCGCGGGCTGATCGCCAGCCTGCAAGCCGAAGGTGCCGATGTGTGGCTGGTGCCGCACGTGATCAATCCGGATGGGCCGATGGCGATGGAGGATGATTTCACCGCATCGCACGCGCTGGCCGCCGAGCTGCCGGGCGTGCAGGTGGCGCCGCGCTTTGCCAGCCCAAGTGCTGCCAAAAGCTGGATTTCTGGCCTGGATTTCTTTGCCGGCGCGCGCATGCACGCCTGCATCGCGGCCTTTTCTTCGGGTGTGCCGATGGTGGCCCACGCCTATTCCCGCAAGTTCGAAGGCCTGTTCGGCTCGCTGGGCTATCGCCATGTAATGGATTGCCAGCGATCGGATGAGCGCACGATCATCGATGGCACCATGGCCGGCTTCCACCGCCGCGAGGAGATTGCCCAGGAAGGCGCTGCTGCCCTGGCACGCGGGCTGGCCCGGCTGCGCTGCTATCAGGATGCGTTGAAGGAAGTGGCGATGGCGGTGACCAATGGTCGCCAGCCTGATGATCGCCGATTGGTCGAACTGGCCACCAGCAGCCGGGCCAACCCGGCCTAAGGGCAGGAGTGCCTGCCCGGCCGCGATGGCGCGGCCGGGAGATGATTACGCGCGCCGCACCACCAGTGCGCCGGTCGGTGCCGGCATTGCGCGCACACGGGCTTCCTCGGCAAGTCGCTGATCCTGCAAGTGCTTGATGGCGAGAACCATCCCGCAAAACAGGAAGGACAGATAGCCCGAGTCGGTGGTGCTCACCACAGAGCAGGCGACGACATAGCTGACCAGACCGATCCCAACTGCGCCTGCCTGCTCTTCCAGATCATTCGTCGCCCGCAAGAAGCACATGACGCCCAAATATGCACAGCGCAAGAACAGGCCAAAGAATGCCGCAAAACCCAGGAAACCGACGTCGACGAGAAGGTTGATGTACAGACTGTCCACGATCAGATTGTCACGGCCCGGCACCGAAATGCCGACCTTCGCCACCGAATTGCCGGCACCGATGCCGACGGGGTTGCGGGCCAGTTGCCGCCAGGCATTGTCCCACTGCTGATCACGCGCGATGTTGCTGGCATCATGTTGCTTGCCGCCGAATGTGTACATCTGGGCACGGTGGCTGGTCGCAATGACGCCGGCCAAAATGCCAACCAGAAGCAGGATGACGCCCGCCCGGATACCGGTTCGCAACGCGTCCGTGTTCTTGCCGTTGCGGACGGAGCGCACCATGAACAGGGCGCCATAGGCGAACAGCGGGATCAGCAGCGACAAGATGGCGGTGCGCGCATTGCAATACCACACGGTGTGCAACACCAGGGCCATCACGATGAAACTGAAGACACGATAGCGCCCGCGCATCCTCCACGCAGAATACAGGATCAACGGCATCACCAGGCTGAGATATTGCGTGTAATACAACACCACCGGGAAGGTGGACCGGATGCGATAGCGACTGTCACCGATGCGAGCCTGTGGCGACAGGATGCGCGACAGGAATGACTCGTCGATCCTCATGAAGCTGGGGATATACTCGGCCCATGGCGGAAGCTGCATCTCGTTTTCAACAACGCCAACCACCATGGTGTAAATGGCAGCGCCAACAATCGCCGAATAGATCGCTCGGATGCTGCTCGGCTTGGCCATCAGCATGCCGGCCATGATCACCGCGCTCAAGTTGAACACCTCCTGCAGGAACAGGAAGGACAGTGTTGAAGCAATGCTTGGGCTGAGCGGCAGCACGATGAGGTTGAGGGCCTCGTAAAGCAGGAACAGGCTGATCGCGATACGATCATTCCCCATCACCTCGACCAGCGTGCCGCGGCTGTGACGATGTTGGGGATAATGGATCAGCATGATCGCCAGCATGACCGCCAGCAGAATGCGCGGCGGAGTCAGCCAGGGCAGGCCGGGAATGACGATGGCGATATAGGAGGGCCACACCACCATGCCGGCCAGAAAGACCAGCAGCGCCCACATATATGGCGGGTTTGCCGTGCTGGGCAGCGCATGCTCATCGGCATCGGGCAAAAGCCAGATCACGAAGCCCATGATGAGCCCGATCGGAATGACGGCAATCTTGACGAGGCTGGTGCCACCAATGGTGAGCAGCGTGGTGGCATAGATGACGGTCATCGCCATAGCGATGATCAGCGCCATGCGCAGCGCCGGGAACCACGGCCGATATTCCAGGGTGTTGTACGGCGAGATGATGCGAGTTGACCGCCGCATCATTGCCGTCCGGGTTGCCAATGCAACGCTCACGTGGATCACCCCATCATCTTGCCGCAGCAGCAGCCACCTGAACCCGTTACCAGCAATACGGCCAGCGCGCGCGCAAGTTGCGTTGCGTCGGTACCAAAGCCTGTGCTGCACCGCAAGATGGGCAAATTGCCCGCGGCCGGCTCAGCCCGCCCGCTCGAGCATCATCAGCTTGATATCGGCAATCGCCTTGGCCGGGTTCAGGCCCTTGGGGCAGACGTTGGAGCAGTTCATGATCGTGTGGCAGCGATAGACGCGGAACGGATCTTCCAGCGCATCCAGCCGCTCACCAGTCATCTCGTCGCGGCTGTCGGCCAGCCAGCGATAGGCCTGGAGCAGGATGGCGGGGCCGAGGAACTTGTCGCTATTCCACCAATAGCTTGGGCAGGCGGTGGAGCAGCAGGCGCACAGGATGCACTCATACAGGCCATCGAGCTTCTCGCGCTCATCAGGCGACTGGATGCGCTCCTCGCCCGACGGCGCGGCCGTCACGGTCTGCAACCAGGGCTTGATGCTGGCATATTGGGCATAGAAATGCTTGAAATCAGGGACGAGGTCCTTGATCACCTCCATGTGCGGCAGCGGCGTGATCACCACCTCGCCCTTCACATCGGCGATCGGCATGGTGCAGGCCAGCGTGTTGCTGCCATCGATGTTCATCGAGCAGGAACCGCAAATCCCCTCCCGGCACGAACGGCGGAAGGTGAGCGTGGAATCCACCTCATTCTTGATCTTGATCAGCGCATCCAGCACCATCGGCCCGGTGGCATCAAGATCGAGCGCATAAGTGTCGTAACGCGGGTTCTGGCCATCGTCCGGGTTCCAGCGATAGATCTTGAAGCTCTTGGTGCGCGCCGCACCGACCGGCGCCGGGTACGACTTGCCAGTCGCCTTGATGACGCTGTTGGGGGGGAGAGAGAATTCAGCCATCAGTCAATCCGTTCTTTCAAACCAGCCTGTTTCAGCACGGCGTTGGCCATTGCCTTTGACATTATCTGCCCATCCACCACGAAGGGGCGAACAGATTTGGGACTGATCCAGACTTCATGATCACCCCTGCCCTGCCGCTTCATCGTGCAACCATTGCGGAGCAAGATGGCCTTGACCTCGCGCGTAAAGCCCCGAACCATCAGGCCGCGACCGGAAACGCCCGATCATCATGCGCCACGATGCGCACGCTGTGTGGCCCGGCCGCCGCGCCCTCGTCCATTATGTCTGCGTTGATTTCAAGAAGATCAAGGATCATGCCGCCCGCTTTGCGCGCCAGCGCATCAACCGTCTCGGCATCGCAATGCAAACCCGGCATGTCACTGGCACGAGCGAACCATACGCCAGCATCGGGATCATATTCCGCATAGACTGTCCAGACAGACATTCCAGCCTCCTCAGTATGTCCGCGCCTTGGGCTTGATATACTCGATGTCCTCGGTCAGCGTGTAGGTGTGCACCGGGCGCTTGGCGAGTTCGATCGAACCGTCGCGGAACCAGCCGAGGCTGTGCACCATCCACGTGTCATCATCGCGTGACGGGAAATCCTCGTGCATATGGGCGCCGCGGCTCTCGTGGCGGTTCATGGCCATGTGCATGGTCAGCACGGCCTGGCCGATCATGTTGTCCAGCTCCAGCGTCTCGATCAGATCGGTGTTGAACACCATCGAACGGTCGCTGGTGCCGATATCGGCCATGCGCTGATAGACGGCGTCGATCTTGCGCACGCCTTCATCCAGGATCTCGCTGGTGCGGAACACGCCGGCATTGGCCTGCATGGTTTTCTGCATGGCCAAACGCACTTCGGCGGTGGTGGAACCGCCCTTGGCGTGGCGGAAGCCATCGAGGCGGCCCAGGGCAAAATCGGCGTTATCCTTGGGCAGCGCGCTGTGGCCGGCATTGGCCTTCTGGATGGCGGCCACACGGTGGGCTGTGGCGCGGCCGAACACGACCAGATCGATCAGACTGTTGGAACCCAGGCGGTTGGCGCCATGCACCGACACGCAGGCGGCTTCACCCACCGCGAACAGGCCGGGCACCACGCTGTCAGGATTGCCATCCTTAAGGGTGACGACTTCGCCATGATAATTGGTCGGGATGCCGCCCATATTGTAGTGCACGGTCGGCACCACCGGGATCGGCGCCTTGGTCACGTCCACCCCGGCGAAGACCTTGGCGGTTTCGCTGATACCGGGCAGGCGCTGGGCCAGCACGGCGGCATCAATGTGATTGAGGTGCAGGTGGATATGGTCGCCTTCGGCGCCCACGCCGCGACCTTCGCGGATTTCCATTGCCATCGAACGCGAAACCACGTCGCGGCTGGCGAGATCCTTGGCCGACGGGGCGTAACGCTCCATGAAGCGCTCGCCCTGGCTGTTGGTGAGGTAACCGCCCTCCCCGCGCGCGCCTTCGGTGATCAGCACGCCGGCGCCATAGATGCCGGTGGGGTGGAACTGCACGAACTCCATGTCCTGCATGGCCACGCCGGCCCGGATCGCCATGCCGCCGCCGTCACCGGTGGAGGTGTGGGCGGAGGTGGCGGAGAAATAGCAACGGCCATAACCGCCAGTGGCCAGCACAGTTTGATGGCTGCGGAAGCGGTGGATGCTGCCATCTTCCATGTTGATGGCGATCACACCCTTGCACTCGCCATTCACCATGATCAGATCGATGGCGAAATATTCGATATAGAAATCGGTGCTGTATTTCAGACTCTGCTGATAGAGCGCGTGCAGCATGGCGTGGCCGGTGCGATCGGCCGCAGCGCAGGTGCGCTGGGCTGGCGGGCCATTGCCCATATTCTGCATCATGCCGCCGAACGGGCGCTGATAGATGCGGCCGGCTTCGGTGCGGCTGAACGGCACGCCGAAATGTTCAAGTTCGTACACAGCGGCGGGGGCTTCGCGGCAGAGATATTCGATCGCGTCCTGATCGCCCAGCCAGTCGCTGCCCTTCACCGTGTCATACATGTGCCAGGTCCAGTGATCCGGCCCCATGTTGCCCAGCGCGGCGGCAATGCCGCCCTGCGCCGCCACGGTGTGGCTGCGGGTGGGGAAGACCTTGGTGATGCAGGCGGTTTTCAGGCCGGCTTCGGCGATGCCCATGGCCGCGCGCAAGCCGGAACCGCCGGCGCCGACGACAACGGCATCATAAACATGATCGATGATCTGATAGGCTTCAGGCACGATATGATCCTCAGGCGGCCGCAAACGCCACCTTCAGCACCGAAAACAGTGCGAAGGCAGCCATGACAAAGGTGTAGAAATTCAGCGCCAGCATGGCGATGACGCGCTTTGACCCATGCAGATAATCTTCCAGCATCACCTGCACGCCCAAGCGGAAATGCCAGAATACACTCACCACCAGCAGGCACATCGGCACCGCCACGATCGGCTGAGACAGCCAGAGCCGGGTGCTGGCATAATCCAGGCTGGGCAGGCGCACGAGGCTGAAGACAAACCACAGGACCAGGAACAGACTGGCCACCGCCGTCACCCGTTGCAGCCACCAGTGGTGCACCACGCCGCCGCCGGCCGCGCCCAGGCCGCGCACCCGGCCCAATTGGGTTCCATTGCCCATGATCAGATCACCTTGCCCAGCAGGATGAAGGCCCAGACGGCCAGGGTGGCGACGGCGGCAAAGACGAAGGTCGCCAGCGCCATGCGGCGCGAGGTGACCAGGTCAAAGCCTTCGCCCGAATCCATGATGAAGTGACGGATGCCGCTGCCCATGTGCTGGAACATCGCCCAGGTGAGGCCAACGCCCACCAGCACGCCGATCGGCGAGAAGACGATATCCTGGAAGAAGCGATAATAATCGGGGCCGCTGGCCAGCGCCGCCAGCCACCAGGCAAAGATCACCACGGCGCCAAAGGCCAGCGCATGACCGGTGACACGGTGCATGATCGAAACCGCCATGTGCACCCGCCATTTCCAGATGGTCAGATGCGGGCTGAGCGGCCGGCCGCCCATTGAAGCGGGTGCCGGCACGGTTGGACGGGTAGCCATCAATCCCCCCTTTTGCGCCCACGCCGTGATGTTTGCGGGGCCGGATCGTCTTTTCGTCGCCCATTCATAACGCGCTGGCGCTGCGGCGCAACAAGAACAAGTGGGCGCATTCAGCCGCACTGGATCAGCACGGTGCGCTCCAGCCCGGCATAGCGGTGCACGAGCGCGTCACGATAGGCATCATTGGCCATCATCGCCAGAAAATGCTGGCGGCTGGGATAGCGCACCAGCAACAATTTGTCCCAATCCGCCGCCTCCGTGCCGGCCTTGCCGATGAACACCTGTTCGCACGGGCCGTCATAGATCACCTCGGCCTGGCTGATCGCCCCCACCGCCACGGTGAAGGCGTG
>JAIXQY010000134.1 GCA_027485485.1 Sphingomonadales bacterium | reverse complement strand
GCGATCCCGCTGCCGGCCGCCACGGCCGTGAAGATCCGCCGCCACACCGCCGGTGATGGCGCGCCGATCTCCAGCTTGTAGGGGATGCGGCGCAGAAAGGCCGGGTCCATCAGATCGGCTGGCGCCAGGTTGGTGGAAAAGATCACCACCGTCTGGAATGGCACCCGGAAACTCTTGCCGGTGGCCAACTTCAGATAATCCACCCGGTTTTCCAGCGGCACGATCCAGCGGTTGAGCAGCGCCGTGGGCGACACCATCTGCCGGCCGAAATCGTCGATCAGCAGGCAGCCGCCCGCCGCCTTCACGTGCAGCGGCGCGACATAGAAATTGCCGCCGGCCTCATGCCGCAGATCCAGCATCTCCATGGTCAGTTCGCCGCCGGTCACGATGAACGGCCGCCGGCACGGCACAAAGCGGCCATCGGCCTCATCCCGGAGCAGGGACGAAAACAGGCGCGGCCGCCCCGCCGCCGCATCGCCCACGGCGTGGTGCACATCAGGATCAAACACCGTCATCACCTGGCCCTCCACCATCACCGCGTGGGGGATATAGATGATCTGGCGGAACAGGTTGTTCAGCCGCTGCGCCACCGACGTCTTGCCATTGCCGGGCGGGCCATACATCAGAACGGCGCGCCCCGCCGTCACGGCCGGGCCCAGCTTGTTCACCAGCGCGTCGCTCACCTCCAGCCCGGCAAAGGCCTGGTGCATCGCGGGCACATCGATGATCTCGTTGGTCACCTTCTGCCGGTCCAGCCAGTGGCAATAAAGCTCCAGCGGCACCGGCGCCGGCCCGGCATAGGCCGATCGCGCCAGCGCCTCGCGCGCCCGCGTCTTGCCCCCCTCGGTCAGATCATAGCGCATCATCAACGCGCCGCCGCTGCTGCCCAGCGCCGCCACCAACTGCCCGCGCACCGCCGCCTCCAGCAGATCCGTGATCAGCCGGGGCGACAGCCGCATCCCGCCCGCCAGATCGGCCGCCGTCTCCGCCGGGCCGATGAACAGCAACTTGAGCATCAGATCGATCAGGAACGTCTCCGGCAGGCCGGTCTCCTGCAATGTTGCCGGCTCGATCGGGATCGCATCGCAAAACCGCGCCAGCGCTTCCTCGCTGATCGCCCCCACCGACACCAGATTGGGCCCGATGCGCCCCCCCTCCTCGTGCTGCCGATCAACGGCGCGGGCAATATCTTCCTCGCTCACCAGCCCGGCCGCCACCAGCAACTCGCCAATCCGCATGACGCCACGCTCCTGAACACACGGGAATGGTGACCAGGGACTTGCCCCCAATGTCATCCCCCCAGGTTGGGAAACTAGGCCGTTAACGCACAAATATCACCCCCCCTTGATCGCCCGGAGAAGCGAAATCGGCGCTGGCAGATGAAGGCGCGGGCGGCGACTGCCGGCCTGATGATCCCGGCGATGTTCAAGGCGGCACCGGTGGAGACGAAGGAACAGGCCAAATTGCTTTGTGGGCGTCACCCCTCCGTCGCCTTCGGCGCCACCTCCACTATGAGGGGAGGACCAGACGATCCTCCCCTTCCAGGGGAGGTGCCGAGCATCGCGAGGCGGAGGGGTGGGGCGCTGATTGCGGCGCTGGCGGGCGCACCCACCCCCGGCCCTTCCAGCAAGCGGGCGGGGAGAAGAAGAGGACCGCCCGAAACCGGCCGGGTCAAGGGTCCGCGACCCTTGCCGCCGGAGGCATCTTTTTCTTCCCCGCGAACCCCAGCCCCCCAAACGCAAACGGCCCCTCGCTCCTGGGTGGGGGTGGAGCGAGGGGCCGGGCGGGCACTCCCCGCCAGAGCGGCTGCCCCGGGGGAGGCAGCACGTTGAAGGGATTATCAGAACTTGAAGCCGATTTCAGCCCCGATAATGCGGCGTTGGCCGGGCGAAATGAAGCTGCCGCCGAATTCGATCGCCGGGATGACTTCGTTGAGCCACTGCTTGTCGAGCAGGTTGTTGGCGAACACCGAAGCCGTCCAGTTCTTGCCTTCGATGCCGGCGCGCAGGTTGACGATGCCGAAGGCGTCACGCCGGGTCACGTCATAGCGGGCGTTGCCCACCACGGCGGGCAGGGCCAGCGCCGAGATCGGCAGCAGGCCGCTGAACAGCGTGGGCTTTTCCTGATTCTGCACGCTGTGGAACCAGGTCGGGCCGGTGAGGCGATAATCGGCGCGCAGATTGGCCTTCAGGCCATCGCTGATCGGCAGGCTGAGCTGGGTGCCGACATTGAGCGTGTAGTCGGCGGTATAGGGGCTCTTGTTGCCCACCGTGTCGGGCCGGCTGCCATTCTTCTTGATCTCGCTGCCGTTCAGGTTGCCGGAGGCAAAGACCGTCCAGCCATCGACCACCTTGGCGTTGATATTGGCTTCGGCGCCCCAGATATCGACGCGATCGATGTTGGACACCACACGCAACAGGCCAAAGCCGCCAACGAAGAATTCGAAGAACTGCATGTCGCGCACCTGGGTGTAATAGGCGGCGAGATCATAGCTGATGCGGTTATCGAAAAGGCTGCCCTTGATGCCGGCTTCGAACGCGCTTGAACGTTCCAGGCGATATTGATCGTTGATGCGCACGCCGGCGTTGATGGTGCCGGGCACGGCGCCATTGTTGAAATTCTGCGCCACGATCGCGGCCGAGCCCTGGTTGTTGAAGCCGCCGGATTTGAAGCCAACGCCCCAGTTGGCGAACAAGTTGGTATCGTCGTTCACCTTGTAGGCCAGGGTGACCTTGGGCTGCAATTGCTTGAACGTGTTGGCCACCGGCGCGATCGGGCCGCCATTCTGGCCGGGGTTGATCGGGCCGCCGGTGATCGGATCATTCACCACCGGCACCAGATTGGTGGCACGGCGGCGTTCAATGTCATAGCGCAGCGCCAGGCCGGCGGTGAAGGCTTCCACCGGCTTCCAATCCACGCTGCCGAACGCGGCATAGACATTGGTATCGAACTGATCGTTGAACAGCTGGCTGGTCGGGTTGCTGGAACCGGGCGCGTTGTACAGCGTGGTGGAAACGCCGCGGCCCAGATCTGCGCCCAGGCTGATGCCGGTTTCGCGATCGATGTTCAGATAATAGAGCCCGGCCGACCAGTTGATCGGGCCATCGGACGTGCTGGCATAGCGGATTTCGGCGGAGACATCCTTCTGGCTGCGGGTTTGCAGCTGGGTGCCGTCGCAGGTGGTCGGGCTATAGGCGCCGAAGGTGGAGCCATTGGCCGGCGCGAAGATGAACGGCACCGGGATCTGGCCGATGAAGGTGGGCGGGGCCAGCGGGAAGCCGGTGCGCTGGGCCGTGGTGGCAAAGCACTGATTGCTCACCGCCTGACTGGTGGGGTTGTTGATGTTGCTGATGTAACGCGCAAAATCGGCCGAGGTGCCATCGGCGGTCAGCGATTGATCGACATCGGAAAACAGCGTCCACGCCGTGAGCTTGCCCTTTTCGAACACATGTTCGATGCGGGCGGAGGCTTCCCAGGTCGATTGCTCGTTGGTGGGGCGGATGTTGCTGTAGTAACGGAACTGGCGATCGTTCACATTCTCATAGAAGGCCGGGTTCACCGCGGCGAAATTGGGCAGGTGGAAGCTGGCATTGAAGTTGATCGATGCCCCTTCCAGTCGGGCGTGGCGGGCCTTCACATCCAGCGTGGTGGCTTCGCCCAGCTTGGCGACGATGCGGCCATCGATGCCATAATTCTGCTGATCATCGACAACCTTGGCGTTGCCGAGGAATTCGTTGCGCCAGAAGCCATCGGTGGTCTGATAATTGGCGGAGAGAACGAAGCCGATATTGTCGCTGATCGGGCCGGCGACATGGCCAAAGGCCTGGCCGGTGGCGAGCTCACCATAATTGGCGCGGAAGCTGCCTTCCAGCACATCACCGGGCTTCACCGTGGTCATCACGATGGCGCCGGCCGCCGCGTTGCGGCCATAGATGGCGCCCTGCGGGCCTTTCAGCACTTCAACCTGGCGCAGCGTGCCCTGCACCTGGTTCAGTTGGGCGGTGTTGGTCTTCAAAATGCCATCGACCACCAGCGCCACGCTCGATTCGGCGTCGCGGGCGCCGTTCAGGCCGCGGATGTTGATCTGGGTGTCGCCGGCCTCGGCCGAGCCGGAGACGATGGTGACGCCGGGGGTGAGCTGCAAGATTTCCTGGCTGCGGAAGGTGCCGGTGGCGGCCAGCGTTTCGGCGGTGACCACCGAAACCGTGGCGGGCACATCGATCAGCCGCTCGCTGTTGCGGCGCGCGGTGACGATGATTTCATCGCCGGCGGGGTCTTCAGGGGCGGCGGCCTGCTGGGCGGCCACCGGCGCCGCCAGTGCGAGCACCGACACCGACAAAAGCGCCACCGCAGCCCGCTTTTTGGCCACCAGGCTGGTCATTTCGTTTGAAAATCCGCGCATTCTGCCCGCTCCCGTTGCTGGCGCGGTCTCTCCCACCGCGCGATTGCGCCGCTCTTGTATACAAAACCACTCACTGGCAAGCTGCCAATGCGCCACATCCGTGCAAACGGCGGCGGGCGTCACCGCTTTGCAACAGTTTCCCGTTCACACTGGACCTCAACGCTGATGACCACCGCGTCTGACAAGGCCTATGCTGAGATCCGGGGCCTGATCCTGTCAGGCGATGCCAGCCCCGGCACGCCGCTGAGGGAAGAGGCGCTGGCCGATATTGTCGGCGTGTCGCGCACGCCGGTGCGTGAAGCCTTGAAGCGTTTGGAATCAGAGCTTTATGCGGTGCGTACCCCCGGCGGCCGACTGGTGGTGGCGGCGTGGGACGGGGATGATGTTGCGGAAATCTTTGCCCTGCGCGCCATGCTGGAAAGCCATGCGGCCGCCCGCGCCGCGCGCCGATTGAGCCCGGCCGCCATCGCCGAACTGCGCGCCTGCAACGCCGATCTGCAGGCCGCCATCGCCGGCCATGAACCGGATATTGCCCGCTTTCTGGCCGCCAACCGGGCGTTTCACGACCTGATCATCAGCGGATCAGCCTCGGGCCGACTGGCCACCATGCTGGCTGGACTGGTGGAACAGCCGATCGTGCGCCGCACCGCCACCCGCTATGACCGCAGCGACCTGCAACGCTCCGCCACCGAACATGATCAATTGATTCAGGCATTTACTGCCCGAGACAGCGATTGGGCCCGCGCCGTGATGGCCGCCCACATCCACCGCGCCCTCCACGCCTTCCGCACCGCCAGCTGATCAAATCTCCACCTGGCGAATTCACGATGCCGCACAGTCTATACAGGCCAACCCCAAATTTGTATACAGAACCCATGCCCGCCGCCCCCGCCATCGAGATCGTCGAAGTCTCCCCCCGAGACGGCCTCCAGAACGAATCGGGACTGGTCGAAACTGCTAGCAAAATCAATTTGATAGAGCATTTGATCGCCATGGGCGCCCGCCGGATCGAGGTGGCCAGCTTCGTCAACCCGCGCCGCGTGCCGCAAATGGCCGACGGCGAGGCGGTGATCGCTGGCCTGCCGGACGCGCCGGGCGTGCGCTACATCGGACTTTGCCTGAACGAGCGTGGGGTCGACCGAGCCATTGCCACCCTCGATGGTCGTCGCCCATTGGATGAGGCAGGCTGTGTGCTGGTGGCCAGTGATACGTTCGGCATCGTCAACCAAGGCCAAACCATCGCAGATGGCATTGCTGCAAACAGTGCGATGCTGAAAAAAGCCAAGGCAGCCAAACTCTTCGCTCAAGTGACGATCAGCGCCGCCTTCGGCTGCCCGTATGAGGGCGAGGTAGCCCCAGCCCGAGTCATCGACCTAGCCAGCCGCATGGCTGATGCCGGAGCGGAGGAGATTGCGCTGGCCGATACCATCGGGGTCGGGGTGCCATCACAAGTTGGCGAACTCACTGAACGGGTGATCGAAGCCATTGCTCCAATTCCCATTCGCTTGCATCTGCACGACACACGCGGGCTGGCCCCAGCCAACGCCTGGGCGGGGTATCAAGCTGGCTGCCGCACGTTTGATTCGGCCTTGGGCGGCCTGGGGGGCTGCCCCTTCGCGCCCGGCGCCGCCGGCAATGTTGGCACCGAGGAACTGCTCTATCTGTTCGGTCGGTCAGGCATTGCCACCGGCTATGATCTTGAAACCACACTGGAAGCCAATCGCTGGTTCGCCACAATCATGGGCCGGGCGTTGCCCAGCCGGGCGGGCAAGGCGGGTGACTTTGTGGCACGCCCTATCCCAATCGGAGCAAAATCGTGAGCTACAGACTCGGCGTTGATGTTGGCGGTACCTTCACCGACCTGATCGTGATCGATGAGGCCACGGGCCGTGCCGTCCGCGACAAGGTACCATCCACCCCGCATGATCCGTCAGAGGCCGTGATCGCTGGCGCCCGGCAGCTATGCGAGAGGGCCGGCATTTCGGCAACCGATCTGTCGCTGTTCCTGCACGGCACCACGGTGGCCACCAATGCCGTGCTGGAACACAAGATTGCGCGCGTTGGCCTGATCGTCACCGAAGGCTATCGCCATATCCTGCAGATTGCGCGCAGCCTTGTGCCGGGCGGACTTGCAGCCTGGATCGTCTGGCCCAAGCCGACCCCGATGGCGCCGCTGGAAGCCACCATCGAGGCGCCAGAACGCATGGGTGCCGACGGCCAGATCGTGCGCCCGCTGAATGAAACCGCGCTGCGCAGCAATCTCAAGCGTTTGGCGCAGGAGAAGGTGGAAGCCATCACCATCTGCCTGATCAACAGTTACATGAACGACGCGCATGAACGCCGCGTTGCTGAAATCTGTGCCGAAGAACTGCCCGGCATCCCTGTGTCACTGTCGGCCGACATTCTGCCCGAAATGCAGGAGTATGAGCGGGCGTTGACGACGGTGGCCAACAGCGCCGTGCGACCGACAGTTTCGCGCTATGTCGGCAATCTGGAAGCCGCGCTGAAGGATTGGGGCACCACCGCCAAGTTGAACTTGTTGCGTTCTGACGGTGGGCTCATGTCAGCCGAAAAGAGCCGCACTGCGCCTGTCAATCTGCTCATGTCTGGCCCAGCCGGCGGCGTGGCGGGCGCCGTCTGGATTGCGAAAAACGCTGGCTTTCCCAACGTGTTGACGTTGGACATGGGTGGCACATCGACAGATGTCGCGCTGATCGAGGATTATCAGGCGCGGTTGCGCCGTGAGACCAGCGTGGGCCATCTGACGGTGCGCGCTTCCAGCCTGGACGTGAAAACGGTGGGGGCCGGCGGCGGCTCCATCGCCACGGTGCCGGAGCTGACCAAGGCGCTGCGCGTTGGCCCGCAATCGGCCGGCGCTGTGCCCGGCCCGGCCGCCTATGGCCGCGGTGGCGAATTGCCAACCGTGACCGATGCCAATGTGGTTTTGGGCTATCTTCCGGAGAACCTGCTCGGCGGCACCTTCAAACTTGATCGCGAAGCCTCCAAGCGCGCCGTACAGACCGTGGCTGATGCGCTGGGCCTGCCGCTGCTCGAAGCAGCCGCCGGCATCATTGCCATCGTCAATGAAACCATGTTCGGGGCACTGCGGCTGGTATCGGTGCAGCAAGGATATGACCCACGCGATTTCGCCTTGATGGCCTTTGGCGGTGCCGGTCCACTGCACGGCAATGCCATGGGCATGTTGATGGGATCGTGGCCGGTGATCATCCCGCCCTCACCAGGCGTGCTGTGCGCCTATGGTGATGCCACCACCCGCCTGCGCATTGATGCGCAGCGCAGCTTCAACAGGTTGGTTACCCAGACCAGTGATGCCGACGTGAGCGCGGTGATCGAAGAGCTGATCGCCCAGACCAGTGGCGAGCTGGCAGCCGAGGGCGTTGCAGCCGATGACATCGAAATCCGGGTGGAAATCGATGTGCGCTATGCCGGCCAGGCCTTCGAAGTGCCGCTTTATTCGCCGCCAGGATCGACCATTGCCAGCCTCGCCGAACGCTTCGATACGGAGCATAAGCGGCTGTTTACCTTCAATCTTCAGGTTCCGCAGGAGCTGGTGAACATCCGCGTTGTGGCGCTGGGCAAGGCAGCGAATGTCTCTGCCGAGCGGATCGCGAAAGGTGACGGCAACCCCGCCGCAGCGCGCGTGCGCGATCACGAGGTGTGGATGGACGGCCAGGCCCGCGCCGCTGCCATCTATGACCGCAGCCTGCTGCGCGCCGGCGATGTGGTCCCAGGTCCGGCGGTGATCACGGAAATGGATTCGACCACTTTGGTCCACAACGGCCACATCGCCACGGTGGATGATTTCGGCAATCTGCTGATCACGCCGGCCTGATGCCCCACAGCCACCGTCTTGTTGCCGAAAGGGCCATCCCACACCGCAGATGGGTGTTGCTGTGGATGGTTGGCTGGATGTTGCTGGCGCTGTCTCTGTTTTTGGCACCGCCGGCGCAGGCGCGTCTGTCGCAGACCGGGCCAGACGGTTTTGTGTCCGCGAACGAAACTCTGGTGTCGCTGCCGCCGGCCGCCGTGTGGACCGCGCTGACCAATTGGAGCGCCTGGTGGGACCCGGCTCACAGTTACAGTGGCAGCAAGGGCGCCATCGTGCTGGAGCCCGCTGCCAGCGGACGGCTGATCGAACGTTGGCCTGGTGGCAGCACGGTTCATGCCACGGTGCTGACGGTCATGCCGCCGTCACTTCTGCGCCTTGTTGGCGGTTTTGGCCCGCTGCAATCACTGCCGGTCAACGCCGTGCTGGATTTCAGCCTGAAGCCCGAAGGCGGTGGCACACGCCTCACCATGGTCTATCGCGTCGCCGGTTCGCCGGCGTCCAAACTCGACACGCTTGCCGCGCCAGTGGACGCGGTGATGAGCGCCGGCTTCGCCCGGCTCGTGAATTTCGCAAACACCGGCAAGCCCTGAAGGAAACGGACATGCCCGCCCACATCATCGAAACCAACCCGCAGCCCTTCGCCGCCAAGGCGATTGACCCGGTCACGCTCGACATTATCGAGAATGCCCTGCGCAATGCCCGCATCGAGATGGACGCGACCCTGGTGCGCACCGCCATGTCACCCGGCATCCGCGAACAGGGCGATGCCTTTCCGATGATCGCCAATCCGGCAGGCAAGATGATCGTCGGCCAGTTCGGCAGCTTCATCGATGGCTTCCTGCGGGGCTGGGACGGCACCATCGAAGAGGGGGACATGATCTTCCTTTCCGATCCCTACAGCTGCGAGGGGGCGATCTCCCACTCAAACGACTGGCTGGTGCTGCTTCCAGTCTATCGGTCCGGCCGCCTGGTCGCCTGGACGGCCATGTTCGGCCACCAGAGCGACATTGGCGGCAAGGTCGCCGGCTCCATGCCGATCGATGCCCGTTCGATCTTTGAAGAGGGCGTTCGCATCCCGCCGGTAAAGATCTGGAAGAAGGGCGAGTATAACGAAGATCTTATCAAGCTGATCATGCACCAGACCCGCAAGCCGGACTGGTGCGCGGCAGATTTGAATGCGCTGATCGCCTCGTGCCGGGTGGCGGCCCGCCGGATCGATGAAATGTGTGCCCGCTTTGGCGAGGACGAGGTGGTGGCCGCGATGGACGCCCTGCTCGCCCGCAACCACCGCGCCATGAAGGCGCTGATCGCATCCTCTGTCTCCACCGACAAAGTGAGCTTTGAAGATTTCGTCTGCGATGATGGCGTCGGCTATGGTCCTTACAAGATCAAGTGCACGATGCAGCGCGTTGGTGACAAGGTCGTGCTTGATTTCGACGGCACTGATCCGCAGTCCGATGCCGCGATCAATTTCTATCTTAACGAGAACATGTTCAAGATGTTCTTCGGTATCTACATGATCATGGTCTTCGATCCGCAGATCATGTTCAACGATGGTTTCTATGATCTGATTGAGGTCAAGATTCCCGAAGGCTCTCTGCTGAAACCACGCTATCCCGCCGCCCTGTCCGGCCGCACCCATGCGCTGGGCCGCATCTTCGATCTGCTCGGTGCCCTCCTTGGCCAGCGCACGCCGGAATTCCTTTGCGCTGCGGGCTTCTCCTCCTCGCCGCACCTGATGTATTCCGGCCGGGACCAGCGTCCGGGCAAGGATGGCGAATGGTTCCAGCTGTTCCAGATCGGCTTTGGCGGCATCCCCGGCAAGCCGTTCGGCGATGGCCCCGATGGCCATTCGCTGTGGCCCGGCTTCACCAACGTGCCCAACGAGTTTCTGGAGCGTTATTTCCCGCTGCGCATCGAACGCTATGAGGCCTTGGCCGATACGGGCGGTGCCGGCCTGAACCGCGGCGGCAATGGCATCCTGATGAGCTACCGCTTCCTGTCGGCCGGCACGGTTTCCATCCACGATGATCGCTGGTTCACCTATCCTTGGGGCGTGAACGGCGGTGCGCCGGGCAGCCGTGCCCGCAAGATCCTCGAAAAAGCAGACGGCACCCAGACGATTGTGGCCAACAAGCTGGACAGTCTGGACGTCGAGGCCGGCGACCAGCTGCACTTCATCACCTGGGGTGGCGGCGGCTGGGGCAACCCGCTTGATCGTGATCCGGCGCTGGTCGGTCTGGAAATCCGCCAGGGTCTGGTCAGCGCGGCAGGTGCCCGTGCCTATGGCGTGGTCGCCGATGCCGACGGCCAGATCGATGCAGCGGCCACAGCTGCCCTGCGCACCGCGCTGGGGGCAGCTTTGCCGGCCCAGCCCGACATCTTCAACCGTGGCGGCACAGTCGAAGCGCTGCGGGCCGCCTGCGAAGCTGAGACCGGCCTGCCGGCGCCCAAGCCGCCAGTGTGGCACCACATGGCCATCGCGGCCGAATAAGGACGATACGCGATGACCATCGAGGCGACCGGCCCGCTGGCCGGCATCAAGGTCGTGGAAATGGGCCAGCTGATTGCTGGGCCCTTCTGCGGCCAGTTGCTGGGCGACATGGGCGCCGATGTGATCAAGCTGGAGCCGCCCGGCCAGGGTGATCCGATGCGCGTGTGGGGGCGGGGCGACTATCCGCTGTGGTGGGAAGTCGTTGCCCGCAACAAGCGCGCGGTGTCCTGCAATCTGCGCCTGGCCGAAGGCCAGCAATTGGCCCGCGATCTGATTGCCAAGGCCGATATCCTGATCGAAAATTTCCGTCCCGGCACGCTGGAGAAATGGGGCCTGGCGCCCGAGACCCTGCACGAACTCAACCCCGGTCTGATCATCGTGCGCGTGTCGGGCTATGGCCAGTCCGGCCCTTATTCGGCGCGGGCCGGCTTTGGCGGCATTGGCGAAGCCATGGGCGGCTGGCGGGCCATCGTGGGCGACCCCGATCGTCCGCCCAGCCGGATGGGCGTTTCCATCGGGGACAGCATGGCCGCCACCTATGGCGCACTTGGGGCGCTGGCTGCGCTCAATCACCGCCATGCCACTGGCAAGGGCCAGATCGTCGATTCGGCTCTTTATGAGGCTGTGTTGCAGGTGATGGAATCACTTGTGCCGGAGTATGTCGCCTCCGGCTATATCCGCGAGCGCTCCGGCTCGGTGTTACCCGGCATCGCGCCATCCAATGTCTACCCGTGCAAGGACGGCGAGTATCTGATCGGCGCCAATCAGGATACGGTGTTCGGCCGCCTGTGCGAAGCGATGGGCCAACCGGAACTGGCCACCGATGCGCGCTATGTGAACCATGTCGCGCGGGGCCGTCACCAGGAGGAACTGGACGCCCTGATCGGCGACTGGACCAGGACGCTGACGGTGCAGGAACTGGAAGACAAGATGGTCGCCGCCGGCGTGCCGGCCGGTCGCCTCTATCGCCCGCAGGACATGCTGGACGATCCGCATTTTCAGGCGCGTGAGGCGATCATCGGGGTGCCGCACCCGCGCTGGGGTGAGGTGAAGATGCAGAATGTCTTCCCCAAACTCTCTGCCACCCCCGGCAACGTCCGCCGCCGCGCGCCGGACAGCATCGGGCAGGACAATGATGCGGTCTATGGCGAACTGCTGGGCCTGGATGCGGCTGCCCTGGCCGATCTGAGGGGACGCGGCATCATCTGACCAGTTGGGGCCACAGCTGCCACAACAGCCACAGCCCCAGCCCGGCAAAGATCGCCGCCGCCAGCCGCCTTACCAGCGCCAGGGGAACCAGCCCCAGCGCGCGTTCGCCCAGCAGCACTGCCGGCGCGTTGACCAGCATCATGCCCGCCGTGGTGCCGATGGTGACAGCCAGCACATCGTGAAAGCGCGCGCCCAGCGCCATGGTCGCCACCTGGGTCTTGTCGCCGATTTCCACCACGAAAAAGGCGATGGCGGTGGCGATGAAGGCCTGGCTGCGGTTCACGGCCTGCGGTCCCTCCTCCATCTTGTCGGGCACCAGCGTCCATGCCGCCATGGCCAGAAAGCCCAGCGCCACCGCCAGCTGGAACCACGGCCCCGCCAGCCAGCCGGCCAGTGCCGCCCCGGCCCAGGCGGCCAGCGCGTGATTGGCCAATGTTGCCAAAAGGATGCCGGCGATCACTGCCGCAGGCTGGCGATAGCGCGCCGCCAGCAGCACGGCGAGCAGCATGGTCTTGTCGCCAATCTCCGCCAGCGCCACCACCCCGGCAGAGGTTGCGATGATCGGAAGGCTGGCGGCGATGTCTGACATGGCTGTCTGCTACACGCTCTTGCCGCTGGGCACCAATCGGCAGACAATGGCGCCATGATCGCACTTGCCCTGTTGCTGGCCACAGCCACCGTTACGCCGCCGCCGCCTGTGGTTGCGCCGGCCACGATCGACAATGGCCTGGAAATCACCGGTGATGCCCTGGAAGCCGAGCAGCTGAAGAAGCGGATGTTCATCGATGTGAAGGTCAACGCGTCGGGGCCGCACCGGTTTCTGGTCGATTCGGGTGCCGACCGGTCGGTGGTGAGCGATGGGCTGGCCGCCCTGCTCAAGCTGCCGGCCGGCGAGTCGGTCAGGGTGCAGGGCATGGCCGGTTACCGGGATGTCGCCACCTTCGAAGTGGCGGCGCTCACGCTGGGCAGTTCCGAAGTCGGGCCGATCATCGCCCCGGCGCTGTCGTCCCGGCATCTGGGGGCCGATGGCCTGATCGGCATTGATGCGCTTGCAGATCAACGACTTATGCTCGATTTCGACAAGCGCACCATCACCGTGCAGGATTCGCGCCGGCCCTATGTCGCCAGCGGCAACGAGATTCTGGTCACGGCGCGGCGGCGCAAGGGCCAGTTGATCATCACCCAGGCCGCGGTGGAGAGCCGTGAGGTATCGGCGGTGATCGATACCGGCAGCGAAATCACGTTGGGAAACAGTGCCTTGCGCCGCCGGCTGTTCGGCAACGGCAAGCCGGCGGGCATGCAGGAGATCGAGCTGCTCTCCGTCACCGGCCAGGTGCTGAAGGCAGAAGCCATGCAGATGAACAATGTGCAGATCGGCGGCATGATCCTGTCCAATGTGGTCATCGCCTTTGCCGATGCGCCGCCGTTCGCGCTGTTCGGCTTGACCGACCGGCCCGCCATCTTCCTGGGATCAGACCTGCTGTCGAATTTCCGCCGCGTCAGCCTGGATTTCCGCAACCGCAAGGTGCGCTTCACCCTGCGCAACAACGCCCAGCAGCGGGATTTCGTCACCCGCAAATTCTGACATCAGCGCATTGCCCTTTCCGAACCTCTCTCCCGCATTTCACCGCCGAGTTGACAATAGCGCGCAGGCCGGATTGTAGGACAGACTTATTGACAAATCACTGAATTTAAAGATTTTTTCTGGCCAACAGCTGCGCCGGAAAACCGCAATCACGTCGATCTGATGGATTCGCCCCGCCATCCGGCGGTGAAAACCGACCAAAACTGCTGCCATTTTGTGCCCATTGGTGGGCCGAAACCGCCGGCGGGTGGCCGGCGGCTGGCGGCACGTGGCCGGCGGCTGGCGGCACGTGGCCGGCGGCTGGGCGCCCGGCAGCGTTTGCTGCCGGGCTGCAATCGTGGCCGAGGCCGCGATCCGGTCGCGCCGCGCCTCAGTTCTGCAGTGTGTTGGTCGCCAGCCGCTGGAACTGGCTTTGGCAGCCGGCTTCGATCAGGGCCACGCCCAGCGCCTCGACATCGGCCGGCGCGGCGATCTGCTTGATGGTCAGTGTCACCGGGGTCTTGCCGCCGGCGATGGTGAGCGCACCGGGCATGCCGGCCACGGCGGGCGGCAGGGTGGCCAGCGCCTGGCCGGGCCCGAACGTCACCGGGGCGCTGGCGCCATCGGCGCGGGAGACCGTCATCGTCATCGCCGCCACCGTATCGGCCCGCCACAGCGAGACATTGGCCGGATCAATGGCGCACACCGTGTCGCTGGCGCGGGTATCAAGCGCCCACACGCCGGGCGGGGTGGGTGGGCCCTGATCCTGGCCACCGGCGCGCACGGCCCCGATGCGGGCGCGGCGGGCGGGTTTCTGCACCAGCAGATCGGCAAACGCCACTTCCTGCGCCGCGGCGCTGGGGGCGGCCAGGCTGAAATTGCCGGGGCCGGAGAAGCTGCGGGTGCCCTTGGCATCCAGCACCACGATCGAATCGCCGGCCTTCAGCGTGATCGGGCCATCGGCCAGACGCTGGCCGGGCTTGAAGCTGGCGGCCGACGGGCCAGCGGCGCGCACCACCAAGGGCCCGGCCATGGCCGTGGTTGCGGCCAGCGCCAGCATCAGGGCAGCAAGGGGCTTAATCGAGATCATAGATACCTCCGGGTCCAACATTTTCCATTCGCTGCACGAGATACGCAAGCGCCTTGTCCTGCGGTGCAGCCGCTGAACGCTGCCTGAGCGTTTCCAGCGCCGTCTTGTCGCCGCCTTCATAGGCGGCATAGAGCCGATCAAAGTCCGGGTCGGGCGCAGCTTCGCCGGCACCAAAGGGTTCATACACCTCGATCGGCTTCTGGCGGCCGCGCACGCGCACCCGGCCCATCGGGCGGAACTTGTCCAGCCCCATCTGTTCGGCGGCTTCGCCACTGATCAGCGCGGCGGTTTTCAGCGATTTGTTGGCGCCTTCCAGCCGGGCCGCGACGTTCATCGAATCGCCCAGTGCGGTATATTGGATGCGGCCTTCACCGCCGAAATTGCCCACCACCACATCGCCCCAATGCAGGCCCACGCGGGTGCGGCCCATCGCTTCGCGCCCTTCGGCCGCCACCTTGAAGCGTTCGCCCACCTGGGCCATTTCCACGGCGCAGGCCAGGGCGCGGTGGGCATCATCGGGCCGGGCAATCGGCGCGCCCCAGAAGGCCACCACGGCATCGGCCACGAACTTGTCGATGGTGCCGCCATGTTTCAGCACCACATCGCTCATCGTGTCGAGATAGGCGTTCAGCGTCGATGCCACCACTTCCGGCGGCTGGCTCTGACACATGGAGGTGAAGCCTTCGATATCGGTGAACAGGGCAAAGATCGGCCGGCGTTCGCCGCTCAGGCGCAGGCGTTCGGGCTCGGCCAAAATCTGCTGGGCCACATCGCGCGGCAGATATTTGCCCAGCGCCCCTTGCGCGAACTTGCGCTGTTCCGCCCCGACGATGCGCGCGGTGGTGGAGGCCGCCATCAGCGCCAGCAGCCAGCCCACGCCCAACCCGGCACAGGGCAGACCATAGGTATCGAAACCCTGTTGCTGCAGGCCATAAGGCAGCCAGCCGAGCAGCCCGATTTCCACCAGCACCAGCGGGCCGAGCAGCCGCACGCCCAGATCAAAGCCGCCGGTGATGGCGCCCAGCACCACCGCCAGCAGCGCCAGCGCCCACAGCAGCGCCACCGGCAAGGGCTTGAGGCTGGTGCCATCCAGCGCCTGGGCGATCAGCACGGCGTGCAGTTCCACACCGGGGGTGGTGTTGCCGGAAAGCCGGGTGAAGGGCGTGATGAAGCGGTCCGCCTCGGGCAGATCGGCGCCGATCAGCACGATCTTGCCGGCGATGGCATCCTTCAGCGCCGCCGCCGTCTCGGCATTGCCGAACAGATCGACCGGCAGCGAGGAAAACACCGGCCGATCGGCAAATTGCGGCTTGCGGAAGATGGCGGAGCCCTGGTGGCGTTCATAGCCGGTGACACCGGTGATGGCATTGACCAGCAATTTGGGCGGGCGCTGCGCCGGGCTGGGCCATTGCCGCCAGGTGTTGTCATTGTCCACATCCAGCCGGATGTTGGCGGTGCGCACCGGCGCGCTGGCGACGCTGCCGAAAAACCCGCGCATATGGGCTTCCTGCCACGGCATCACGAACTCGCCATTCTCGGCATTGCTGGAAAAGCCGAAGAATGTCGGCGTTTTCATGCCCAGCAGCGCGGTTTTCAGCACCGGGTCTTCCGGCTGCGGCTGATCGATCAAGATGTCGACGCCGATGGCGCGCGGGCCCAGCGCGTCCAGATTGGTCAACGCCCGCGCCAGCATGGTGCGATCCAGCGGCGAGCGTTTGCCGGTGGCCGTCAGCGTTTCCTCGGTGAACACCACCAGCACCACGCGCGGATCCTGATCGACCCTGGCAGCGGTGAGATCAACGCGCACATCATAAAGGCCGCGCTCGGCCGAGAGCGCCAGCGGCAAATCCCAGCTGAAGCGCGCAATGAACAGCGCCAGCAGCAGCACGAGCAAGGTTACGGAAAGGCGCAGCGGCCCGGCCGTGGTCACCGCGCGGCGCACCTTGGAAATCTTGCCGGCCATCAATCCCCCTTATGGCAACCGCGCCAGCATAGCGCGCCGCCACAGGATTGCACCCCTGTTTCGTGCGGTCAGCGCCGGCGGCCGCCGCCTCTGCCCGGCTTGCCCCCATCCAGCGCGAACAGGCCGGCCAGGCTGTCGATGATGGTGCCGCCCAGTTGTTCGGCGTCCATGATGGTCACGGCCTTGGCATAATAGCGCGTCACATCATGGCCGATGCCGATGGCGATCAGCTCCACCGGGCTCTTGCTTTCGATGTGGCGGATGGCAGCGCGCAAATGGCGTTCGAGATAATTGCCGCTGTTCACGCTCAGGGTGGAATCATCCACCGGGGCGCCATCGGAAATCACCATCAGGATGCGCCGGTCCTCGCGGCGGGCCATCAGCCGGTCATGCGCCCACATCAGCGCCTCGCCGTCGATATTCTCCTTCAACAGGCCTTCGCGCATCATCAGGCCCAGATTCTTGCGCGCCCGCCGCCACGGCGCATCGGCCTGTTTGTAGACGATGTGGCGCAGATCATTCAGGCGGCCGGGCTTGGCCGGCCGGCCGGCGGCCAGCCAGGCCTCCCGGCTCTGCCCGCCCTTCCAGGCGCGGGTGGTGAAGCCCAATATCTCGGTCTTCACCGCGCAGCGCTCCAGCGTGCGCGCCAATATGTCGGCGCAGATGGCGGCGATGGAAATCGGCCGGCCGCGCATCGAACCCGAATTGTCGATCAACAGCGTCACCACCGTGTCGCGGAATTCGGTGTCACGCTCGATCTTGTAGCTGAGCGCGTGGGCCGGGTTGGTGACAATGCGCACCAGCCGCGCCGCATCGAGCAGACCTTCTTCCTGATCGAAATCCCAGCTGCGGTTCTGCTGCGCCATCAGCCGGCGCTGCAAGCGGTTGGCCAGCTTGGTCACCGCCGATTGCAGCGGGATCAATTGCTGATCGAGATAGGCGCGCAGCCGCGTCAGCTCCTCGTCATCACACAGATCGGCAGCGCCCACCACTTCGTCGAACTTGGTGAGATAGGGCTTGTAGTCAAACTCCGGCGGCAGGTCCGACAGCGGCATGTTGGGCCGCCACGGCATCATGCCCTCCTGGCCCTCGTCACCCATTTCGGCGTCAGACACCTGATCAGTGTCCATCTCCACTTCGCGCTGCTCGGAATCCTCAGGCGTGTCGCTGGATTCCTCGGCGCGGGTTTCGGTGGATTGTTCGCTGCCGCCGCCGTCGTCCTGTTGTTCGTCCTCGCTGTCCTCGCCGGGCTGTTCCTCTTCCTGCCCGTCGTCGGTTTCCTCGGTCTCGTCGCTGGCTTCGTCCGGATCGGCGCCAAGGCCCAGATCGGCCAGCACATGGCGCATCATCTGGCCAAAGCCGGCCTGATCGTCCATCGCCGCGGCCAGCGCATCCAGATGCGCGCCGGCCTGGGCCTCGATATGGCCGCGCACCATGTCCACCGCCTGTTGCGCAACGCGCGGCACCGCGGCGCCGGTGAGGCGTTCGCGCACCATCAGGCTGATCGCGGTGGCCAGCGGCACTTCATCGGCGCTGCGGGCGCGCATGATCGGATCGGTGCGCAGGCGTTGCTCGGTCATCCGATCGAGATTGCGCGCCACGCCGGCCATGTCGTTGGCGCCCAGCGCCTCGAACCGCGCCTGCTCCACCGCGTTCCAGATATCGCGGGCCAGCCCGGCCTCGGGCTGATCGGCGGCGTGCACCTTGGGATCATGGTGCAGCCGCTTCAGCGCGAAACTGTCCGCCCAGCCGCGCACTTCGGCCACCTGCTCCGCCGGCAGGGCCCGCGCCGGCTGCGGCACCCGCGCCTGATCACCGAAACAACCCGGCCGGTCGGCGGTGTAGGCCAGCTCCATGTCGGGCGCATGGCCCATGGCGCGCATGGTGGCGGCCACGGCCTGGCGGAAATCCTCGATGGGGTTGGTTTCGGCCACCGGCTTACCGCTTCGCCTTCACCGCCACGCTTTCCGGCAATTCCTCGCCGAACACGCGCTGGAAATATTCGGCCACGATGCTGCGTTCGGCCTCGTCGCACTTGTTCAGGAAGCTCAGGCGGAAGGCAAAGCCCACCGAACCGAAGATCACGGCATTCTGGGCCCAGGTGATCACCGTGCGCGGGCTCATCACCGTGGAGATATCGCCGCCCATGAAGCCGGAGCGCGTCATGTCGGCCACGCGCACCATGTTGGCCACGGTCTTGCGGCCGGCATCGGTGTCGAACTGCTTCACCTTGGCCACCAC
Source organism: Sphingomonadales bacterium (assembly GCA_027485485.1). Taxonomy (GTDB): domain Bacteria; phylum Pseudomonadota; class Alphaproteobacteria; order Sphingomonadales; family Sphingomonadaceae; genus Sandarakinorhabdus. The sequence goes on along the minus strand of JAIXQY010000134.1, from coordinate 6,330 downwards.
GATGGCGGTTTCGGTGTGGTGCGGCAGATAATTCAGCGTGGTGACGATGCTCCAGCGGTCCATCTGGCCCTGGTTGATCTGTTGCGTGCCGTGATACAGGCCCGATGTGTCGCCCAGGCCCACGGTGTTGGCGGTGGCAAACAGCCGGAACCACGGGTTGGGCCGGATCACCCGGTTCTGATCGAGCAGCGTCAGCTTGCCTTCCACTTCCAGCACGCGCTGGATCACGAACATCACATCCGGGCGGCCGGCATCATATTCGTCGAACACCAGCGCGGTGGGCGTTTGCAGCGCCCAGGGCAGCAGACCTTCGCGGAACTCCGTCACCTGCGCGCCGTTGCGCAGCACGATGGCATCCTTGCCGATCAGATCGATGCGGCTGATGTGGCTATCAAGGTTGATGCGGATGCACGGCCAGTTCAGCCGGGCCGCGACCTGTTCGATATGGGTGGATTTGCCGGTGCCGTGATAACCCTGCACCATCACGCGGCGGTTGTGGGCAAAGCCGGCCAGGATGGCGAGCGTGGTGTCGGGATCGAACACGTATGACGGGTCCAGATCGGGCACACGTTCATCGGTGATCGAAAAGGCCGGCACCGCCATATCGATATCCACGCCGAACATTTCGCGGGCGTCCACGGTGGTATCAGGCGCGGCCAGGGCCACCGGGCGGGTTTCGTGCATATCGCTCACGTCTGGTTCGACTCCATCTTGTATCCGGCTGCGGACTTAAGGTGCGTAAAGGCGTTGACCACCGCCTGCAACTTCCCTTCGAGGCTGCGATCCCCCCCATTGCTGTCAGGGTGATACCGCCGCACCAGCCCGCGATAGGCGCGGCGGACATCGGCCGGGGTGGCATCGCGGTCCAGCCCCAGCGCGTTCAGCGCCTTGGCATCACCGGGCGCGGCCCAGCGGCCGGGGGCCGGCCGGGGCTTTGCGGGGCCGCTGGCGGTGAACAATTCATGAGGATCGCCGATGGTGAAGGCCGGCTTGCCCCGCACCATGTCCTGCACCCAGCCGGCCATCGGCGATTGCGCGGCGTGGATTTCGTCCACGCTCATGCCATCGAAGAAATTATAGCCGGCGTTGAAGGCGCGCACATGTTCCAGGCACAGAAACTGCCAGCCGCCCACATTGCCCGGCACCTTGTTCGATCGCGGCGCGCGGAATTCGCCACAGGCATCACAGCCCGGCCAGGCGCAGACCTGCGGCTGGGCCTGCTCCACCCGGCCATGCCACCGGTTGGGGCGTCTGGCGTTTGTTTCCGAAATATCAGTCGTCCCTTGCCTGCCTGCCGGTCTATAACGGCTGCACAAGGAGTGCATATGGGCAAGGTTGCCGCAGAAATCCACGCTCGCCTCACCGCCGCGCTGGCGCCGATCAGCCTCGAGGTGATCGACGACAGCCACCAGCATCACGGCCACGCCGGCCACCGCGGTGACGACGCCGAATCGCATTTCACCGTGAAGATCAGCGCCGCCAGCTTTGCCGGCCAGTCGCGCATCGCCCGGCAGCGCGCGGTTTATGCCGCGCTGGGCGATCTGGTTGCGCCCGATCGCATCCACGCCCTGCGCATCATGGCCGGCGCACCGGGCGAAGCCTGATGCGCGGCCTGATTCTTGCCAGCGCCCTGCTGCTCGCCGCGCCCGCCCTGGCCGCCACCGAAACCATTGGCAGCCTGGATGCCACCCCGATCATCGACCGGCTCGACACCGCCGATCTGCCCGCCGGGCAGACCCAGCGCTTCTGGTTCCGCGCCGGTGCCAGCCCGGTGGGCCAGCCCTGGCTGGTGCCGGTGGTGGTGGTGAAGGGTGCCGCCGCCGGCCCCCGCCTGTTGCTCACCGCCGGTATCCACGGCGATGAACTGAACGGCATCGCCGTGCTGCACCGCCTGGCCGCCACGGTTGATCCGGCCAGGCTGGCCGGCACATTGGTGCTGGTGCCCGGCCTCAACCCGCCCGGCCTGATGCAATCGGCCCGCCAGTTCACGCCCGATTGGGGCCGCAGCGCACCCAATCTGAACCGCGAGATGCCCGGCAAGGAGGGCGGCAGCGCGGTCGCCGATTTCGCCGGCCGGCTGTGGAACCGCCTGCTGCGCCCCAACGCCGATGCCGCGGTTGATCTGCACACCCAGTCGCGCGGCACCGCCTATATGATGTATGTCTTTGCCTCCAGCCCGCGCACCCGCCGCATGGCCGAACTGGTGGCGCCCGATATCATCAAGATGGACAAGGGCGACAAGGGCACGGTGGAAAACACCTTGGCCGATGATGGCGTGCCGGCGATCACGCTGGAACTGGGCCGGCCGGAGATGTTTGACGATGTGATGATCGCGCGGGGCGAATCCGGCCTGTTGAACCTGATGCGCGAGATGAAGATGCTGCCCGGCAAGGTGACGCCGCCGCCGGCCAGCCTGTTTGTCGCCAACGATATCGTGCCCGCCCGCGCCAGCAAGCCCGGCTGGGCCCGGCTGCTGCTGCCGCTGGGCGCGGCCGTGAAGAAGGATCAGCCGCTGGCCGAAATCCGCGACGCCTTCGGCCGGCTGGTGGAAACCGTGATCAGCCCGGCCGATGGCCGCATCAACATGATCGCCACCGATCCGCGCACCGATCAGGGCGGCAGCGTCGCCCGCATCGTCTGGTGGTCCGCCGATCCGGCCTGTGCGAACGGCTGTTGAGTTGCCGCGCCTGAACCGCTATCGGCAGCAGCGCGCCGGATTAGCTCAGCGGTAGAGCAGCGGTTTTGTAAACCGAAGGTCGGGGGTTCAATCCCCTCATCCGGCACCAGTGCCTGCCAGTTTTTCACGTTGTCCCCGCGTTGGGGGCCTTGCTGCCATGCTCCGCCCGCGTCACACTTGTGGCACCTGGGGGGGGATTGCAGATGCGGTTGCTGTGGCTGTTGGGTGCGTGGTTCATGTTGTCGGCATTCGGGCCGAAACCGCTGCTGTTCGAACCGCTGCCGACGGATGCCGGCCAACCACGCACCCTGCTGGTGTTTCTGGATGGCACCCGCAACGATCCGGGCACCAACACCAATATTCACAAGCTGTTCCGCGCCGTGATTGACGATCGCACAGCCAACACGCGGACCGATATCAGCGCCTTCTATATCGAAGGCGTCGGCACCGGCTATCGCGTCATAGGCGCAGCCACTGGCTGGGGGATCAGCCACCGGGTGCGGCAGGCTTATGGCTGGCTGTTGCACCACTGGCGGCCGGGCGATCGCATCGCCATCTTCGGTTTCAGCCGCGGCGCTTACAGCGCCCGTATCCTTGCCAGCATGCTGCAGCATGCCGGGTTGCCGGCCCAGCCGGTGGCCGATCGCGGCCGGGCGCTGGCCATGGCCGATGCACTGTTCGATGCGGTGAAGCAGCGCCAAGCCACGGCCGCCACCCGCATCGCCGATGCCCAGCGCGCCGCCGATCGTGGCAAGTTTCCGCCGCTCACTCCGCATGTGCCCATCGCCTTTCTGGGGCTGTGGGACACGGTGGAGGCGCTGGGCGATCCAACCGATGATCCGGCGCTCGTCGATCTGCCCAACACCCGCTATGGCGACCAACTGTGCAATGTCGAACAGGCTGCCCATGCCGTCGCTGCCGACGACAACCGGGCGGCCATCTATCGGCCCGTCTTGTTGACCGGCCCGCATTTGCTGGCCGATTGCCCGCAAGGGGCCGGCCAGGGCGGCATGGATGCGCGCGTGCAGGAAGTGTGGTTCACCGGCGCCCACAGTGATGTTGGCGGCAGCGAAGCCGGCGATTATCGCGTGCGGCGCCTGGGCGGCGTGACGTTGAACTGGATGCTGGCCCACCCGGCACTGGGGCCGAACGGCCTCGATCTGATCCGGCTGGCGCAGCCATTCCCGGAAAATCCTCTGGATGCGTCCGGCAACGGTTTCAAATCGACGCCGGTGGGCAAACCGCAGCCGCGCAGCCTGGCCATCCGCCAGCGCGCCGTTGACCGTCTCTACAATGGTGGGATGATCCGGCTGCACCCATCGGTGCTCAGCAATCTGCAGCAGCGCCCGCGCCTGCCGCATGAATTTGATTGGGCCGCCGCCTTCCCCAGCTGCTTCGATCTTGCCAGTGGCACGTCCGTCTTCCGGCTGGTTCAGCCCGGTTGCCCGTTGCAGCCGCTTGGCGCTGCTGCCGTAGCCGCTTCCGTGCCGGCTTCAACCCTGCCCTGAAAACAACAAATGCCCCGGTTCCAGCCGGCCCAGCACCAGGGCGGCATCATCGGCGGAAAAGGCGAAACAGCCTTCGCTGCGGCCCAGTTTGCCGGTTTGGTGCAGCACGGCCGGTTCGCAATACCAGGCGCCGTGGATGACGATGGCGCGGGCTTCGGCGGTGGCATTCTCGGGGTCCAGCCCGTTCAGCCGGCGCGAGCGGCCGTGCTGGCCCACATAGGCCGGGCCAGCCAGATAGGCGCCCGCGCTGCTGGCGGCGGAACCGGGTGCGGCGGAAAAGCGCTGCAGCCAGCCGGTGTGGGCCGGATCAGATCCCCTCCCATGCGCCACCCGCAGCGCGGTCACGGCGCCGCTGTCGGGCGCATAAAGGAAGAAGCGCGGCGCGGCGCTGTGCAGGCTGTAATCAGCGATGGCGATCAGGCCCTTGTGGGTGATGCGCGCGGCATGGCGATCATAAGCGGCGCGCGCCGCCGCCAGCAGGCGCGGGGCTGGGCCGGCCGCAGGCAGGGCGGCCGCCACCGGAGCGGCAAGGGCAAATGCTGCGGAACCCAATATGGTCCGGCGCGTTATTGGGGTTCCACCGTTGACCATATCCGCCCAAGGTAGTGCATGGTTCACAACTTAACAGTGCTGCGTCGATTGCGCCGGTTTGCAGGCCGGTACGCGGCGCTGCTGGCACTGCTGCCGTGCGGCCAGGCGCTGGCCCAACCGGCGTCACCATCGCCAGCCGAACAACTTGCGGCGTTGAACACGGCAGCGCTGCCGCCCGCCACCCGCGCCGCCATCGCCGCCAGCCTGGCCGCCTGGCAGCAACAGGGCCCGCTGCCCGGCGGCCGCTGGTTGCTGGTGAACATCCCGGCGTTTGAAATCAGCCTGATGAACGGCCCGCAGCGGCTGGCGACCTGGCGGACAATCGTGGGCAAGGCAAAAACCCCGACCCCGCGCTTCACCGGCGAGGCGACCGCCGTGATCCTGAACCCCTGGTGGGATGTGCCGGCCAGCATCGTGGCGGAAAGCGTGGGGCCAATGCTGGCAAGGCGGCCAAGGGAAGCGGCGCGCAAGGGCTATGTGCGGCAGGGCGACCACTATCGCCAGGCGCCGGGGCCCGACAACCAGTTGGGCCTGATGAAGCTGGAATTCCGCAACATCTACAGCATCGGCATTCACGACACACCATCGCGCCCGTTGTTCGCCCGCGACCGGCGCGCGCTCAGCCATGGCTGCATCCGGGTGGATGATGCCCTGGGCTTTGCCGCGACCCTGCTGGGTGCGCCCACCAGCAGCGACAGCCTGGCCACGGTGGCGGCCACCAACCGCGAGACGCAGCGGCTGGCACTGGCCGAACCGATCACGGTGATCGTGGGTTATTTCACCGCCGAAGTGGGCCAAGATGGACATCTGCGGCTGTTTGACGATGTCTATCGCCGCATTCGGCTGCCGCCCGCAGATCATGGCAGCGCGTGTGCGCCCTGATCTGCACCGTCATCGCAATGCCATCAATATTTCACACGCCTTACGCTGAAGCGTAACCGCACAGACATGGCCCCGGCATAGCGGCAACCCGAGTTCAACCGGGGTTTGCATCATGACATTTCGCGCGCTGCTGGCGGCATCTTCTGCCCTGTTTTCCGTTGTGCCGGCTCTGGCCCAACCCGTCGCTGCCGCGGCCGATGACGGCCTGACCGAAATCGTCGTCACCGCCGAACGGCGCGAGACCAAGCTGCAGAAAACCCCCATTTCCATTTCCGTTGCCTCCGCCGCCGATCTGGAAAACCGCCGGGTGCAGAGCCTGGCCGATCTGGCCGATGGCGCCATCCCCTCGTTGCGCATCGCGCCCTTCTTCTCGCGCACCTCGGCGCTCACGGTGGGTATTCGCGGCATCGTGCCGTTCGATGCCAACCAGCCAAGCCGCGATGCGGCGGTGGGCATCTATGTCGATGGCGTCTTCCTCGGCCGGTCGCAGGGCCTGGGCGCCGCCCTGCTCGATATCGAGCGGATCGAGGTGCTGAAGGGCCCGCAAGGCACGTTGTTCGGCCGCAATGCCACCGGCGGCGCCGTCAACATCGTGTCGAAAAAGCCCAAGGGCGAATTCGGCCTGCGCGCGCTGGCCGGCATCCGCAATTATGGCGGTTACAGCGGCGAACT
>JAIXQY010000045.1 GCA_027485485.1 Sphingomonadales bacterium | reverse complement strand
TGGAAGCAACCGACGCGCCCGACACGCGCGACCCCGATCTGGCCCGGCGCCTGGCCATTGCGGCACGCGAAAACGCCCCCGGCCACGAACAGAGCCACATCATTTCCTGTTCGGATTTCAAGCCCGGCCTGCTGCGCCGCTGCACCTTTGCCTTTGCCATGTGGGGCATCAAGGTGTTTGCCACCCACTACACCCGCCCCGGTTTCATCCTCACCATGGGCACCATCCACTTCGCCCGCTGGCTGCGCCTGCCCGATGCCGAAAAGCTGATTTTTTACAGCAACTATGATGGCACTTGGGAATCCTATCTCGAAGATTTCATCACCAAGGCGCATGCCGGCCAAACGGCGGCCTGGGGCCATGGTGTGGGCTTTCCGCCGGCCCGCAATCTGATCGGGGAGGGGGCGAAGAACGGCGATCTGTTCAAGCGCTGGGTGCGGCGGCAACAGCGGCTCACCCATGTCTGGTACAGCGCGCTGCCGGATCTGACGCTGGATCGCATCCGCGCCCAGGCGCTGATCCATCACGGCCTCGCCCGCGCCGCCGATGAAGCCGCAGCGCAGGATCTGCTCAGCCTGCTGGGCAGCGCTCCGCGCCCGGCCGAGATGGTGGACACTTCCCAGGTGCAGAGCATCGTGTTCCGCGCCATGGGCAGCCTGGTGCACGGCGCGCATCTGTTTCTGGAACTGCCCGCCGCTGCACCCAATGCCGCGCTGGCCCGGCTGCTGGCCGGGGAAGGGGCCCTGCCGCCGGTCAGCTTCGGCGATCTGCCGTCGGGCGCGCCGCGCCTGGCCGCCACGGCGTCGCTGGCCCTCTCCGCCGCCGGCCTGGCCAAGCTTGGCCTGCCGGGGCCAGACAGCGCGCATGGCCTGGCCAGCTTCCCGCTCGCCTTCATGGCCGGCATGCCGGCACGCGCCGGCATATTGGGCGATGCCGGCGATTGGGATGTGGCCGGCCTGGCCGCCTATGATCGGGTTGATGCCTGCCTGATCCTCGCCTGCGACACGCCGCAACGTCTGGACCAAGCCATCGCCGCGGTGGCCGCAATCGCTGCAATCGTTGAACAGGTGATCACCGGCCCCAGCGGCAACGGACCGGAACCGGAAACCCTGGAATATGATCATTTCGGCTTCAAGGATGGCGTATCCCAGCCGGCGATCCGCCACACCGCCGATTGGCGCCGGCGCCCGGTCAGCGATCAGATGGCGGCCGGCGAAGTGCTGCTCGGTCACCCCAGCAATCAGGGTTATGTGTCGCCGCCGCTGCGGCTGGAGGCTGGCCATGATCCGCTGGGCCTGCTGCCGGCGGCCAGCGAGCCCACGCGCCCCTATCCCGATTTCACGCCCGACAATCCAGTCGCTTTCCGCGATTTCGGCCGCAACGGCAGCTTTCTTGTCGTGCGCCGGCTGGCCCAGAATGTGGCGGGTTTTGCCGCCGGCACCGCCGCGGCTGCGGCCGATCTGAATGGCCGCTGCCCGCATCTGGCGGCAAGCACCGGCCATAGCATCGATGGCGAATGGGTGGCGGCCAAGATCATCGGCCGCTGGAAGGATGGCACGCCGCTGATCGATCGCGCCGGCCCAACCGGCAAGGAGGACGCGCGCAACGATTTCAGCTTTGCCGCCGAAGATCCGCAGGGCCTGGCCTGCCCGCTGGGCAGCCATATTCGCCGCGCCAATCCGCGCGACGGGTTGGACATCAAGGACCCGGAAGCCTGGGCCATTTCCAACCGCCATCGCATGGTCCGCCGCGGCCGGCCCTACCGCGATGGGGAAGAACGCGGCCTGATGTTCACTGCCATCTGCGCCGATATCGAGCGCCAGTTCGAATTTGTGCAGCAACGCTGGCTGAATGGCCCCAGCTTCCACGGTCTTGCGGGAGAGGTTGATCCGCTGTTGGGGAACGGCAATTTCACCGTGCCCACTGCCAGCGGGCCGGTGCGCATCGGCGGGCTGGCGCAATGGGTGACGCTGAAAGGCGGCGGCTATTTCTTCCTGCCCGGCCGGGCGGCGCTGCGCTGGCTGTCGCAGCCGCGATGATTCCACTGGCAACGCCCGCCTGCCGGCTTTAAGCGCCCCCAATAACAAGGGGGATTGTCATGGCCAGCCGTTTTCTCACCACCCACGTCGGCAGCCTGCCGCGTGCCGCCGATCTGCTTGATCAGATCCTCGCCCGCGAAGAAGGCCAGGCGGTGGACGAAGCGGCGCTCAGCGTCCGCATCGAACAGGCGGTGGCCGATGTGGTGGCCAAACAGGCGGCGGCCGGTATCGACATCATCAACGATGGCGAACAGTCAAAGCCCAGCTATGCCACCTATATCAAGGATCGGCTTACCGGCTTTGGCGGCAGCGGCACATCCTATGTGTTTCAGGATGTGGAGGATTTTCCGGGCGTGAAGCAGCGCATCTTTGGCGATGCGGGCCGCAAGCACCGCAAGACGCCGGCCTGCAATGCCGCCATCAGCGTGAAAGACATGGAAGCCGTCCACATCGACGCCGCCAACCTGAACCGCGCGCTGGCCGCCCATCCGGGCCGGCAGGCCTTCATGTCCGCCGCGTCACCCGGCGTCACCGCCTTGTTCTTCCGCAATGATTTTTACGCGACCGACGAAGATTATGTGATGGCTCTGGCCGAAGGGTTGCGCCACGAATACGAAGCCATTGCGGCCGCCGGCATCACCCTGCAGGTCGATTGCCCCGATCTCGCCATGGGCCGCCACACCCAATTCCGCGAACTTGATCTGAACGGCTTTCGCGAGCGCATGGAACTCAACATCGCCGCGCTCAATCACGCCACCCGCAACATCGCGCCGGAACAGATGCGCATGCACCTGTGCTGGGGCAATTATCCCGGGCCCCACCATTGTGATGTGCCCCTGCAGGATATCATCGATCTGGTGTGGCAGGCCCGCCCCCACGCCATCCAGTTTGAAGCCGCCAACCCGCGCCACGCCCATGAATTCGCCATCTTCGAAAGCGTGAAGCTGCCCGACGGCAAGAAGCTGATCCCCGGTGTGGTGGAATGCCAAAGCCCCTATATCGAACACCCCGGCCTGATCGCCCAGCGCATCGCCCGCTATGCGCATCTGGTGGGCCGGGACAATGTGATGGCCGGCATCGATTGCGGCTTTTCCATCCACGCCGGATCGGGCGGGGTGGATCCGGACGTGGTGTGGGCCAAGATGGCTGCGATGGCTGAAGGGGCTGCCATCGCCACCAGGCAGTTCTGGCCGTAAAACCGGCAGCGCCTAACGCTGCCTCTTGTGGGTTGGCGCGTGGAAATCCGGTGGCTTGCCCGCCACCCAGCCCAGAAAGGCCGCCAGATCGGGATTGGCCAGCAGGGCTGCCCGGTCCATGGCGATGCGGGCCAGTTGCGCATTGGTGAAGCGGGCGTGGATGGCCTGGTGGCAGATCGGATGCAGCTTCACCGTCGTGCGCCCGCCCTTGGCGCGTGGGAGCGGGTGGTGCAATTCCACCCGTGTGCCCAGCGGCCGGTGGCACAGCCAGCAAATTTCGTCTGCGGCGTCATCAGCCATGGCGGTGGGATAGATGATTGCGGCCAAAGCCGCTACAAGCACCAAGGAATGATTGCTGCCGATTCTATTGTGCCTGCGCCAGAGCCGTGGTTTTCCACCGGCAGTTTCACCCGTGCCGCGCTGGTGGCGGTGCCGGGCATCTTGGCCGCCGGCGGGCTGGCGGCGCGCATTGCCGGTTCCACCGAAGCCAACCCCTGGTATCAATCGCTCACCCTGCCGGCGTTGCAGCCGCCGGGGCCCGTGTTCGGCATTGCCTGGTCGATCCTGTATACCCTGATCGCGTTGGCGCTGGCCATGGTGTGGGGCACGCAAGGCGCACCTGGCAAGCGGCTGGCCATCGGCCTGTTCGGGCTGGGGCTGGCGATTAATTTCACCTGGTCACCGGTGTTCTTCAACCTGCACATGATCAGCGCGGCGCTGGGCATCATCGTCGTGATGCTGATCGTGGCGCTGGCAACCACCTTTGCCTTTGGCCGGGTCAACCGCCTCGCCGCCTGGTTGATGGTGCCCTATCTGGTGTGGCTGTGCTTTGCCACGGGCCTCAACGCCAGCATCCTCATGCTCAACCCCATGGCTGATGCCATGCAAATGGGAATCTGACCCATGCAGAACGACAACAAATTGTTTGAAGACCTGTCCAAGGTGGCAACGGCCGCCATGGGCACGCTCGCCGGTGCCACCAAGGAGATTTCCGGCGTGGCGCGGGAACGGATGAAGGATTTCGTTGGCGCCGCCGATATCAGCCGCGATGAATTTGATGCGGTGAAGGCCACGGCCATGGCCGCGCGTGAGGCTGTGGAGCAATTGAAGGCCGAAGTCGCTACGCTGCGTGCGGAGCTGGCTGCCAAATCTGGTGGCGACGGCGCCTGATATCCACAAGATAATGGGGCAGGGGCCCTTGCCGAATCGGCAAGGCTTGCCCAGCCTGTGCGAGCGGCTGTAAGGGAGGGGCACGATGAGCTTTCCCGACGTTGAATTTGCCGGTGGTGAACCGGCCCCGATCGATATGCTGGAGCAGCTGTTCGATGCCAACGGCTGGGCATCCGAACGGCTGGGTGACGAGGAAATCATCACCACCATCAAGGGCGGCTGGACCACCTATCAACTGCGGGCGCTGTGGCGCGGCGAAGACCGGGTGTTGCAGATCATCGCGCGCGGCGATCTGACGGTGACCGATGAACAGCGCGCCGCCGTTTATGAAGTGATCGGCCTGATCAACGAACAATTGTGGATGGGCCATTTTGAACTCTGGTCATCCGATGGCTGCATATTGTTCCGCCACGCCTCGCTGCTGGCCGATGATGATGCCGCTGATGGCGGTGATCTGTCGGCGGCGCAGGCCGAAATCCTCACCGATGCTGCGGTGGAGGAGTTTGAGCGTTATTATCCGGTGTTCCAGCTGGTGTTGCTTGCCGGCCAGGCCCCGGCCGAAGCGCTGGCTTCCGCCCTGCTCGAAACCGCTGGCGAAGCCTGAACCATGGACACAGAGGCGGGGGCGCCGATCTGGCTGATCGGTTGTGGCAACATGGGCGGCGCGTTGCTGCGGCGCTGGCTGGATGAAGGCCTGGGGCCGGTGGCGGTGATTGATCCCGCCGCCCGCAATCTGCCCGAAGGCGTCACCGCGCTGCCGCGCCCGCCGGCCACCGGCAAACCCGATATCGTTGTGCTGGCGGTGAAGCCGCAGGCCTGGGCGCAGGCCGTGTTGCCCTTGGCCGGCCGGCTGGGGCCGTTGACGCTGGTGATTTCGGTGATGGCGGGCGTGGGCACGGCCGACCTGGCCAGGCTGTTCCCCGGTGCCGGCATCGTGCGCGCCATGCCCAACACGCCGGCCGCCGTGGGGCAAGGCGCCACCGCCCTGTTCACCCGCGATGGCGATATCGTGCAGGGCGCCGCCGAAGCGCTGTTCCAGCCGGTGGGGCAAACCGTGTGGCTGGCCGATGAGGCGCAGTTTGATGCGGTCACCGCGCTGTCTGGCTCCGGCCCGGCCTATGTGTTCCACTTCATCGAGGCGCTGGCGGCGGCCGGCGAGGCAGCGGGCCTTGCCCCCGCCATGGCAATGCGGCTGGCGCGGCAGACGTTGATCGGGGCCGCTGCGCTGGCGGCGCAGGATGGCACGACACCGGCAGCGGTCTTGCGCGAACGGGTCACCTCGCCGGGTGGCACCACGGCCGCCGGCCTGTCGGTGTTGATGCCGGCGCTGACTCCGCTGATGGAACAGGTGATTGCGGCGGCCGCCGCCCGGTCGCAGGAACTGGGCTGACTCAGTCCTGCAAGGCTTCCACACGCGGTCGGTCTTCGGGCGGCACCAGGCCCATCAGCACAGACCAGAAGCCGGTCACCGCCTGCTGCCCGGCTTCGCCATAAGCCCGCGCCATCGAACGCTCCAGTTCGGTGAACAGCCGGGTTTCCAGCGCGGTGCCGGCGGCGGTGAGGCTGAGCAGGCGCTGGCGCCGATCAGTGGTGCCGATGGCCTGTTCCACCAGATCGCGGGCCTGAAGTTCGGTGAGCACCCGGCCCAGCGATTGCTTGGTGATGCCGAGCAGGCCAATCAGTTCACCCACCGAAAGCCCAGGGCGGCGGGCAATGAAATAGAGCGCGCGGTGGTGGGCGCGGCCAAAGCCCTGCGCTTCCAATATCGCGTCCGCACCGCGAATCATGGCCGTGTAGCCGAAATAGAGCAGTTCGATGCCGCGCCTGATCTCGTCCTCCCGCAGGAACAGCGGTGATGCGGGGGTGATGCGCAGGGGCGGGGCTGCCGCTGGCATGATCGTTGGGACAGTCATGTTGACATATCTGGCACAGCGGCTATGCCAAGGCAAGCGATGCGCGCAACAACCGGCCTGCAACCTGCCCCCGTGGGGGTGTTTTGTTTCGCCAGATGGGGCCGCACCGCCAATTAATTGCAGATATGATGGATTGAGGGTTTGCCATGTCCGATACCGGCTTTGATGATCGCAACGGCCAGATCTGGATGGATGGCCAGATGGTCGATTGGCGCGCTGCCAATGTCCATATCCTCACCCACGGCCTGCATTATGCCAGCGCGGTGTTTGAAGGCGCGCGCGCCTATGACGGCCATATCTATGCGCTGTCGGCCCATTCGCAGCGCCTGATCGATTCGGCCGAGATCATGGGCTTCCCGCTGCCGTGGAGTGTAGCGGAAATTGATGAGGCCTGCCGGGCGACGCTGGCCGCCAACAATCTCACCAACGCCTATGTGCGCCCGATCGCCTGGCGCGGCAGTGAACAGATGGGCGTTTCGGCGCAGAAAACCCGGCCGCATCTGGCCGTCGCCTGCTGGGAATGGGGCGCCTATTTCGGTCCGGAGGCGCTGAAGAAGGGCCTGCGCCTCAACATCGCGCCGTGGCGGCGGCCGGCGCCCTATACCGCACCGGTGCGGGCCAAGGCCGCCGGGCTCTACATGATCTGCACGCTTTCGAAGCACAAGGCGGAGAATGAAGGCTATAATGATGCGCTGATGCTCGATTGGCGCGGGCAGGTGGCCGAAGCCACCGGTGCCAACATCTTTTTCTGGAAAGATGGCGAACTGCACACGCCAACGCCCGATTGCTTCCTGGATGGCATCACCCGCCGTTCGGTGATCGCTCTGGCCAAGCGCCGCGGCATCAAGGTGGTGGAACGCTCCATCTGGCCGGAAGAGCTGGGCAGTTTTAGCCAAGCCTTCCTCACCGGTTCGGCCGCCGAAGTCACCCCGCTGGCCGAAATCGGCCCATGGCATTTCCAAGTTGGGCCGGAAACCCTGCAGATGGCGCAGGATTACAGCGATCTGGTGCACGGCCGCATCACCGGCGTCGAACCGGTGCCGTCAACCCAAGCCTAAAGCCCGTTCAGGAAGGCATCCATCGCCTTGAAATGGCCCGGCCAATCCGGCGCTTGGAACCGTGCCAGCCGGGCCATCTGCGCCGCCCGCGCCGGGCTGTCTGGCGCGGCATAGGCGGTGACGGCCGCCGCCCAGCCCGCCACATCATCAGGGGGCAACAGATCGGGCACGCCCTGGCCAATCTCGTGGAACACGTCCAGATTGCTGGCGATCACCGGAACGCCGGCCGCCAGCGCCTCCACCAACGGCAGGCCATAGCCTTCGGCAAAGCTGGGGAACAGCAGGGCCCGCGCACCGGCCAGATGCCGGGCAATGTCTGCATCCGACAAGGCGCCGGTTTCCACCACGCGGCTGCCAAACCCACCGGCATCCAGCCGCGCCAGCACATCATCACAGGCCCAGCCGCGCCGGCCAATGATCAGCAGCCGCGGCGCCGCCTCGCCCTGTTGCGCCACCAGTTGTTCCCACACATCCAGCAACAGGGCGAGATTCTTGCGGCCTTCGATCGTGCCCAATATGATGAAATCATCGCTCGGCGCCGGCCGGTCACCTGCGGGCATCGCCAGATGAGGCGTGCCCGGCCACACCGGCAGTGATTGGGGCACCTTCATGCCGATGCCGGCGGCATAGGCGTTCAACCGGTCGAGCGTGTCCTGGCTGTTGCCGATTACCGCGTGAGCAATGGCCAGCATCGCCTTCACGCGCACTTCATGCCGGTCTTTCTCGCCGTCGCGGCAAAACTGCGGGTGGGTGATCGGGATGATGTCGTGCAGCATGAGCACCGGGCGCATATCGGCAGCCCGCACCCACGCCGCCAGATGCGGCAGGTTCAACCCGGTGTGCCCCACGTTCAGCCACAAGCGTCCGCGCCCCGGCTGCGGCCGCAGCAGATTGACCAGATGGCCCGCCGCAAAGGCCACAAAGCGCCGGCGGAACTGATCGCGCGGGCCTTCATCATCCAGCAGGCGGAACAGCGCCTGCGATGCCGTCACCGGCAGGATGTGCCAGCCGCGCTTGTGGAACAGCACCGCCTGGGAAACCGGGCCATAATGCGTGTGCCAGGCCAGGCAGATGCGATCAATCCCGGTGGGCCGCACCCCCGCCCAGCGCCGCCACACCATGCGCGACACATCCAGCAAATAGGGGGCGTCATTATCGGGCACGGTTGCCGAAGCATCGAAACTGTCAATCGGGGACGACATATCAACGCTTTGACTGATGGTACGGCGGTTATCAACCATCTGGCTGATGAGCCGTGGCAAAACAGGGTTCACTGCCTGTGCCAGCCGCTGTGCGCGTTGATTCCCACTGGCGCCGCCTGCGGCGGGCGGGCATATGGGCGCCATGACCCTGATCCAGAACTTGACTGCCAAGGCCACGCGCAATCCCTGGTTCCTGGCCACTGTCGTGTTGCCTGTGCTGCTCAGTGCGCTTTATTTCTTCCTGATTGCGTCCAACGAATATATTTCGGAATCGCGCTTTGTGATCAAGGCGCCCAACCAGCGCAGCGGGCAGGTTTCAACCTTTGCCAACCTGATCCAGACAACGGGGCTGTCCGCTGGTCAAGAACAGGCCGATCAGGTTATCGATTTCGTGCGCTCGCGCTCTGCGCTTCAGAAGCTCTCGACGGAAGTGCCGGTGAAAACCATCTATGGCGGCAAGGGGATCGATTTCCTCTCGGCCTTTCCGCGGCTGTGGGAAGATGATGCCTTTGAGGATCTGTACGACTATTACCGCACCAAGGTTGGCATTGATCGCGATACCGATACCGGCCTGGTGGTGCTTCGCACACGGGCCTACACCGCCAGCGATGCCCGGGTGATCAATGAACGCCTGCTCCGCCAGAGCGAGGCTCTGGTCAACGAGCTGAACGAGCGCGCCCGGCGCCGGGCTATTGCCGAAGCCGAGGGCCGGGTGATGGAAGCCGAAGCGCGAGTTGCGCGTGCCCGCCGCGCCATGGCTGCCTATCGCAACAAGGCCCAGCTGGTTGATCCGCTGAAACAGGCGGGAGGCGTTGTGGAAATTGCCAACCGTCTGATCACTGAGCGGGCGGCGCTAGACGCGCAGCTGTCCACGCTGCAACGGCTGACTCCCGATCATCCGGCGATACCGGCCCTGCGCCAGCGGATTGCGTCCCTCACAGCCGAAATAAACCTGCAGACGGCGAGCATCGTTGGCGGCCCCGGCACTATCAGCGCGAAGCTGCCCGGTTATGAGGCCGTGGCGCTGGAGCAGGAGTTTGCTGCACAGTTGCTGGTGCTTACCCGTTCCTCGCTGGAACAGGCCCGCACCGATGCGCTGAAACAGCAGTTTTACCTGGAACGCGTCGTCAACCCGAACGAGCCTGATCTGCCCGAATTCCCCCACGCCTTGCGCAATGTGCTGACCATCATGGGCTTTGCCCTGTGCCTCTATTTCATCATCTGGATGTTCGTGGTCGGTATATTGGAACACGCGCCGGAGGATTGAGCCCATGGCCTCGCTCCGCAAAGGCTGGGATATCCAGACCCGCGTCATCGGCGCCCTGATGCTGCGCGAGCTGACCACACGCTTTGGCCGGGAAAATATCGGCTTCCTGTGGATCATGGTGGAACCACTTTTGTTTGCCGTGCTCGTGGGCCTGCTGTGGCGTGCGGCCAAAGGCCCGGTGGAATATGGCGTTGATATCATTGCCTTCGTTGTCAGCGGCTATATCCCCCTGGTGTTTTTTCGCAGCACGATTTCGCGGGCGGTCAACAGTTTCACGGCCAATGGCAGCCTGATGTATCACCGCCAGATCAAGATCCTGGATCTGATCCTGGTGCGCTTCATGATCGAAATGATCGGCCATATGATGGCCTATCTGTTCATTGCCCTGGCATTGGGTGCGTTCGGACTGTTCCCCATGCCCTATGATGTGGGCTTCATGATGTTGGGCTGGCTTTATTATTCGCTCTTCACGCTGGCGATTGCGCTGGTGGTGGCCCCGCTCAGCGAAATGAGCGAGGTGCTGGAAAAGATCATCCCGGTCACCAACTACATGATGGTGCCGTTTTCCGGCGCCTTCTATCTGGTTGGTTCGCTCTATACCGAGGCAGCTGACGTCGTTCTCTATTTCCCACCGGTGCATGGGATGGAAATGATGCGCTATGGTGTGTTCGGCCCTTCCATCGATCCGCAATATGATTTTGTCTACCCGCTGACCATCATCCTGCCGTTCATGGCGCTGGGACTTGTGTTGTGCCGGGTGGTGAGGCGACGGCTGGTGGTGGAATGATCGCCTGCCAGGATCTGCACAAGAGCTATCGCACTGGGCACGGCCGCCGAGACGTGCTGAAAGGCATCAACCTCACCATCAACAAGGGGGAGCGGGTGGCGCTGCTTGGCCGCAACGGCGCCGGCAAATCCACCCTGATCAAGCAGATCGGCGGCGTGGAAATGCCCGATAGCGGCCGTATCATGCGCCACATGACCAACAGCTGGCCGATCGGGTTCAACGGCGGCTTTCAGGGCAGCCTGACCGGCTTTGACAATGCCCGCTTCATCGCCCGCATCTATGGCCGCTCCTATGCCGACATGCGGGAGTTCGTGGAGGAGTTCACCGAGCTTGGCGGCGTGCTGAAGATGCCGGTGAAAACCTATTCCTCCGGCATGCGCGCCCGACTGGCCTTTGCGCTGTCGCTGGCCATCGAATTTGATTGCTACCTGATCGATGAAGTGATCCTGGTTGGCGATCAGAATTTCCAGCGCAAATGCCACCACGAACTTTTCGAAAAACGTGCTGACCGGGCGATGGTCATCGCGAGCCATGATATGTATACTATCAGTGATATTTGCAATAGGGCTGTAGTTCTGGAAAATGGAATTGCCACAGGATATGATGATGTGACGGCTGCTATTGAACGATATAATAGTTTGTAGATTTAGTCTTTGAAGATTTAAATAGGAGTTTGCTCTATTTTTCAAGAGATCGGACTTTATTTGATCCAAATCTGACGTTCAATTCTCGGTGGTCGCCGGCGGCTTTGGGGATGGGGAGATCGCAAGGCGGCGCGGCAGCTGCTTGCGCTTCTCGACGGCGGCGATGCTGTCAAAAAACTGGATGCTGGCAATGGGCGCCATCCTCTCGGGTCGGTTGGCGCCATTGGCGACATAATGTTCGTGCATCGCGTCGATCTTGTCCTTGAGGAACTCGATCCCGGTTCCGCTCCGTTTCAGGCCGCCTTCGTAATCTGGCCAATAAGCTGTATGCAGATCCTCGATCACATACAGCCCGCCATCGTTGAGCAGTGGGAACAGCACATCAAAACTGGCGCGCTGATGGCTTGCAATGTGGGAACCGTCATCCAGCACAATATCGATGCCGCCCATTTCTGCCACAACCGCGCGCAGAAAATCCGGATCATCTTGGGAACCGATCCGCACCTGACCGGCCGTGCCGCCATATTTGGCGCAATCAGGGTTGATATCGATGCCAAAGATCGTCGCAAGTGGTCCAAAATATGTCCGCCACATGTGCAATGAGCCGCCTGCCAGCACGCCGATTTCAAGCATTCTCACCGGTCGGCCAGCATATTGCCCAAACAGACGGTCATAGATCGGCAGATAGTGCAGCCACTTCAATATGCCGGGGCCAGTGTTTGCAAAGAAAATCTCGGCGCATCGGCCAGTGTAAGGCGATGTGTCGATGGTTTCCAAGCTTGCCACAAACTCTGACAGGTCAGGAAGCGTCCCGCCATCAGCGTTCGCTTGTGCATCCATATCGTCCGACTTTCTGTCCATCTGAACCTCATCAGGTCGTTACCCGGCGCATCATGCGGGCGGAATCTAGCACGGATATGCAGATTATCGCATTCTTCGTCGCCAGGCACGGTCAGCCTGTGGTGCAGATCGGTCCGCAATGGCTGCGATCAGCAGTCAATGCAGGACCAAGCCTGTTCGTATGCCACCTGGTCTTCCCAGCAAGCCAGCCATGATCCATTGGAGCCATCACCTTTGCCTGCTAGGCGAAGCAGACGGGTGGAGGAGGCTGCCGGTGGAT
>JAIXQY010000013.1 GCA_027485485.1 Sphingomonadales bacterium | reverse complement strand
CCGCTCGCCCGGCCCGATGCCGGGGTGCATGCCGGCAAGGCGGTGCGCGGCACCGCCGAACTGTCGATGCTGGCCGCCAGCTTCCCGCTGCTGCCGCTGCCCGATGCGCTGCTGCCCCGTTTTGCCATCATCCACGCCATCACGCGGCAGGAAAGCCAGTTTGACCGCACCGCCCGATCGAGCGCCAATGCCCTGGGCCTGATGCAGCTGGTGCCGGCCACTGCGGCCGAACAGGCGCAGAAAATGGGCCTGCCGCCCAGCCCGGCCAGCCGCCTGACCGATGATCCCATCTGGAATGTCACGCTGGGCAGCGGCTTTGTCGAACGGCTGCGCGCCGCCTATGGCGGATCGGCGCCGCTGGCGGTGGCGGCCTATAACGCCGGGCCGGGCAATGTGCGGCGCTTCATCGCCCTGAACGGCGATCCCAGGGATGGCGACATGATCGACTGGATCGAAAGCATCCCGTTCGCCGAAACCCGCAACTATGTGCAGCGGGTGCTGGAAAATGCGGTTGTGTATGAAACGCTCCATCCGGCGCGGGCGGCGACCAGGGGGCCAAACCGGCTGAGCGAATGGCTGGGCAAGAGCACGCCCGGTTAGGTGCCCAAATCCGCCAGCCGCGGCCCACGGCCCGCCACTCCCGGCCAACGGCGGGCCACGGCGGCCCACTGTCCGGACACCAAAGCATCCAAACCGCCAGCACATCCGGCCGTATTTCAGCCCGAAACGCCCGGCGAATCCATCAAGATGAGCGCAATCACTGCCACAGCGCCGCTCTGTGGCAATAATTTTATCTGTTTTTCAGTTGGTTAAGGGAGCCCATGTCCTACAGCCCGGCGATTGCGCTATCATCTGGCGTTCTTTGACAGTCTGAAAAATCTTCGCCGCCATTGCGAAACCGCGCTAGAACAGCGTCTTGCCCAACGCCTTCTCGGCAAGCGCCACCAACGCCGGTTCCGGTTCGGGCCAGCTCAGATCGACATCCGCGCCCAGCGCGTCGCAGATCAATTCCAGGCTGCGCACCCGGGCCCATTTCTTGTCGTTGGCCGCCACCACATGCCAGGGCGCTGCCGGCGGGGAGCAGCGACGGAACATATCCTCATAAGCCGCCACATAGGCGGCACGCTGCGCGCGGTTGTGATAATCATCCTTGCCGGTTTTCCAGCGTTTCCATGGGGTTTGCAGCCGTTCGATCAGCCTTTTGTCCTGCACATCCTGGGTGATGTGCATGAAGATCTTCACCAGCCGCACGCCATCGGCCAGCAACAAGGCTTCGAACTGGTTGATCTCGTCATAGGCGTCCCGCCAGCGGGCCTCGGGCGTGAAGCCATCCACCCGCTCCACCAGCACTCGGCCATACCAGGTGCGATCGAACACGGCGATTTCGCGGTTGCCGGGCAGGCGTTGCCAGAAGCGCCACAGATAATGCCGTGCCGCTTCCTCCCGGCTGGGCGCGGCGATTGACCAGACCTTGCAGAAGCGCGGATCCAGCGTGGCGACCAGCCGCGTCACCAGCCCGCCCTTGCCCGATGCATCCCAGCCTTCGATGGCGACAATGCCTTTCAACCCTTGCGCGATATAGGCCGCCTGGATCAGCTCGAGCCGGTGCTGCAGCGCCTCCAGCTGGGTTTCATAATCGCCGCGGGGCAGATCATGATCGGTTTCGAAATCGGCGAGCTTGTGCGGGGTCATGGGTGGGAGGCTGGCAGGGTCGCGCTGGACTGGCAACCCCACCCCCGGCCCCTCCCGCAAGCGGGAGGGGAGTCTGTTCGAGCCTGGCACGCCCTGCTCCCCTCCCGCAGCCAAGAGGGGTTGGGGGTGGGTCAGTCCACTACCCTTATATGCAATTCCCGCAGCTGCTTGAGCGACACCGGTGCCGGCGCGTTCATCATCAGGTCTTCGGCCTTCTGCGTCATTGGGAAGACGATGACCTCACGGATGTTGGGCTCATCGGCGATCAGCATCACCATGCGGTCAACGCCCGGCGCCGACCCGCCGTGCGGCGGCGCACCAAACTTGAAGGCGTTGATCATGCCGGAGAAATTGGCATCGACCTGTTCCCTGGTGTAGCCGGCGATTTCAAACGCCTTGTACATGATGTCGGGCCGGTGGTTGCGGATGGCGCCGGACGAAAGCTCCACGCCGTTGCAGACGATGTCGTATTGATAGGCCTTGATGGTCAGCGGGTCCTGCGTTTCCAGCGCCTCCAGCTCGCCCTGCGGCATGCTGAACGGGTTGTGGCTGAAATCGATCTTCTTGGCGTCCTCGTCATATTCGAACATCGGGAAATCGACGATCCAGCAGAATTTATATGTGTTCTGCTCGATCAGGTTCAGCTCGGTGGCGATGCGGGTGCGGGCCAGGCCGGCCAGCTTGGCGGCCTGGGCCTCCTTGCCGGCGGCGAAGAAGCAGCCATCGTCTGGGCCAAGGCCGAGCGCCTCATACAGGGCGATCATGCCGGCTTCGCCATGGTTCTTTGCGATGGGGCCGCCAAACTCGCCGCCCTTGCGCGTGACATAGCCGAGGCCGGCATAGCCCTCGCTGCGCGCCCACTCGTTCATGTCGTCAAAGAATTTGCGGCTCTTGTCCGCCGTGCCCGGCGCCGGAATGGCGCGCACGACATTGCCGCCTTCCACCATCTTGGCGAACAGGCCAAAGCCCGATCCAACAAAATGCGATGAAACATCGTTGATAATCAATGGATTACGCAAATCCGGCTTGTCATTGCCATAACGCAGCATCGATTCCGCATAGGGAATGCGCGGGAAGGCCCCCTTGGTGACGGCCCAAGGCTCACGCCCGCCAAAGCCGGCGAACTCCTCGAACACGCCGGCCAGCACCGGCTCGATGGCAGCAAAAACATCATCTTGCGTGACAAAGCTCATTTCGAAATCGAGCTGGTAGAATTCGCCCGGCGAACGATCCGCACGCGCGTCTTCATCGCGGAAGCAGGGCGCGATCTGGAAATAACGGTCAAAACCCGCCACCATCAGCAGCTGCTTGAACATCTGCGGCGCCTGGGGGAGCGCATAGAATTTGCCGGGGTGCACACGGCTGGGCACCAGATAGTCGCGGGCACCTTCCGGGCTGCTGGCGGTGAGGATCGGCGTCTGGAATTCGGTGAAACCCTGATCGATCATGCGGCGGCGCAAGGAGGCGATCACGCCGCTGCGCAGGATGATGTTCTGGTGCAGGCGCTCCCGCCGCAGATCAAGGAAGCGATATTTCAGGCGGATATCCTCGGGATATTCGGCTTCACCCGCCACCGGCATCGGCAGTTCATCGGCAGTGGACTGGATGGTGATATCCTTGGCGCGCACCTCCACTTCGCCGGTGGGCAGCCGGCTGTTGATGGCACCGGCATCACGCAGCACCACCTCACCCACGATGGTGACAACCGATTCCACCCGGATGCGATCCAGCACCGGGAAGGCCGGCGACGATGGGCCGGCGACGATCTGGGTGAGGCCATGATGGTCGCGCAGATCGACAAACAGCACCCCGCCATGATCGCGCTTGCGGTGGACCCAGCCCGACAGTTTCACCGTCTGGCCGGCATCGGCGGCGCGCAGGGCGGCGCAATTGTGGGTGCGATAAGCGTGCATTTTCCGTGTTCCGGCAACTTTGTTTTGAAGCGCGGCTAGCACACGTCATTCAGCACTTTGTCAAGCGGCGAGATTGGAGTAACGGGCGCCATGCACATCCATCCGCTGGTGACGGACACCGCGACGCTCGAAGCTCTTTGCGCCCGTTGGGCATCCGCCGATTTCATCGCGGTGGACACCGAATTCATGCGCGAGAGCACCTATTACCCCGATCTGTGCCTGGTGCAGGTTGCCTGCTCCAACGAGGCGGCGGCCATCGATCCTAAGAGCCCTGATCTTGATCTGGCGCCCCTGCTGCGCCTGCTGGTGGAAGAACCGGTGCTGAAGGTGTTCCACGCCGGCGGCCAGGATCTGGAGATCATCTACAACCTCACCGGCAAGACGCCGCAGCCGCTGTTCGATACCCAGATCGCCGCCATGGCCCTGGGGCTGGGCGAACAGATTGGCTATACCAACCTGGTGGCCGCCTATGCCAATATCCAGATCGACAAGGGCGCACGCTTCACCGATTGGGCGCGCCGGCCGCTGAACGATCGCCAGATTGATTATGCCATCGGCGATGTCACTCAT
This sequence comes from Sphingomonadales bacterium, assembly GCA_027485485.1. Taxonomy (GTDB): domain Bacteria; phylum Pseudomonadota; class Alphaproteobacteria; order Sphingomonadales; family Sphingomonadaceae; genus Sandarakinorhabdus. The sequence goes on along the minus strand of JAIXQY010000013.1, from coordinate 3,119 downwards.
CTTGCTGCCATTTTTCCGCGCATGGTGGACAAATTGCGTCGCACCGGCCGTGGTGAATGGCTGGATGATGAAATGGCCCGGGCCTCGGATCCGGCCACCTATGCCAATGATCCGGAAAAGGCCTGGGAACGCCTGCGCCTGCCCAGCCGCAAGGCCGATGTGCTCGGCCGCTTGAAGGCGCTGGCGCGCTGGCGCGAACTGGAAGCGCAAGACAAGGATGTGCCGCGCGGCCGCATCGTGAAGGATGAGACGCTGGCCGACCTCGCCTCCTCCCCGCCGCGCAGCCAGAGCGATCTGGCCAAGGTGCGCGGCCTGTCGGCGGCGTGGGCCGGCAACGGCATCGGCGGGCGCCTGATGGCGGCGCTGGAGGCCGCAGGGCCGCTGGGCCCCGAAGACATGCCGGCGCGCGAACCACAGCGGCCCGGCCTTTCATCCGAAGGCGCCTTGATCGCTGACCTATTGAAATTGCTGCTGAAAATCCGCGCCAAGGAAGCCGGGGTCGCACCGCGCCTGATCGTGCGCGCCGATGATCTGGAAGCGCTTGCAGCCGGCCAGCGCGAGGGTCTGGAAATGCTGAAAGGCTGGCGGCACGAGATTTTCGGCGCTGATGCGCTGGCGCTGGTGGAAGGCCGGCTGGGCTTTGCCGTGGCCGGCGGCAAGCTGAAGATGAGCCAGTTGAGCGGCGAATAAGCCGCCGCAGGGCGCAGCGGTCAGATCACAACCAACCGCGCCGGCAACCCCAGCGCATTGCCCAACAGCTTCAGGCGCCGCTGCACCGCATCCCCGGCCAGATCGGCATGGGCATGGCCAAGCCGCAGGCAAAGATCACCACCGTCGCGCTCCAGCCGGCTGACCGCCAGCCCCTCGGCCGTGCCGCCAGTGAGGCGCTGGCCCAATCGCAGCGCCAGGCCCCAAACCCGCGCCTGGGCCAGCAACGGCGGCGGGCACAGCTGCATCAATGTGGCCATGATCGGGGCATTCATGCTGCCGCCGAAACAGGCGTGCAGGGCGGCAGCCAAGGCGGCGCGCTCCGCCGCGGTGACCGCCACCCAATTGCCGTGCAGCGCCACATCCACGCCGCGCTCGGCACGGAAATCCGGGTGCGCGCGCCAGGCAATATCGGACAGCAGGCAGGCCGCCAGCCGCAAGCGGCGCACCGGGGCCGATTCATCGGCAAACAGCGGGTCCATCCACTCGAACAGCATGTCACCATGCTCGGCAAAGCGCCCCTGCCGCGTCCCTTCACTGCGCGCAGCCTCGATCAGCGGATCAAGCGCGCGCACCTCGGGAGCAAGATCATCATACAGCAGCCCTTCGCGCAGGCCGAACCCCGAGGCAATAACGCTGGTTGATCCCAGCCTCTTCACCACCGCCGCCAGCAACATCGCCGCCCCTGGCAGCGACGGCAACCGCGAGGTGGAAAGATGCGGCACCGCACGCAGGGTGGCGGCGTCCATGTGCGTCAGGCTGCGGAACAGGGTGGCCGGGGCGGCGGGCGGCATTTCATACTGGTGCACGATGGGCAGCGGATGGTCGCTCATCCAGATATGGATCTGCGCCAGCGCGCGCCACGATCCGCCCACCATGTAAAACGGTTTGCCGCGGCCTTGATCGGCCCACCCAACCTGATCCAGCGCCTTGGCAATAAACGGGCCCAGCGCCCGGCGATCCCGCTTGCGCACGGCATCCAGGCGCAGCGCGCCTATCGGAAGGGATATGCGGTTGCCCATGATGCCGCCCTGCACCCGGATCAGTTCCAGGCTGCCGCCGCCAAGATCACCGACCACGCCATCGGCATCAGGTATGCCCGAAATCAAGCCAAAGGCCGCTCCACGTGCTTCGGCCTCGCCATCGATGATTTCGATGCTGAGCCCGCTTTCACGCTCAACACGGTCGATGAAGGCCTGGCCGTTGCTGGCCTCCCGTACCGCCGCGGTGGCCACCGTGCGCACCTGCGCGATGCCCATGGCACGGGTGAGGGCGGCAAAGCGGCGAAGCCCAGCCACCGCCAGATCCATTGCGCCCCTGGAAAGCCGACCATTGCTGGCCAAGCCGCGGCCAAGACCGGCCATCACCTTTTCGTTGAACATCGTCGCCGGCATGCGGGTGCGGCCCTGATAGACAACCAGTCGGATCGAATTGCTGCCAATATCGATTATGGCACAGCGATCATCGGCAGCCGGCTGCCGGACCGCTTGCTCCGCCAATCCCATCCGGCGTGCCAGGGTGAGCATGGGTTCAGGCAAGGCCGGCGGCATCGGTCTGATCATCAAGATCGTCGATTTCATCGGGCAGCAGCAGCACTGGCACAGCGGTGGCATCCCGCATCTGGCCCCGGCCGGAAAGCGACGGATTGGTCATGAAATAACGGTGCAGGTTGAACGGTTCCTCGCGATCGGCGGCCACCCGGGCATAGTGCCCTCGCGCATCCATTTCCCAACTCTGCTGATTGTCCTTCAGATTGGCGACCATCACCTGATCCACAACCTGGGCGTGCACGGTGGGGTTTTCGATCGGCACCATGATTTCCACCCGCCGATCCAGGTTGCGCGGCATCCAGTCGGCCGAACTGATGAACACCAGTGCCTCGGGGCTGGGCAGTTCGTGGCCATTGCCAAATACGCAGATCCGGCTGTGCTCCAGAAAGCGACCGATCACGGATTTTACCCGGATATTGTCCGACAGGCCGGGCACACCGGGGCGCAGGCAGCAGATGCCGCGCACGATCAGATCAATCTCCACGCCGGCAGCGCTGGCGTCGTATAGTTTCTCGATGATGCCGGTATCCACCAGGCTGTTCAGCTTGACCCAGATGGCGGCCGGCCGGCCGGCGCGGGCATGGGCGATCTCGGCATCGATCAGGCCATAGAGCCGGTCCCGCATGGCGAGCGGTGCCATGCCCAGTTTCTCCAGCCGTGTCGGCTGCACATAGCCGGTGATATAATTCATCACTTGGGCTGCATCACGGGCCAGCAGCGGGTCGGCGGTGAAGAACGACAGATCAGTGTAAATCCGGGCGGTGATCGGGTGATAATTGCCGGTGCCGAAATGCACATAGGTGCGGATGCCCGCCCCTTCCCGCCGCACCACCATCGAAAGCTTGGCGTGGGTTTTCCATT
>JAIXQY010000016.1 GCA_027485485.1 Sphingomonadales bacterium | reverse complement strand
GCCCGCCATTCGGTGCTGCTGCCGGTTTCGGCACCGTTCCATTGTGCGTTGATGCAGCCGGCCGCCGATGCCATGGCCGCCGCGCTGGCCACTGCGCCGCTGGCCGCGCCCACCGTGCCGCTGGTGGCCAATGTGACGGCCGCGCCGGTGAGCGATGTCGATACGATCCGCCGCCTGCTGGTGGACCAGGTGTGCGGCACTGTGCGCTGGCGCGAATCCGTGCTGGCCATGGCCGGGCTGGGCGTGGAACAATTTGTCGAACTGGGCGGCAAGGTGCTCGGCCCGATGATCCGCCGCATCACCCCCGATGTGCCCACCATCACCGCCAGCGACATTTCCGGCGTGGAAGCCATCGCAAAAGCCATCGCTTGAGGAGCCCTGCCATGTTTGATCTTTCTGGTATGACCGCGCTGGTGACGGGTGCTTCGGGCGGCATCGGCAGTGCCATTGCCAAGGCATTGGCGGCGCGCGGCGCCCGTGTGGCGCTGTCGGGCACCCGCGCCGAGGCGCTGGCTGTTGTTGCGGCCGAGTGCGGCGATGATGCGGTGATCCTGCCGTGCAACCTGTCCGACTCCGCCGCGGTTGATGCGCTGGTGCCGCAGGCGGTCGCGGCCCTTGGTGGGCGGCTGGATATTCTCGTCTCCAATGCCGGTATCACCCGCGACAATCTGGCGATGCGCATGAAGGACGAAGAATGGTCCGACGTGATCCGCATCAACCTGGAAGCCACCTTCCGCCTCTATCGCGCTGCCGCCAAGCCGATGATGAAGCAGCGGTTCGGCCGTCTGATCGCCATCACCAGCGTGGTGGGCGCCACCGGCAACCCCGGCCAGGCCAATTATGCCGCCTCCAAGGCCGGCCTGATCGGCATGACCAAGGCGCTGGCGCAGGAACTGGCCTCGCGCAACATCACGGTGAATGCTTTGGCACCGGGCTTCATCGTCTCGCCGATGACCGATGCGCTGCCGGAAGCGCAGAAGGAAGCGCTGACCGCGCGGATCCCGGCGGGGCGGCTGGGCGCGGGTGAGGATATTGCGGCGGGCGTGGTGTATCTGGCGTCGAAGGAAGCGGCCTATGTGACGGGGCAGACGTTGCATGTGAATGGGGGCATGTACCTGGGGTGATCTTCTCCCCTCCCGCTTGCGGGAGGGGCCGGGGGTGGGTTGTGCCGCTGGGCGACCAAAGATCCTCCCCCTCTGGGAGAGGTGCCGACCGCAGGGAGGCGGAGGGGGCGGCGCCCCCAACTTAATGACCGGCCCTCGTGCCCGCAGCCGGCGGCGGAGCCGCCGAGTCTGCTGTGGGTGACAGAAAACGAGAAAGAAAGAGCGTGGCGGAGCCACGCCGTCGGACGACTCACGAAAATGCCGGCCTGCGGGCCGGCATTTTTGGTCGCCGGCCGAGCTTGTGCGAGTCTGGCGGCGGCACGCCGCCAGCCGCACGGCGCTCTTGCCACAATTCCGCCATCAGGCTATCGCGCCAAGGGCAACCTGATGGCGGATGATGCCACAACCCAAGGGGACGAAGAATGAGCGACGTTGCTGACCGCGTGAAGAAGATCGTGGTGGAACATCTGGGCGTCGAAGCCGACAAGGTGACCGAAGGCGCCAGCTTCATCGATGATCTGGGCGCAGACAGCCTGGACACCGTGGAACTGGTGATGGCCTTCGAAGAAGAATTCGGCGTGGAAATCCCCGACGATGCCGCCGAAAAAATCCTCACCGTGGCCGATGCCATCGGTTTCATCGCCGCCAACAGCAAGGGCTGATCGCGCAGCGAAAGGTCGCCCGGCCATGCCGGCGCGGGTTTGGGAACGGCCTTTCGTCCACCGGGGCGGAAGGCCGTTCGCATATTGCACATGATGGTTGAACAGGTTCGCCGCGGCAGGGCGCACCACGGATGATTGGAGCGCCCATGCGCCGTGTCGTTGTAACAGGTATTGGTCTGGTCACGCCGCTGGGCGCTGATGTTGAAACCGTGTGGGCGAATATCCTCGCCTCCCGCTCTGGCGCCGGGCCGATCACCCGCTTTGATGCTTCGAACCAGGTCTGCCGCATCGCCTGCGAAGTGAAGCCCGGTGATGGCACCGGCATGACCTTCGATGCCAACAAGCGCGTTGATTACAAGGTGCAGCGCCAGGTTGATCCGTTCATTGTCTATGGCATCGATGCCGCCGGCCAGGCCATCGAGGATGCCGGCCTGACGGACATGACCGAGGAGGAACGCTTCCGCGCCGGCTGCTCGATCGGTTCGGGCATCGGCGGCCTGCCGGGCATCGCGTCGGAATCGATCATCTGCCACGAAAAGGGCCCGCGCCGCGTTTCCCCCCACTTCGTCCACGGCCGGCTGATCAACCTGATTTCCGGGCAGGTTTCGATCAAATATGGCCTGATGGGCCCCAACCATGCTGTCGTCACCGCCTGTTCCACCGGCGCGCACGCCATTGGCGATGCTGCCCGCATGATCGCGCTGGATGATGCCGATGTGATGCTGGCCGGCGGTGCCGAAAGCGCGTTGTGCCCGCTGGGCATTGCCGGTTTCGCTCAGGCCCGCGCACTTTCGACCGGTTTCAACGATGATCCCACCCGCGCCAGCCGCCCTTATGACAAGGATCGCGATGGCTTCGTCATGGGCGAAGGCGCCGGCGTCGTCGTGCTTGAAGAATATGAACATGCCAAGCGGCGCGGCGCCAAGATTTATGGCGAAGTCATCGGCTATGGCCTGACGGGCGATGCCTATCACGTCACGGCGCCGCACCCAGAAGGTTCGGGCGCGTTCCGTTCGATGCAGATGGCGTTGAAGCGCGCCGGGCTGAACCCGGAAGATATTGACTATATCAACGCCCACGGCACCTCCACCCCAATGGGTGACGAGCTGGAACTGGGCGCGGTGAAGCGGCTGTTTGGCAGCGCGATCGACAATGTTTCAATGTCCTCCACCAAATCCGCGATCGGGCATCTGCTCGGCGGGGCCGGGGCGGTGGAAGCGATCTTCTGCCTGCTCGCCCTGCGCGATCAGGTGGCGCCGCCCACGCTCAATCTCGACAATCCGTCGGATGCCTGCATCGGGGTCGATCTGGTGCCGCATGTCGCCAAGCCGCGCCGCATCCGTGCCGTGCTGAACAACAGTTTCGGCTTTGGCGGCACCAATGCGACGCTGGTGATGCGCGGCGTCTGATTGGCCAGCCCGTGCGCCGTATCGGCCTCTTGATCCTCGCCCTGGTGGCGGCGGCCGGGTTGGTTGGTCTGGCCCCCTGGTATGGCTGGGGCAGCAGCCCGGCGGCGCCACAGCGCTTTGCCGTGGCCAAGGGGGCCAGCCTGAGCCGCGTCGCCCGCGATCTGGAGGCTGAAGGCCTGATCAGCGATGCCGGCCGCTTCCGCCTCACCGCCCGCCTGCTGGGCGGCGATGCGGCGGTGCAGGCCGGCAATTATCGCCTGCGCCCCGGCCAAAGCTGGGCCAGCATCCTCGCCACCTTGCAACGCGGCGAGGTGCAGCGTTTCACCGTCACCATTCCCGAAGGCTGGCCGGCGGTGCTGGTGGCGGAGCGGTTGAACGCGATTGCCGATCTGAAGGGCCGCATCGCCCCGCCGCCTGAAGGCAGTGTGTTGCCCGATACCTACGAATATCAACCCGGTGAGGACCGCGCCGTGCTATTGCAGCGCATGCAGGCCGCGATGACCAAGACCCTGGCTGATCTCTGGCCCCGCCGCACAGCGCGCACGGCGGTGAAAACGCCTGAGGACGCGGTGATACTGGCCAGCATCGTGGAAAAGGAAACCGGCAAGGCCAGCGAGCGCCGGACGATTGCGGGCGTCTATTCCAACCGGCTGCGCATCGCCATGAAGCTGGATGCCGATCCCACGGTGATCTACCCCATCACCGCCGGCAAGCCGCTCGGCCGCCGCATCCGCCGCTCCGAACTCAATCGCGACACTGGCTATAACACCTATCTGAAACCCGGCCTGCCAAAGGGGCCCATCGCCAATCCGGGGCGGGACAGTATCATGGCCGTGCTCGATCCGGGTGAGACCGATGCGCTTTATTTCGTCGCCGATGGCAGCGGCGGCCATGTGTTTGCCAAGACGCTGGCCGAGCAGAATGCCAACCGCGAACGCTGGTTTGCCCTGCGCCGCCAGCGCGGTGAGATGTGAGCCGCAAGCCAGCCTATCGCCCGGTTGCCCGGCCGTCATCACGCACGCGCGGCAAGCGCCGATCGGCCGTGCTGATCTGGGCGGCGCGGCTGGTGGCCATCCCGGTGCTGGCCTGGATGCTGGGCCTGTTCTGGTTCAGCCTGTCGATGCCCGGCGCGGCGCCGCTGGCGATGAAAAGCGATGGCGTGGTGGTGCTCACCGGGGCCAACGGGCGGTTTCAACGCGGCCTGAAGGTGCTGGAAAGCGGCGCGGCGGATCGCATGCTGATTTCCGGGGTTGATCGCAACACCAGCAAGCGGCAATTGGCGGCGTTCCACAAGATCGCGCTGCGCCGGCTGAAACGCGCCGAGCTGGGCTATGAAGCCATCGATACCCGCTCCAACGCCGAGGAAACCGCGCGCTGGGTGGCGAAATATGAGCTGAAATCCATCCGGCTGGTCACCAGCGCCGGCCATATGCGCCGTGCCCGGCTGGAACTGGCGCGGGTGCTGCCGGCCGGCGTGGCGGTGCTGCCCGATGCCGTGCCATCCGAACCCAAGGCGCCCAGCCTGGCGTTTGAATATTCGAAATGGCTGATCCGGCGCGGCGCGTTGCTGGCAGGCGCAGCGTGATGGCGGCGCTGCGGATGGTGCTGGCCTTGCTGCGCACCATCATCTTCCAGATCGCCTTTCTGGGCGGATCACTGCTGCTGGTGCCGCTGGCGCTGCTGCTCGGCCTGGTGGGGCAGGGGCAGTTGCTGTTCATCGGGCCCAAGCTGTGGGCGGGCTGGTTCCGCCTGTGCAGCCGGGTGATCACTGGCACCCGCATCGAAATCCGCGGCACGATTCCGCCCGGACCCCAGCTGTTTGCCCTGAAACATGAAAGCGCGCTGGAAGCCATTCTCACCTTGTGGTGGTTTGAACGGCCGGCGGTGGTGATGAAGCAGGAGCTGCGCGCCATTCCAATCTGGGGGCTGGCCTCCGCCCGGCATGGCTCGATCTTTGTTGATCGGTCAGGCAGCGCCGGGATGTTGCGCGAGATGATGCGCCAGGCCCAGGCGGCTGTGAAATCCGGCCGGCCGGTGGTGATCTTCCCGGAAGGCACAAGGGTTGAGGTGGGCGAAGCGCCGCCGCTGGTCGCCGGATTTGCCGGGCTGTACAAGATGTTGAAGCTGCCGGTGGTGCCGGTGGCGATCGACAGTGGCAGCGTGTGGCCGAAAAGCTTCATCAAATATCCCGGCACCGTGCATCTGGCGGTGGGTGAAGCCATCCCGCCCGGCCTGGCCCGCGCCGACATGGAAGTGCGCGTGCACGCTGCCATCAACCGCCTGCAGGATGCATCGCGATGAAACGCTGGCCCTTGATCATCAGCCTGTTGCCGCTGCTGCTGGGGCTGGCGGTTTATGGCCAGGTCTGGCGCGGCTGGGCGGCGGATTTTGAAACCACGCTGGCCGGCTGGTTTCCCGGCCAGCGCCTGGCTGTTGGCGGCTTTCCCTATCGGCTGGAGGCAGAACTGCCCGGCGCGGCGCGGCGCCATGACGGCGCCGCCACGCTGGCCATGGCGGCGGCGCGGCTGCGCATCAACCGCGGGCCATGGCGGCCGGAACTCACCGTGTTTCAGGGCGAGGGCATCAGGCTGAACGCCAGGCTGGGCGCGCTGGCTGCCACCGCCACCGCCGCCAGCGGCACCGCCAGCCTGCATCTGCTGGACGGGCGGCTGGCGCGCCTGTCGGTCGTGTTGCCGGCAGCCCGCGGGGCGACCGGTCTGGGCCCAGACTATCGGGCTGATCGGCTGGAACTGCACGTGCGTGAACGCCTGCCCGGGGCGGCCGCTGATGCCAGCCGGCCGCAACCGCGCGGGCAGATTGTGGTGGGGGCGACCGGCCTGCGGCTGGGCGGGGGCGCAGCCATCAGCCTCAACGCCGATGCCACCATCATGGGCGGCGCGCGCCTGACCGATTATGATCGCTGGGCCAGCGCGGGCAGCATCGATCTGGCGCTGGTGGCCAATGATGCATCGGGCGAAGTGGCGCGGCTGGCGGCCAGCATCGTGCCGCTGGGCCAGCAATTGCGGTTGGCCGGCACCATCACCACCGTCTGTCCGCTGGCGGTGCAAGCGCTGCTGGCTGGCACAGCGCCTCCGGCCGAAGCCCGGCTGCGCGCGCCGGTGCGGCTGGCGCTGGAAAGCGCGCTGCCGGCCGGCGGGCCCGTGGCGCTGTCGGGCATCCCGGCCGATCTCAGCGCCCGCGCCCGCCGCCGCCAACTGCCGGCCTGCCCGCGGCTTGGCTGAACGGCCTGTCTGAAATTTACAATATTTCTCATTTTTGAAGGCGCAGCATCCCCCTTCGGAGCGTGAATACACGCCCGCAACACTTCGGGGGGAAACATGGCCAAATATCTCATCACCGCCGCGCTGGCGGCCAGCGCAATTCTGGCAGAGCCGGCATTCGCCAAGGACGAACCGGCACCTGCGCTCACCAAATGCCCGGCATCGCTGGGCACGGTGGCGCTGGTGGACGGCGACACCCAGGGCTGGACCAAGTTCGGCCTGGGTTCACCGCGGCCGCTGATCGCGGCCCTGGCGCAGGAATCCGGCTGTTTCACCCTGCACAGCCCGGCCAGCGGCGTGCCGGCCAACTTTCTGATGAACGTCATCGCCGGCTCCAAGGAAGAGGTGGACAAGGGCGTGGACATGGCCAAGAGCGCCGCCACCGAAGCGCTGGTGCGATCGGGCGCGCTGGGCCGCATTCCCGGTGTGGGCGGCATGATGGGCATGTTTGGCGGCCTGGGCGGCAAGAAGAAAACCGTGGCGGCCGGCATCCGCATGATCAGCCCGCAGAACGGCATGACAATTGTTTCGGGTTCCGGCGACGCCAAATCAAGCAGCATCAGCTTTGGCGGCATGGGCGCGGTGGCAACCGGTGCCAGCGAATCCGGTTATGACAGCAAGGACGGCAAGATGCTGGCCGAAGCCTTCATCGAGGCATTCAATGCCGTTGTGTCGCAAGGCGGTGCGTTGCAGGCCGCCGCCGTGCCGGTGCAGGCCGTGGCCAGTGCTGCGCCGGGTGCCATCACGGCGGTGGACACGGCCATGCGCGCCACCCCGGCCGCCGCTGCCGCAGTGGTGCGCACCCTGCGCGCCGGCACCAGCCTGAAACCCACCGGCAAGCGCGACGGCAAATTTGTCGAACTGGCCGGCAGTTTCGGCACCAGCGGCTGGGTGAGTGTGGAGGATTTGAAATAGGCCCCGGCCGGTTTACCGGCCAAAGTCGGGCGCCGGCCGGCTTATCGGCCAAAATCGGGCTTATCCGTATCCTGGCCTGAATCGATGATCGAGCGGCGGATGGCGCGGGTGCGGGTGAACAGGTTTTCCAGCGCCTCGCCATCGCCCCAACGGATGGCGCGTTGCAGGGCGACCAGATCTTCGGTGAAGCGGCCGAGCAGTTCCAGCACCGCCTCGCGGTTGTTGAGGAACACATCGCGCCACATCACCGGATCGCTGGCGGCGATGCGGGTGAAATCGCGGAAGCCGCCGGCGCTGTATTTGATCACTTCGCTGTTGG
>JAIXQY010000023.1 GCA_027485485.1 Sphingomonadales bacterium | reverse complement strand
GAAAAGGCCAACAGGTCCTGGCTGCCAACGGACAGGCCGGGCGTGCCGTTGCGCAGCAGCACCAAGCCCCTGGCCAACCGGCCAGTGCCATCCAGTTGCGCCAGCCAGGCTTGCGCCGTGTTGAACGAGGTTCGGTTGTTGCCGGTGTTGGCAGGATAGAACATGGCGAAATCACCGCCCGAGCCGGTGCGATTGTCGATTGACAGCGGGTTGGCCGGGTTTTCCTTGATGATTTCCCACGTGGCAATCTGGAGGGCGGAGCTGGTCACCATGTCCATGGCACCAAAGCCGGCGCCGGGGGCAAAGCGGCCGAACAATTCGCGGATCAGATTGGCCCTGCCCTGGCCGATGCCGCCCGTGCCACGCAAGGCCTGGGAGAGACTGACGACTTCATATTGAACGGCGCTGCCCATGGTCAACACAACCCCGGGCTCGGCGCAAAAGGCGACGAAATCGGCAATGCCGGCCGTGGCACCCAGAAAGGCGTTGGGATAGCTGGTGCTGTTCATCTGCATGTTGAGGCGGGACGTGCCGACGGGACCGGAATTGACCCCACCAAACACCGGACGCATGCCTTGCGCGCCGAGTTGCGAGACGGCCGTGGCGTTGATGGTGAAGGTGGCCGCCGCCGGCGCTGCGGCAAGCAGCCCGAGCGTGGCGGCAATCATCATCGGCAGGCGGGTCATTCGTGAGTCTTCCTTATGACCAAAACATCGCGTGTTCTGGCTTGGACCGTTCAAACAGGCTGAGCCTTGAGCGGCTTCAGGTGCCCACGGCGGCCACCCGACGACGGCGCAAGCTGGCGCCCACCAGCCCAAATCCGGCGATCAGCAAGGCCCAACTGGCCGGTTCGGGCACGCCGAAGACCAGAAGATCCTGGGAACCGCTGCCCTGAACGCCGAATGTGCCGTTTTGCAGCACCCCAAGCCTGGTCGCCATCGGGCCAGTGCCATCCAACTGTCTGAGCCAATTGTTGGCCGACAGGAAAGCCGCTTGGGTGTTGCGGGTGCGGGCCGCGTAGAAATTGCCCTTGTTGGTGGCGGTGGACTCGACGTTCAGCGGATTGCCGGGCGTTTCCATGACGATTTCCCAGACCGCCAATTGAAAGGCGATGCTGTTCAACGCGGTCATGGTGCCGGCACCGCCGCTTGGCGCAAAGCGCCCGAACAATTCGCGGATCAGATTGGCCTTGGTCGCGCCGATGCCGCCCAGGCCGCTTGCCGCGCGCGACAGCGTCACCACCTGATAGTCCGCCGTCGTGCCAACCGGCACAAATTCCATCGGTTCGATGCAGAAGGCCAGAAAGGCGGCCATGGTTGCGCCGCCAAGCAGTTCATCGCGATTGGTGGCGGTTGCGTTCATGCGCGACGCCAGCACGCCGGTCTGCACGATATTGCCCCCGGGCCGCACCACCGTCCATGTCACCGCTTCGGCGCTGGCAAAGCTGTTGACCGTGGCCTTCACCGTGAGCGTTGCCGCCGCCGGGGCGGCACAGACCAGAGCCGCCGCCACAGGCAGGGCCATCATGCTGATCATCCGCACGCGCATCTCTCCATCGTTGCGGAGACCGGAATCGGTCACCCACCTCCATTTCGATTTAGTTTATTTTTCGTTAATAGCAAGCGCCAACTATGGCTGCGTGCGTCATTTGCCCAAATAGGGCTCACAGGCGACACCGTCGCCATCGCGATCAAGATGCGGGGCATAGCCGGGATCACCGCGATCCATCGGTGCCACCCCGGCGGCGCGGGCTTCGCTGCAGTAACGGAAATACAGCGCGCCGCCGGCGGCCGGTTCCGGTGCGGCGTCGGTGGTGAACGGCAACGGCGTTGCATCGGCCGGGCCGTTGTTGAGCGTGGCGAAGGCCGGGGCTTCGGACATATTGGTTTCGGTTGGCCTGGCTTCCGGCCACAACCCGCCGATCAGCGCGCCGGCCCCGATGCCGCCGGCCACCAGCAACACGCGGCCCAGCTTGCCGCCCCGGCTGCGATCAGAAGGCACAGCCAACGCCGGCGCGGATGATTTCCAGCACCAGGCCAGGGTCTTTCTCGTCGCTCAGCTTGGCGGCAATGTCGCGGATGCTCATGCGCTGCAGCCGTTCGGCGCGGATGCCGCTCAATTCCTGCAGGCGCAGCAACTGGCCCACCGAAAGCCGCTGGCCCAGCCGTTCGCCCATGCATTGGGCCTGGCGCGGCGGCACGCCCAGTTCGGCCAGATTCTTGGTGATGCGCTGCGCCGGGGTGGAACAGGCGGTGAGCAGCAGCGGCAGGGCGATCAGGGGCAACAGGGCAGAACGGATCGACACGGTCTGATTCCTCCGGGGGGTGCGGCAAGTCCTCTAATGCATATCTGCTTGCGGCTGGCTATAGGATGAACCCATGCTTGATTATCTGGCCTCGCTGTCCACCCAGTATCCCGTGCTTGCCGATGTGAATTGGTGGCAGGGCATATTGATCGCCCTGCTGGTGGTGGCGATCATGGAGGTGGTGGCCATCGTTTCCCATAAATATGTGATGCACGGGTTTTTGTGGGTGCTTCACAAAAGTCACCACGAACCGCGCACCGGTGCGTTTGAAAAGAATGACTGGTTCGGCGTGGCCGGGGCGATCCCATCGATGATCCTGCTGATGATCGGCACCCATTATGGCCTGCACATGATCACTGCCATCGGCGCCGGCATCACCATGTATGGCGCCATCTATTTCTTCCTGCACGATATTCTCGTCCACCGCCGGGTGAAGCACCGCTGGAACCCGCAATGGGGTTATATGAAGCGCGTGGTGCAGGCGCACCGGCTGCACCATGTGGTGGAAACCAAGCATGGCACGGTGTCGTTCGGCTTCATCTGGGCGCCGCCGATCCGCCAGCTGAAAGCGCAGCTCGAGGCCGATGGGCGGGGGCGCATCCGGGCTTCGGCCAAGATGAAGGCGGAAATGGGCATGATCGACAATGCGGAGCATTGGGCGCGGTAAGACGGCAACCGAGGGAGGCGAACCAGGATCATGTGGCTTTTGGCCGCCCTAGCTCTAGCATCCGCAACGCCGACAGCACCGGAAGAAATTCTATTTGGTGGCGAACGCTTTGGTCCGCGCCAGACAATCACCTGCAAATGGTTCACCAACTTCGAAAACAGCCGCTTTTCGGCGTGCCGGTCCGGGACCCAGGCTGTGCTCGCCGCCGACGAATACGCGTCGCTGGAATGCCTGGGAAACACGTGCAAGGCCCTCGATGATGCCGCGAGCAAGGCCATTGGGTGGACCAAGTCTGAACCCCCGTGGGGAGACTTCACCGTGGTGTTTGTGGGTAGGGTTGCCCGGTTTCCGCACGCGAAGCGCTATATTGGCGATGGCACTCGAACAATATTGATTGAAGAGCTCCGAAGCGTTGCTGTTGCGAAGTAGACGACGCTATCGGGGCCCGCCCCCGCCTTTAGCCCGTCAATCCGGCATCGTCCACAGGCCCTCACGGACAGGTCCAGGCATCGGCCAGCGCCGGCCGCGCACCATTGCATCGCCCAGCGCCGCCGCCACCGCTTGTGCCTTTTCGGCCTTGCTGGTCGAAACCCGCTGGTCCAGCCCGGCCTCTTCCAGATTGCGCACCTTGCGGCCAATGCCGCCATAGATGCGCGCCGCGGCCAGCACCGCCCAGGCGGCGCGGTTGCCCAGCGCCGACGTGCCGTAGCGGGCCGACTCCTCATACTCCTCGGCCTTGAACACCAGCCGGGCGACCAGGCGGGACAATTGCCGGCGATAGGGCGGGAAGGCGAAATTTGATGGCTCCAGGCCTACGCTGTCCAGCCAGTCATCGGGGATATAGCGGCGGCTGTTCATCGCATCTTCCACCACGTCGCGGGCGATATTGTTCAATTGAAAACTCATGCCCAGATCGCAGGCGCGGTCCAGCACCGGGCGGTCATCGGGCTTCACGCCCATCACGATGGCCATCATCACGCCCACACAGCCAGCGACATGATAGCAATAGGTGAGCGTGTCATCGAAGGTGCGGAACGGCCGTTCCTCCATGTCGATGCGGAACCCGTGGATCAGATCGCGCGGGTAGCGCGCCGGCATCCGGGTTTCGCCCACCACCATGGCCAGCGCCTCGTAAGGCGTGCCCGGCGCGGGATTGCCGGCCAGGGCGCGTTCGGTTTCCCAATGCACTTCAGCAAGGCGTTCGGCCGGCGGCCGGCGATCATCATTGCGGCCCTCGCCCAGCACCTGGCCATCGATCACATCATCGGTGTGGCGGCACCAGGCATAGAGCAGCATCGCGCGGTCGCGCGTCGG